>NZ_JAFCXL010000012.1:0-176846 GCF_049898325.1 Massilia sp. DWR3-1-1 | reverse complement strand
ACTGGTCGTCCCGCATGGTCATCACGACGGCGCGCTCCTGTGTCGTCAGATGGGTATAGATTTTCGGCATGGCAGCACCTTACAGCAAAGGGTGTTGCACTTGGTTTTAGAGGCTGCCCCTTCTTCGAGAACGCACTCTTGCTGAGCTTGCCGCTGCAAGAGCTCGTGGCAAGAAAGGTGGTCAGCCAAGCGTTCTGGACCTGAAGCAACAGCGTGCTGCCCTAGTCATGATGAACGACAGGGAGATGTCGATTTCTGAGATTGCTCGGCAGTTTCGCGTATCTCGTTCTACGCTCTACAACGTGCAGGCCGCGGACAAACGACCGGTCCGGTAATGTCAAACGGCGGCGACGGCAGCACGTCAGTTCGCCGCCCAGCAAATTTCCGTCGGTTAGGGGGCCGTCCAGAACTTTGCGGCGTCCTTGGACCCTTCCTGGATTTTCTTGACGACTTCCTTGACACCGTGAATAGGGCAGCCAGGACGAAGCCGCCAGCGACGCGCTGCCCGTGAGCTCGGCATAACTCCGCCCTTCCTTCTACGACAACTTAAGACACCAATACTCAAGCGAATTCCCAAAGGGAAAAACGGCCGCTCACCCTGAGTGCACAGCGTCAGTCAGCCTTTATGTAGGGCATCCGGTCAACGACCTGGTTGATGTCATGTCGTTCTCGCTTGTGTTCGTTCCTGGCTGCCGCAAGCACTGGCTTGAGCGGCTTGAGCTACGTAGCGATGCCGTTGCCAAAGTCCGCCAAGTGGCACCTTTACATAGTTAGCGGTTGCGTTATCAGCAGTGCGTCCAAATGGCGGTGTTGCGAGTAGAGTTGGCTCAGACGCTATTCAGCGCCGTCGCCTCACACTTTTGGAGAAAATTATGGACAGGAAACCGAACGACAAACGTAGTGACTCGAAGAACCCAACGAGTGACGCTCACAAGGCAATGCTCGACAATAAGTCAGTACAAATTAAGCAGTCTGCGGACACAAGCAAAGGCAATCAGCAAAAAAGCGGCGGCGGAAGCAGCCCTGAGAAACCTGCCGCAACTCCAGCTAAGCCTGCATGAAAATGACGGGGTTTCCATTTCCATAATGGTTGGTACTCCCTCCGTCAACGGAACAACGATGTGCGTTGTTACAACGTCCTAGGCTTGGGAAACACGCCAACTCCTGCAGAGTGAAAACAATGTTTGATTGGCCCCGTAGTGCAACCCTGCTAATCATGCCCGATGGCAAATTGCGTGCTTGAATCCCTAGTACGAGTGCTTCGCCGGCAGGCGTGGTCGAAGGGTTAAAGCTTCGCATCGAGTTTGCGGGCTGCAATTTGCTGAGCCTTTGTCGGTCGGCCGCGTGCGCGCTGCACAACTTCTGCCGTGCCCCGAGAAGGGGTGAATGTGGCCGGTTGTCGTTCTATCTGACCAGCAATCCAAGCATCGACGTCCGATTGACGGAAGCGCAATCTGCTCCCAATCTTGACGGCGGTTGGCAGGCTGGCGCCTGTGCTATGACGGTTGTAGATTGTCTGCTCTTTAAGAGAGAGGAGGCTCGCGAGTTCACGCGCGGTCAGTAGTTGAGTCATTTGTCAGCGGGGAGTAGGCAATCACGGCGACTGCAAACAGTATAGGCCGATTGATACCTCATCTTCCTGCACCTTACCGCCAGCTACGGCCATGTGCTTTTTTGCTGCAATTCTGCTGCAGTGACTGCGGTAAATAGTGGTAAGATGCAGTACAGCAGGGTATGTTAAGCCGTTGATTTTATTGAAAATTTCTGTTGATTACAGGGCATTAAAGTTGATTTGTAATCATCAGGTGGCCAGTTCGAAACCGGCAGTCGGCACCAAACACGTAGTCCACATACAAGGGTTTCCCACGAAGGCGGGAAGCCCTTTTGTATTTTGGCGCAGATGTCGCCAGGCCGGCCCGGCCGCATAGTGATCGCACAAAGGAGGCATGCATGAAGATTCTCAAGGTTCCGTACGCCGAGAAGGACCAGGCCAAGGCGCTGGGCGCCCGCTGGAACAACGAGCGCAAGACCTGGTACGTACCTGACGGGCAGCCTTCGGCACCGTTCGAGCAATGGCTGCTGCCGGGGCAGTCGGACCAGGCCGGCGGTGCCGCTGGTGCCGCTGGCGCCGCGACGGGCAAGCAACGGCTCGACGCGTATGCCGGTGAGCCCGTGCTTGGCGCGCATTATCTTGAACTGCCGCATGACTGCAATCCGTTCACGGAATGCGCCGCATGCCGCCCGCTCCTCGAGCGCAGCGGCTGGAAGGCGGCACACGAGCAGACCACGGCAATCCTGCAGACGCTCGGCGGCAGCCGGCACAGCTAGTCGCGGGCCACGCGGCGACGCGCGGTAGGAATAGACTTACCAATGGACGGGCTTGCTTCCCTAGGCGGACGGCACTCCTCGGCCTATACTCAACACTCCCCCATCTGTCGGAGTTGCAGCGATGAAACCAGCCCACATTACCAGCGACCCCGAACTGTCCAAAATTGCCGAAGCGCTGGGCGTGAAGCATGTGCCCGTGTTTTTGACCGGTGTCGAAGATGGTTTCGACCAGGGCGCCGAGCCTGCCGTGGTGATGCAATACGATGAGCCGACCTTGCAGTGGGAATACGATACCGGCTGCCATGTCGGCGCTTGCCTGGCGGCGCGCAAGTGCGGGGGCCATTTGCACTAAGAACCTATCCCGGTAGGTAGGAGGAAGCGGATTGCGACGTGCGCGTAGGCGATGCATGGCAGCCGAGGGCAAGGCGCGAGGATGACGCATGGCGAGCCATGCGAAGACGAGGCAAGTCATATATGACGGCCCGCCATCGGTTGCCAGGCGTCGCAGCGGCGCACCGGCAAGCAGCGACTCCGACCTACCGGGATAGGTTCTAAGGCTACGGGTGGCCCTGCCGCGCCCCCTTGTCGTGCGCGCCCGCCGCATCGCCAAACTGTAACGATCTGTTAGAACGCTCGCGCATCGCGAAAGGTGTACCACAATGAAGTGGTATGGCTTTGATGGGCGAGGTCCGTATGCAATCGGCTTGCGTGTTATTGAGGGCGAGACAACCGTCCCGCCTCCACCTGGCGTCCCTGCTGTCCGTGCTCTCTCTGCTGGGCGGCTGCGCCGTCTATCAGCCGGCACCCGTCGTGCTCGCCGAAGGCACCGTCAGCTATTCCACCCCGCCCGCCACCGTGGTGGCGCCGGCGCCCGTCTATCCTGCGCCCGTCTATCCCGTCGCGCCTTATCCGCTGGCGCCGTATTACATCGGCCCCCCCGTCAGCCTGGACTTGTGGTTCGGCCATGGCGGTGGTCATTACCGCGGCTGGGGCGGGCATTACCATGGTCGCGGATGGGGGCACGGGCACCGCCATGGCGGCGCGCACCGTGGCTGGGGCGGACGGCGCCGCTGATCAACCCGGGCGGCGGCGCGCGACCGCACTCCCGGCCCGTGGGTTTCCCGTTTATGACGCCCTGTACCGGCTTTACGGCGCTCTGTCGCAATGTGCCCTGCTCGCCGGTGGTGGCCCGATATAGTTCACTCAATTCAACGAACTATTCGAGCAAGGACGCCATCATGAACATCGCCAAACACATGGAATTCATCTTCATCGCCGCACTCGGCCTGGCCTCCGTCAGCACCCTTGCCAGCGCCGCCGTGCCCACCCACCGCACCGCGCACATGTCCCCACTGACGAGCACGCCAGCAGCCCACCATGGCGCCGCGCCCATGGCCGTGGTGACGATTACCGGTCAACGCCTCAGCGCCGCACAAAAAGCTGCGCTGGGCAATTAAATAAACGATCGGAGTTGACCATGTTAAAACTGATCGGCGCCGGCGTCCTGGCGATCATTCTGTCGAGCACCGCCACCAATGCCTTCGCCCAGCAACAGAGCAGCGAAACACGGGCGGTCGATGCGCGTGTCACCAAGGTCAAACTCGGTGGGGTGATCGATTTGCGCATCAAGCAGGGGCCGGTGGCGTCGCTGCTCATCGCCGGTGACGCCCGCTACGTGCCCAAGGTGGTGACGACCCAACAGGGCGACACCTTGCAAATCGATATCGAGCGCGATCGCCATCTCCATTTTGGCAAGGAGCACAAGGAGTCCTTGCGCGCCGAATTGACCCTGCCGAATTTTACCGAACTGGTGTCGCAAGGCGTGGGCGCCGCCGAGATCAGTGGCTTTGCGGGACCGCGCGTGGCCCTGGCACTGGACGGCGCCGGCACGGTGGTGATGACCAGCCGCTATCGGCATGTCGATGCGCGATTGGGTGGCGTGGGCAGCATGACGCTCAACACGGCCGACAGTGACAAAATCGAGTTGAGCCTGCGCGGCGCCGGGCGCATTGAGGTCAATGGCACGAGCAGGCAACTGGTGGCGCGACTGGGCGGCGTGGGCAGCCTGGAAGCCCGCGAGCTGCGCGCCGACAGTGTCGACGTCAAGCTGACGGGCCTGGGCAGCGCCACGGTGTTTGCCCGGACCAGCGCCAACCTCGTGCTGAGCGGGCTGGGCTCGGCAACCGTGTATGGCAAGCCGACCACGCGCACGTCGACGGCGACGGGACTGGGCAGCGTCAGCTGGGATTGAACGCCGCGGTATCGGACGCGGAACAGCGCGACGCTGGCCGCTTCCCTACAGCCGACCAAACACCGTGCGCGGTCCACCCACGACGACTTTTTGCCTGGAGGCGCGCCCTTGCCCGCTACTGCTTGATGGCCATGTCGTTCTTGACGCTGTGCACGCCCTTGGTGTCGCGCGCTATTTCGATGGCGCGCTGGCGCGCCTCGGGACTGGCAACGAAACCGCTCAGTTGCACGGTGCCGCGGAAGGTTTCCACATTCACTTCGGTGGCCTTGACGGCCGGATCGGCGGCCAGGGCAGCCTTGACCTTGGTGGTGATGACGGTGTCGTCGACGTATTCGCCCGTGCCCTCGCGGGTGGCGATGGGGGCGCAGGCGGCCAGCACCAGCAGGAACAGGCTGGCTAGCAGGGATTTAATGCGATGCATCGTGGGCATGGCGGACTCCGAGATCTGAAGGTGTCTGGCCATTTTCGCGTCCCGCCCGGGCGCAGGTTTGAGGCACCACAAACGAACCGGGTACGCCGCCGCCGCGCAACACTCAGCCGGCGCGCGCCGCGCGGCTGAGTGCGGCGCGAATGACACGGCGGGCGTCACGCTTGCTGCGCGCCAGGTCCTGCCCGAGTACCAGGCGGATGTCGATATTAGCGCCTGGCGTCGCCTGCACCGCGGTGCCGCCAAACTGCTCGGCCAGTCGCGCGGCGGCGGCAGCGAAGCCGGGCTGGAATTCGACGCGCGTGTGTTCGACCCCGAACCCCTTCTGATTCGACAGGCGCACCACCTGGGTATGCGCGTCCGTCATGGCGGCCGACAGCGAACGGGCCATGCCGGTGACACCGTTGCCGTTGCGAATTTCGACGCGCACCGTCGGCTCGACCACCTCCTCCTCGGGCTTGTTGGCCACCGGGCGCAGCGGCGGCCGGGCCGCCGCCGCCGGCCGCGGGCGGCGCAGTTCGAACATGGCGCTGCCCGTCTGGTGCAGTTCGGTGGCTGGAAGCTCGGGCGCCGCCGTCGCCGCCGGCATGGCCGATGGCGGGGCCGCCGGCGCCGGTGACGCAGCGACGCTGCCGGCGGCGGCGGCACTGTCGATATCGGACACGCCCGGCAGGGGCGGCGTCCCGGTCAGGGCATAGTCGCCTCGCAGGTCGTGCTGCTCCAGCGTTGCGGCCTGGTGCAGCATGCGGCGGGCGCGCTCGTCCTGCCCCACTTTCGCCAGCGCCTCGCCCAGGTGGCGCCAGGCGCGGTGGCCCAGCGGGTCGAGCACGCAGGCGCGCTCGAGCGAGGCGATGGCCAGTTGGTAGTCACGGTTGAGCAGGTAGGCATAGCCAAGGTTGCTGTGAATGTAGGCGGTGGCGGCGCTGTCGGCCGTGTCGAGCGTGAGCGCGCGCCACATGCCGATCGCCTTCGGCAGGTTGCCTTGTTCGGCATACAGCGTGGCCAGGCCGTTGGTGGCGTTGAGATGGCGCGGGTTGGTCCGCAACGCCGCCTGGTAATTGTCGATGGCGGCGGGCAGGCGCGCGGCCAGGTGCTGCTGGCGCGCCAGCACATACGCCTCGTCGGCGCTGATGCCGGTCCGGCCCGGCGGGCCCATATCGGCGCAGGCGACCAGCAGCGCGCTGGCGCAGGCGGCGCAGAGGGTCTTGACGGTGGGGCGCATGGCGAGTCTCCTGGTAAGGCAGTGGGATGGCGGGGGGCGCCGGTGCGCCGTCAGTGGGTGGCGACGGCGGGCAACAAGGTACGCACGATCTGGATCATCGCCGGGCCGATCAGCACCATCAGCACGGTGGGGAAAATGCAGAAAATCAGCGGGAACATCAGTTTCAGGGCGATCTTGGCGGCCGTCTCTTCGGCGATCAGGCGCCGCTTGGTGCGCAGGTTGTCGGAATGAACGCGCAGGGCGGAGCCCATGCTGGTGCCGAAGCGTTCGGACTGGATCAGCATGACCACCAGGGTATCGACGTCTTCGACCCCGGTCCGCAGGGCGAAATTGCGCAAGGCCTTTTCCTTTGAAAAGCCGGCGCGCATTTCCATCAGCACCAGTTGCAGCTCTTGCGCCAGCACCATGCTCTTGATGTGGATTTCGCCGGCCACCTTGATCAGCGCCCGTTCGAGGCTCAAGCCGGCTTCGACACAGACGGTGAGCAGGTCGAGCGCATCGGGGATGGTTTCGAAAATCTCGCGCTGGCGTCGCCGCACCACCTGCGCCAGCGCGATGTTGGGCAGGTAGTAGCCGATGGCGGCGCAGCCGAACAGGAGCAGCATCAGCTGGTCGCCGGTGACGATGCGCTTGAACAGGGTCAGCACCAGCGCCACCAGGCCGGGCAAGCCCAGCGCCAGCAAGGTCTTGGCCGCAAAGTACAGGGTCGGCGCCGACGGCGTGCGCCAGCCGGCATTCATGAACCGGGTGCGCAGCGCCGATTTTTCCCAGCCTTCTTCGGGCAGCGACAGGCGGGTGAACGGCTGGGCCACTTTGGCGACCCGCTCCACCCAACCACCGTTTTCCAACTGGTTCGGCGGCGGGTTGGCGGTGAAGGTGTCGAGCCGTTCGCGGATCGTGCGCGGTGAAAAAATCATCATGCATGCGCCGGTCAAGCCGACGACGACGCCAAAGACGAGCAGCAGAAAGATCAGGTGGGATGCGGTCATGGCGGCTCCGGCTAAATGCGAATGTGAATGAGCTTGCGCAGCCACAGCGTCCCCAACAGCAGCATGCCGGCGCCGTACCACAGCAGGCGCACGCCCAGCGGATCGGTCCACAGGATGGCGATGTAGTCGGGGCTGGTCAAGGTCATCATCAGCGTCAGCACAAACGGCAGCAGCCCCAGTACCCAGGCCGACATGCGTCCTTCGGCCGACAGCACGCGCACCTGGGCGACAAGCTTCAGGCGGGCGCGAATGATCTGGCTGATATTGCCGAGAATCTCGGCCAGGTTGCCGCCCGCTTCGCGCTGAATCAGCACGGCGATGACGAGATAGCGCAGGTCGGTGAGAGGGATGCGGGCGGCCATGTTGGTCAGCGCTTCGTGCATCGGCACGCCATAGTTGATTTCCTCGTGCGCGGTGCGAAATTCGCCGCTCAGGGGCTCGGCCAGTTCGGTACCCACCATTTGCAGCACGTTGCTAAAAGAGTGACCGGCACGCATGGCACGCGCCAGAAAATCGGCCGCTTCGGGCAGTTGCTGCTCGATTTTTTGCAGCCGCCGGCGCCGCTCGCGGCGCAGCAGGGCGTAGGGAATGGCCATGCACAGGAGGGCCAGTGCGGCGCGCACCGGCAGCGGCGCCGCCGGCCACATTTGCGCCAGCAATGCACCCGCGAGCAGCAGGCCGATGCTCCATGCGCAAAACTGCGCGACCGACCATTTGACACCCGCCTGCAGCAGCAGCTTGTCGATGGCGCGGGCCGGCGCCAACTGGTGCAGCAGGTGGTCCAACAGCACGCTGGCGCTGTAGCGGCGCTGCTTGAGAATCGAGATGCGCTCGGCCGCAGTGCGCGGACTGGCCGACATCAGGCGCAGGCGCCGCGCAATTCTGCGGGCGCCACCGCCATGGGTGTCCAGCCACCACAAATAAACACCTTCCACCAGCAAAATCGCGGCGGCGAAAATCAGTACTGCAACACCGTAAAAGACGCCACTCATATTGCCCCCTTTGCTCAATCGAGCTTATTCAAATACGCGGTCCGGGTCGTACACCGTATCGGCGACCTGGGCGCCGAACAGGCGCAGGCGGTCGGCGAAGCGCGGGCGCACGCCCGAGGCGCGGAAGTGGCCCAGCACCCTGCCATCGGCGGCCACGCCGGTCTGCTCGAAGCGGAAGATTTCCTGCATGGCGATGATGTCGCCCTCCATGCCAGTAATTTCCTGCAGGCTGACGATCTTGCGGGCGCCGTCGGTGAGCCGCGTCACCTGCACTACCACGGTGATGGCCGAACAAATCTGCTGGCGGGTGGCGTGCGCGGTGAGGTTGGCGCCCGCCATGCCGACCATGTTCTCCAGGCGCGCCAGGGCATCGCGCGGCGCGTTCGAGTGAATCGTCGCCAGCGAACCTTCGTGGCCGGTGTTCATCGCCTGCAGCATGTCCATCGCCTCCGGCCCGCGTACCTCGCCGAGGATGATGCGGTCGGGGCGCATGCGCAGGGCGTTGCGCACCAGCGCGCGCTGGGTCACCTCGCCTTTTCCCTCGATATTGGCCGGCCGTGTTTCAAGGCGCACCACGTGAGGCTGGCGCAGTTGCAGTTCGGCGGCGTCCTCGATGGTGACGATGCGTTCGTTGGCAGGAATGAAGCCGGAGAGCAGATTGAGCAAGGTGGTCTTGCCGCTGCCGGTACCGCCCGAGATGAGGATATTGATCTTCGCCATACCCAGCCCTTGCAGCACCTGCACCATGGGCGGGGTGAGGCTCTTGTAGTCGAGCAGATTTTGCACCGTCAGCGGCTGCACCGAGAAGCGCCGGATCGACAGGATCGGACCATCCACGGCGAGCGGTGGAATGATGGCGTTGACGCGCGAGCCGTCAGGCAGGCGGGCATCGACCATCGGGCTCGATTCATCGACGCGGCGGCCGACCCGCGAGACGATCTTTTCGATGATCTTCATCAGATGGGCGTTATCGTGAAACGACACCTCGGTCAGTTCGAGCCGGCCGCGCCGCTCGACGTAGACCTTCGAAAAGGTGTTGACCAGGATGTCCGATACGGTGGGATCGGCCAGCAGGGGCTCGAGCGGACCGAAACCGAGCATTTCATGCTGGATGTCGAGCACCAGGTTGTGCCGTTCACTCTGGTTCAGGACGATCCGTTCCTCCTCGATGATCCGCTGGATCAGCAGCGCCAGTTCGTGTTTGAACTGTTCGGCGGTGAGGCGCTTGAGGCGCTCGAGGTCGATCCGGTCGAGGATCATCTGATGCATGCTTTTCTTCAGGTCCTGGTAGGCCTGGTTGAAGGCATCCGACAGCGCCGTCACCGCAGCCGGCGCCACCTGCGCCACTTCCGTCGTTGCCAGCCGTTCGCGTAAAGTCATGGTCGCTCCGTGTGGTTACAGGTCACTGTCGCCGCGGCCGAACAGGCGGTCGAACAAGCCTTTGGTTTCCGTTACGCGGCGCGTCGCCATCAGTTCAACCAGCTCGATCAGGCTGCGCGCCACCGCTGAGGAACGCGATAACTGCAGCACCGGCACGCCCTGGTTGACCGAGTCGGTCACGGCCATGTAATCGTTGGGAATGGTATGGAGTACTTCAGCGCCGAGCGCCGACTGCAAGTCTTGCAGGCGCAGCTTGCCGCCCTTCTCGTAGCGGTTGACGATCAGCCGGATGCTATCGACGGGATAGCCGAGCGAGCGGAAAATATCGAGCAGGCGGCGGCCGTCGCGAATGTCGGGCAGGGCCAGTTGCAAGATCGGATAAATGGCGTCGGCATTGTCGAGCGCGCGCAGCGACATGGCGTCGATCTGGCGGCCGACATCGAGCACGATGAAGTCGTAATGCTGGCGCGCCACGCGCAGCAGCGTGTCCATTTGCTCGGGCTTGAGATTGCCCGCGTGGGCCGGATCGTCGGCCGCCGCCAGCACGCCGAAACCGCCGCCGACGTGGACCAGGCAGGATTCGAGAAACGGCCCGTCGATACGGGCGATCTGGCTGCACACGTCGGCCAGCGTCATTACCGGCTTCTGGTCCGACACGTACAGGGCGGCGTCGCCAAACTGCCCGTGCAGGTCGATCAGCATGACTTTTTTATCGGCCAGGGTGGCCAGCGCATAGCCGAAATTGGTGGAGATGAAGGTGGCGCCGCTGCCCCCCTTGCAGGAGATAAAGGCGAGTACCTTGCCGTCGTGGGTGGCCGGGATGGCGCTGGTGTTGGTGATGCGGTCGAGCGCTTCGTGGAAGGCATGGTGCACCAGCGGCAACGGCAGCACTTCGCGCACGCCGGCGCGCATGGCGCGAATGAGCAGGTCGTGCTGTTCGATGGCGCTGGTGAGCAGGATGAAGTTGGAGGCGGCGTGCAGCTTGCAGAACCGGTCGAGCAGGCCGACATCGGTGGCGTCGCCGTGCTTGGCGTCGATGATGACCAGTTCGGGCGGATCGACCAGCACCCGGTCGAGGGCGTCGCGCAGGCTGGCCCGGGTGGCGCCGATGTGCAGCGGCGGCACCCGGGCGGCGCCCTGCGCGGCGATTTCGTCGTGGAGCGCGCCATCGCGGCTGATCAGCAAGGTTTTCATCGTCGATTCCCAAAACAGGCGCTGGCGTCCAGATGCAGGGCCGCCGCCAGCGGCGAACCCTTCATCGAACTCACCGGTGCTGCACCAGCGGCGCGGTGGTGTCGCCGTCGGCAGATTGCTTGCTGAACGATTTTTCGTACTTCTGCTGCGCGGCAAGCGCGGCAGCCCCGTCCAGGCCATAGACGGGATTGGTGTTGCGGACCGCTTCCGGATGGGCGATCTGCGAGGCCAGGGTGGCGCGCACCGAGCGGGCGCTGGCCGTTTCGGTCGGGGGAAACGCGCTGCAGGCGGCGACGGTGAGGCTGAGCAAAATGGCGCTGCAGCGGGGCGACAGGGTGATGGGCACGATAACTCCTTATTTGAGTTCGAAACCGCCGGCGGCGGGCATTGTAGCGGCTGGCGCCGTGGCCGCCGCCGGTGCGGCGAGCGCGGCCGGCTGGCCTTCGATCCGGCCGTTGAGCAGCCGGGCGGCGCGGCTGGGCGCCGCCACCATGTCGGTCGGCAGGCTGTAATTGGGCGGCAGTGGCTTGACCAGGTGCGGCGTGATCACAAACAACAGCTCGCTGCGCTCCTCCTGAAAATCGGTGCTGCGAAACAGCGCGCCCAGAATCGGCACTTCCGACAAGAACGGTGTCCCCTTGGCGCCGCTGGTGAAATTGCTCTTGATCAGGCCGCCAATGGCGAAACTCTGGCCGTCGTACAGTTGCACCGTGGTGCTGGCGCGGCGGGTGGTGATCAGGGGCAGGATCAGGCTGCCCGAGACGCCGCCGGCGCTAAAGCCGACCCCTTCGCGCGAGAGCTCCGACACTTCCGGCGCCACGTGCAGGTTGATGCGGCCGCCGGGGAGCACGGTGGGGGTGAAGCGCAGGCCCACGCCGAACTCGCGCTCTTCGAGCATGATCTTGTTGTAGTCCTGGGCGACGGGAATGAAAATCTTGCCGCCGGCGAGAAACGTGCCTTCCTGGCCGCTGATGGCCATCACATTCGGTTCGGCCAAGATACGCACCAGGGCATTTTCGCGCTGGGCTTCGACGGACAGCTTGGTGCCGTTGCTCATGCGCGCGTCGAAGCCGCCACCGGAGCGGCCGGTGAGAAAATTGGCCACCAGGGTCGCCGCCCAGCTGCCCGAATTCATGCGCACGATGGAACCGGCCTCGATCCGCTCGAGCAGGGTTTTCGACACCTCGGCCACTTTCACCTCGAGCATCACCTGCTGCGGTGCGCTGATCCCGAGCATATTGATGACCCGCACGGCGGCGCTGCCCCCTCCGCCCGCCGTCGTGGGATTGGCCGGCGCCGCCGGATCGGTCTTGCCCACCGCGCCCAGCGGCTGCACGGGCCGGCGCACGAAGGCGGCCGCCAGTTCGCTCACGCGGGCGACGGTGGCAGCATCGGCGACCATACCGCTGAGCACCAGCGCGTCGGCGGCGGCGGTCACGCGGATCTCCTTTTCATCGGGTAGCAAGGCCGCCAGCGTCGCCTGGAAGGCGGCGGCATCCATCGTCACGACGATGTCGACGACGCTGCAGGCGCCGCTCTTGCCCTGGATGATCATATTGGTGGTGCCGATGTCGATGCCGGCCAGATACAAGGTATCGGGCGCCACCAGCATCGCCTGCACCACGCCCGGGTTGCCGACGCTACGGTGCAGCAGCGGCTCGGGCAAGCGCATCATGGCTGATTTTCCCAGCTGCAAAGTCATCGTGGCCGGCTTGGCGCCGTCGCCGCTGCAGCGTGGGCCCACTTCGCCGCGCTGGGCCACCGGGGTGGGCGCCGCCCCCGCAGCGGCCGGCTTGACCGCCGCCAGCACAGGGCAGGCGCACGCCGCCAGGGCGATGACGCTGATGAAGCGGCGGGCCCGCATCGAAGCCTGCTGTCTGACGCTGTTGTCCATGGCGTTCATCCTGAAAAATGAGAGAAATAAACAGGGGAATCAAAAGCACTCTTGCGACACGTTCACGCCGTTGAGCACGCCGACGCAATTGCGCTTGACCAGCACCACCGGTCGCGTCGTCGGGCGCGCCGGCGCCTTCGGCATGACCACCACGGCTGGCTTGATGAGCGCCGGCTCCTGCAGCAAGGTGCGCTTGGTGGCGCCGTCGCTGTGCACGTCGCTGTTGTCGAGCTGATTGCGCAGGGCCAGCGACAAGGTGCCCACGCTGCGGGCCAGGTCGAGGTGCTCGGCCTGGGCCGGCGTGACTTCCAGGGTGACGGCGTTGACCACGCGCGGCTTGCTTTCGTCGCGGCCCACGTCCTGCGCGACGGCCAGCACCAAGATCCGTTCGAGCACGATCTTCGACACATTGAGCTCCGTGCTGCGCTCGCCATTTGGCGCATCTTTTTGGGTGCTGACGATGACGTCGACGTAGTTGCCCGGCAAGGCGAAGCCGGCCACGCCGATGACGTCGTTGACCCGCACCGTGATGGCCCGATTGCCTTTGCCGATCAGCGAGGACAGCCCGGCGTCCCTGGCCGCCAGCTTGGCCTCGGTCACCGGGTCGCCGGCGGCCAAGGCATCCTTGACGACCCGGCTGAGCAGTTTTTCGGTATCAAAATAACTCCCCTCCGGTGGATGCTCGAATATCTTGTCCGACAGTTTGAGCATGTCTGCCGTGAGCGGCTTGCCCTGCGCCACCGCGACCGTGGCGACCACCACCCGCTTGCCGCTCGAAGGCGGCGGCGGCAGCAGATAGCGCCAGGCCACGGCCACCGCGGCCAGGCCGAACAGAACGGCCAACCCCAACATCACGATTGCGCGCTTGTTCTTCATGCTTTTTCTCCCAACAGGATGTGATCAGCGGCGGCCGGCGCCGTGCAAGGGGGCGGACAACAGGCAAACAGGCTGTGCCAGGCCTGCTCGAGCGAGGCTGCGCACAAGCGCGGTACGGCGCCGGCGAAACTGGCGGCATCGACGATGCGGGTGAGCAGTTCGCGTGGCATGCAAGCGAGCATCGGCTGGCCCGACGGCGCATGCAGACGCTGCAGCAGATACGCCGCGGCCGCTTCGTCGTAGGGCAGGTGCAGCAGCGCACACTGGCGGCGCAGCAGTGCCAGATACCGGCTCGCATCGAGCGCGCCGACATGAATCTTGTAGGCGATGCGGCGCAATAAGGCGGCGTCCATCAAGGCCTGCGGCGCGCAACTGGTGGCGAACACCAAGGTGACGGCGAACGGCACCGTCACGGCGTGACCGCCTTGCAAGGTCAGCACGTCGAGGCCCCGTTCGAGGGGGTTGACCAGGCGGTTGAGCAGATCGGCGGCGGCGCCGCGCTGCCGGCCAAGGTCATCGACGATGAGCAGGCCGCCGCTGGCCTGGAAGTGCGGCGGCGCGTGATAGATGCCGTTGGCGGCGTCGAAGCGGCACTCGAGCATGTCGGGCGTCAGTTCTGCGCCCACGTGCACCACCGGGCGCTGGCAGATCAGCCAGCGCCCGTCGTTACGGCGCTCGTCGAACTGGCGCGCCTGCGGCAGCGCCGGCGCCAGATGCACCAGCGGATCATGGAACTGGACGATCTGGTGGTCGATCAACACCGCATGGGGGATCGCCACCACGCCCTGCAACAAGCGCCCCAGCTTGCGCGCCAGCGTGGTTTTGCCCGAACCCGGCGCGCCATGGAGCAGCAGCGCCCGGCCCGAGTACAAGGCGGCGCCCAGCTGGGCGCGCACGGCGGCGTCGATGAGCTCGTCGCCGGGCCCGTCGCCCAGGGCGGCAGCGAGCTCGGCGTCGCCGAAGCGGGCGCCGGCGGCATGGCGCTGGGCATCGCGGGCGATCACCGCGCGCAAGGCGTCGAGCGTCACCGGCGCCGGCCCCACGTAGCGGCATTCGGCCAGCGCCGCGGCAGCGAAGGCCTGGCCCGGGCCCGTCAACTGGTATTCAATATCGATGTCCGAATCGCCGCGCCGGGCCACGTCGATCAGTTGATCGGCCAGCATCATGGCGATCGCTTCGCGCAGCACGCTCATCGACAGGCGCAGCTTGCCACCGAGTACAGGCAAATGGGCTTTGCCGCAGCGCGCGATGGTCTTCGCCAGCAGCGCCAGCACCAGCGGCCGTTCCAGCCCGGTATCGCGCAAGGTGGTGGGATGGGGCGGCACGATCGCTTCGATATCGCCGTCCGGAAACGCGGCGCGGATGGCGGCCGGGGATGGCGCGGTGGCAAGTAAGGCAGCCTCGGACATCGAAATCTCCTGATAATCTGTACTGCCGAACAACATTAACCCGATTGTAGCGAGCCCTAGAGCAACGCCTTTTGACACGTAGCAAGGAAGGACTTAACGTACTCAGCAGTGCCGTTGGGCCAGCGAAAACAGGGTCGCGCTAGCGATCGCCAGGCCGTACGGCAGATTGCCCACGCTGGGCTTGGGCAGTGGTTCGGCGGCCAGTCGCGCGCCCGCCAGTCCCATCCAGAGCGGCCGTAACAGGCTCAGCACGTTCGTGCCCGCATCGCGCCAGCGGCGCTTCCACAGCACCACCACGAGCGCCATGACACCACCGGCGCAGACGGTGAGCACGGCCAGCCAGAACACCTCGCCCGCAGACAGAAACAGGCCGGTGGCGGCCATCAGCTTGACATCGCCGGCGGCCATGCCGCGCAACACGTACAAGGGCAGGAACACGGCAAAGCCGGTGGCAGCGCCACCGAGGGCCTGCAGCAAGGCGCTGGCAGGCGCAGGACCGGCCAGATGCAGGCCCACGGCGCCCACGCCGCATACGAGCAATAATCGATTCGGGATGCGCCGGCTCAAGAGATCATTGCAGGCGGCCAGCACCACCATGACGGTCAGCAGCAGTTCGAGAGAAAGGGGGATGGTCATGGTCGCTCCGGGGCGGGCGAAAACACGGAAGGCGGGGCAGACTGGCGCAGCGACGACGCACTGCACATGGAACGGCGGAAACAAAAAAACCCCTCGGACGGCACGCCGTCCGAGGGGTCATGCCATCATCAGGCAGCGCCGCCCATGGCAATGCGCACGGCGTTGAAGGTGGTGTCGAGCTGGCCGCCCAAGGCGCGGGCTGCAGTCACGATGGCCACGCCAACCAGGGCAGCGATCAGGCCGTATTCGATGGCGGTGACACCGTTTTCATCGGCGACGAAGGTTTTGACTGCGGATGCGATTTTGCTCATGATGTACTCCACGTGTGGATGGAAAGGAAGAACGTCTGGCGTCGCTAAAATCCCCTAACCGCTTCTTAATTCCGGGAACTTCGCTTTTCCCTGCTGTGTTTGCTGCGCCATTGAAGCCACTATAAATGCCAAATGATCAGGGCAAATTGAGCCTGCACAAGTTTTCTTCCAAGTACATAAAAATGCATTGGAGAATTTTTTTTGATTTGACGGAAACACGACAGCCGAACGCGCGGATGCGCGCGGGTACACCAGGCAGGTGGGGACTTGGCGCTGGACGCGCCGCAGGCGATCAGTTCAGGCTCATGAACTGCATGGGGTCGAGTTTCCATTTCGATGGCGACTCGTGGCGGACGATCTTGTCGCCGCCGCCGAAACCGAGCGGACGCGACAGGTCAACCGTTTGCGGTTGAATGTAGCTGTTGTTCTTGCTGCTAAAAAAAACGTTCACCTTCGGCGACAGCAGATTGGTGGGATGGGCCTCGATAACGACCCCGAGCCGGCCCGATTCGAGCATCACCATGGTACCGACCGGATAGATGCCGACGCAGCGCATGAACTCTTGTACATACTGGGGATTGAAGTGGAATTTGCTCCACTCGTAAATCTTGCGCAACGCTTCCGCCGCCGACATGCCCTTGTGATAGCAGCGATCGGCGGTGATGGCATCGTAGACGTCGACGATGGCCGCCATCTGCGCCAACTCGCTGATCTGGCCAGTGCCCTGCTTGTGCGGATAGCCGCTGGCGTCGCAGCGCTCGTGGTGGTGCAAGGTGATGTCGAGGGGGATCGGGCCGATGCCGGGCGTCTTGAGGAGGAAATCGTAGCCATCCTGCGGGTGTTTCTTGATGATGTCGAATTCCGCCTCGGTCAGCCGGCCCGGCTTGTTGAGAATGCGATCGGGCACCATCGCCTTGCCCGTGTCATGCAGCAAGCCGCCCAGCCCCGCCTGGTACGTCGTTTCGCCATCGAGGCCGCGCGAACGGGCAAACGCCACCAGCAGCGTGCACACGGAGACCGAGTGCAAAAACGTGTAGTCATCGGCACTCTTGATGCGCATCAGGCTCATCAAGGCCCCGGGATTGCGCAAGATCGATTCCGTGATGTTTTCCACCATCGGCGAGATCTGGTCGAGCTCGACCGCCTTGCCCAGTCGGGCATCCTGCATCACATTGCGTACCAGGCCGGCCGCCTGGCTGCGAATCTGCTTGGCGCGCTGCATCTCCTCACCCATGCCCGTCCGCACCGTGCGCACGGGCGCCGCCGCCAGTTGCGCCAGCTCCACCTCGGTGCGCGCCTGCGCCTCGACCAGGGTGGGCGCGTCCTGCACATCAAGCCCGCGCGCGCTGTCGATCACCACGTCGTGGATGCCGGCGTCGTGAATGCGGCGGATCTCATCGTCGCTCGTCAAAAGAAACCGGTTGCGCACGAACGGATGCGTCATCCAGTCGCAACTGAGGTCATGGACATACATCCCCAGCTTGAGCTGGGAGGCGTCGATCTTCTTGAGCATGGTGTTGCGACTTTCGGGCAAACTGAAAAAACGCGCATGGCGGCGTGCTTACACAGTATAGCCAATATTATTGCTCGAAAGCATTGATGTGTCGTAATGGCGGCCGATATTATTAAAGATGGTGCCCCCCCCATCCACGCCGGCCGCGGACGCGGCCGGCGCCACTGCGCCACTGCAGCCGAACGCGCCGAATCGGCGTACCCTGACAAGCAGGAGGGTGGCGCGTCACCGGGTGAGCTTGACCCGCGCTCCTGCTTGACGTTAACGTAAACGTCATATACCGTACACGATCACCGAGGATCACTATGAACGACATCACGACCGCCGCCACCCTGCATACCCCAGCCGCCGCCGCTGCGCCGAAACTGGCCAACAAGGTGCGCTTCGTCACCGCCGCCTCGTTGTTCGACGGCCATGACGCCTCGATCAACATCATGCGCCGCATCCTGCAGTCGAACGGCGTCGAAGTGGTCCACCTGGGGCACAACCGCTCGGTCGACGAGGTCGTCACGGCGGCGCTGGCCGAAGACGTGCAGGGCATCGCCATTTCCAGCTACCAGGGTGGCCACGTCGAGTATTTCAAGTACATGATCGACCTGCTGCGCGAGCGCGGCGGCGCCCACATCAAAGTGTTCGGCGGCGGCGGCGGGGTCATTGTGCCCAGCGAAATCGCCGAACTGCATGCCTACGGCGTGAGCAAGATTTTCAGCCCGGAAGACGGTCAGCGCATGGGCCTGGTCGGGATGATCGAATCGATGGTGCACGCCTGCGACATCGACCTGTCGACCTATTCCCCGACCAGCCTGACGCCCCTGCAGACGGGCGACATTGCCAGCCGCCACCGCCCGCTGGCGCAACTGATCACGGCGCTGGAAAACGGCAAGGCGGCGCCGGCCCTGCGCCAGCAACTGCTCGACAGCGCCGCCACGCTCGCCGTGCCCACGCTGGGCATCACCGGCACGGGCGGCGCCGGCAAATCCTCGCTCACCGACGAACTGGTACGCCGGATCCGCATGGACCAGGGCGACGCCCTGAACATCGCCATCATCTCGATCGACCCGTCGCGCCGCAAGTCCGGCGGCGCCCTGCTGGGCGACCGCATTCGCATGAATGCCATCAACCCGTGGAACGGCCAGGCGCGTGTGTTCATGCGCTCGCTGGCCACCCGCGAAGCGGGCAAGGAGATCTCGTCCGCGCTGCCCGAAGTGATCGCCGCCTGCAAGGTGGCCGGCTTCGACCTGGTGATCGTCGAAACGTCCGGCATCGGCCAGGGCGACGCCGCCATCGTGCCCCATGTGGGCCTGTCGATGTACGTCATGACGCCCGAATTCGGCGCCGCCTCGCAGTTGGAAAAAATCGACATGCTCGATTTCGCCGATTTCATTGCCATCAACAAGTTCGACCGCAAGGGCGCCCAGGATGCCTTGCGCGATGTCGCCAAGCAGTACCAGCGCAACCGCGAACTGTGGAGCACCGCGCCCGAGCAGATGCCCGTGTACGGCACCCAGGCCTCGCGCTTCAATGACGACGGCGTCACCGCCCTCTACCAGGGCTTGCTGCCGCGCCTGGCCGAACTGGGCTTGCACGTGCAGCCGGGCAAACTGGCGATCGTCCAGGCGCGCCACTCCAGCACCAGGCACGTCATCGTGCCGCCGGGCCGCGCGCGCTACCTCGCTGAAATCGCCGACACCGTGCGCGGCTACCACCAGCACACGCGCAAGCAGGTGCGGCTGGCGCGCGAACGCCAGCAGCTCACCGAAAGCCGCCGCATGCTCGCCGCCGCCGGCAAGAGCGCCGACTTCGATGAGCTGATCGGCGAACGCGATGCCGCCATGGACGCCGGCGCCAAAAAACTGCTGGCCCAGTGGCCGGACCTGCAGGCCGCCTACGCGGGCGACGATTACGTCGTCAAAATTCGCGACAAGGAAATCCGCACCCGCCTGGTCCAGCACACCTTGTCCGGCACCGTCATCCGCAAGGTGGTGCTGCCCACCTACGAAGACCACGGCGAAGTGCTCAAATTCCTGATGCTGGAAAACGTGCCCGGTTCGTTCCCGTTCACCGCCGGCGTGTTCGCCTTCAAGCGCGAGGGCGAAGACCCCACCCGCATGTTCGCCGGCGAAGGCGACGCCTTCCGCACCAACCGCCGCTTCAAGCTGGTCTCGACGGGGATGGATGCCAAGCGCCTCTCCACCGCCTTCGACTCCGTCACCCTGTACGGCGCCGACCCCGCCGTGCGCCCCGATATCTACGGCAAGGTGGGCAATTCCGGGGTATCGATTGCCACCCTGGACGACATGAAAGTGTTGTACGACGGTTTTAATTTGTGCAGCCCGTCCACCTCCGTCTCGATGACCATCAACGGCCCGGCACCGACCATCCTGGCGATGTTCATGAACACCGCCATCGACCAGCAACTCGACCAGTTCGTCGCCGACAACGGGCGTCAGCCCAGCGCCGACGAAGCGGCCAAGATCCGCGCCTGGGTGCTGGCCAACGTGCGCGGCACCGTCCAGGCCGACATCCTGAAAGAAGACCAGGGCCAGAACACCTGCATCTTCTCCACTGAGTTTTCGCTCAAGGTGATGGGCGACATCCAGGAATATTTTGTGCACCACCAGGTGCGCAATTTTTACTCGGTGTCGATCTCCGGCTATCACATCGCCGAAGCGGGCGCCAATCCCATCTCGCAGCTGGCGTTCACCTTGTCGAACGGCTTCACGTTTGTCGAAGCGTATCTCGCGCGCGGCATGCACATCGACGACTTCGCGCCGAACCTGTCTTTCTTCTTCAGCAACGGCATGGACCCCGAATACACGGTGCTGGGCCGGGTCGCCCGCCGCCTGTGGGCGGTGGCCATGCGCGACAAGTACGGCGCCAACGACCGCAGCCAGAAACTCAAGTACCACGTGCAAACGTCGGGCCGCTCGCTGCACGCCCAGGAAATCGACTTCAACGACATCCGCACCACCTTGCAGGCCCTGATCGCCATCTACGACAACTGCAATTCGCTGCACACCAACGCCTACGACGAAGCGATCACCACGCCGACGGACGAATCGGTGCGCCGGGCCCTGGCCATTCAGCTGATCATCAACCGCGAGTGGGGCCTGTCGAAGAACGAAAACCCCAATCAGGGCGCCTTCATCATCGACCAGCTCACCGACCTGGTCGAAGAAGCGGTGCTGCAGGAATTCGAACGCATCGCCGAACGGGGCGGTGTGCTGGGCGCCATGGAAACGGGCTATCAGCGCGGCAAGATCCAGGAAGAGTCGATGTTGTACGAACACCAGAAACACGACGGCACCCTGCCCATCATCGGCGTGAACACGTTCAGAAATCCGAAATCGACGGGCGCGGTCCAGCAGATCGAACTGGCCCGTTCCACCGACGATGAAAAGCAGTCGCAGTTGGCCCGCCTGGAGCAATTCCACCAGCAACACGCCAGCGCCGCGCCAGCGGCACTGGCGGCCCTGCAACAGGCGGCCATCGACAACGCCAATGTGTTCGAACAACTGATGGACGCGGTGCGCGTGTGCTCGCTGGGGCAGATCACCACCGCCCTGTTCGAAGTGGGCGGCCAGTACCGCCGCAATATGTAAAGCGCCAACAACAGCCGGTCCGGGGCCGGTCCGTGTGACCGGCTTTTTTTCGTCCGTCGGCCTACAATGAAAGCGCGCTCCATGACCGAGGTTGCCCCATGCCCATCAAGCCGGAACAACTTGCTGCCCTGATGCACGAAGTCGAGCAGCAAGACCCCATCGACTTCGCCGATTTGCCGTTCGACGAACACGAACTGCGCGCGCTCGTTGCCGGCCACCTGTGCGACATGGCCACGGCCATGGACACGTTCAGCACGGAAGACCGCCTGCTGACACTGCTGGCGGTGTCAGCCAAGCTGGTGCTGGAAAACCTCGTCTTGCATCTGCAATTGTTACGCCGTCACGGCTTGCCGGTGGGCGACAGTGTCGAGGCGCTACTGAGCCGCTTGCGCGAGCGGGGCGCCTGAGTCCGACTGGCGCAGCGGCGCAGTCCGCCCCGCTCGACCAAATTGCAACACAGCGACAATGTTGAGGAAATAAAGGGTTCCTTGAGGTATTATTAACCTCCGAGAAATATTAGCCTGATTCCGCCGCGGCCTGCGCCGCAGCCCATACAACAAGGATTGTTTATGTCGCGTCGTGTAACTCAACGGGCCGTCAGCGCCTCCCTGATCGTCTCATCCTTGCTGCTGGCGGCCGGGCTGGGAGCGTGCAGCAAAACCGAAACGGCGGCATCGCTGATGAGCGAAGCGCAAAGCTACGAAACCAAGGGCGATACAAAAGCCGCCCTGATTCAGCTGAAAAACGCCGTCGCCAAGGCCCCCGAAGACGGCGAAGTGCGCATCCGGCTGGCGGCGCTGTACCTGAAAATGGGCGACCCGGTGTCGGCCGAAAAAGAAGCGCGCAAGGCCGGCGAACTGAAAATCGACGGCGCGCGCACCGTGCCGGTGCTGGCGCGCGCGCTGGTGCTGCAGGGCCAGGGCCAAAAAGCGCTCGATGCCACCGCCGCCATGGCCGAAGGCAAGGACGCCAGCGTGCTGGCCATCCGCGGCGACGCCTACCTGACGCTCACCATGCCGGACAAGGCCAAGCAGGCTTACCAGGCGGCCATCGCCATTGTCCCCGGACAATCCGAAGCGTTGATCGGCATGGCCCGCCTGGCGGCCATCGGCAAGGACTTCGACGGCGCCGGCAAACTGATCGATCAGGCGATTGCCGCCAATCCGAAGGATGCCGATGCCTACCTCTTCAAGGGCAACTTGCTGCGCTCGCAGAACAAGAGCGACGAAGCGATCAGCGCCTTCTCCCAGGCCATCGCCGCCAAGCCGGACATGACGTCGGCACTGCTCGAGCGCGCCAATGTCTACATGACCAACAAAAAATATGATCTGGCCAAGGCCGATATCGATGCCGCCCGCAAGATCGCACCGAACGGCTTGCCACCGCTGTACTCGCAAGCCGTGCTCGAGTTCTCGCAAAACAACTTCACCGCCGCCAATGACAACGTGCAGAAAGTGCTGAGCAAAGCACCGGGCCACCTGCCGTCGATGCTGCTGGCCGGTGCCATCGAACTGAACATGGGCTCCTTCAGCCTGGCCGAGCAGCACCTGAGTGCCTATCTCAATGCCGTGCCAGGCAATGTCTACGCGCGCAAGCTGCTGGCGCAAACCCAGTTGCGCTCGGCCCAGCCCGCCGACGCCAGCGCGACCCTGGCGCCGCTGCTGCAAAACGGCAGCGATGACGCCCAGATCATGGCGCTGGCCGGCGAATCGTCGTTGCGCTCGCAGGAGTTTGCCAAGGCCACCCAGTACTTCGAAAAAGCCACGACGCTCGACCCGAAGGCGGCGTCGCTGCGCACCTCGCTGGGCCTGTCGATGCTGGCCCAGGGCAACCAGGAACAAGGTCTGAGCGAACTGGAGAAAGCCACCGCCCTCGATCCGAAATCGGAGCAGGCCGGCGTCGCCCTCGTGCGCAGCGAACTGGCGCTCAAACACTACGACAAGGCGCTGGTCGCCGCCAAGGCGCTGGTGGCCGCCCATCCCGACAATGCCGAGATGTACAACCTGCAGGGTGGCACCATGCTGGCCAAGGGAGATATGGCCAGCGCTCGTGCCAGCTTTGAAAAGGCCGCGAGCTTGAAGGCCGGCCTGTTCGGTCCGGTGATGAACCTCGCGCGCATGGACATGGTCGAGAAAAAGCCGGACGCCGCCAAGGTCCGCCTGACGGCATTTAGCGAAAAGAACAAGGGCACCGACGCACCGCTGGCCCTCGCAGCCCTTTTCTTGAGCCAGAACAATGTTCCTGAGGCGACCAAGTGGGCCGAAAAGGCCGTCGCCGACAATCCGGATGACCTCAAAGCCGGGCGCGAACTGGCCAGTTTTTATCTGCGCTACAACATGGCACCGAAGGGCCTGCTCCTGGCACGCAAGCTGCAATCGGCCAATCCCGCCAATCCAGACCTGCTCGACACGCTTGGCCAGGCGCAGATGGCCAACAAGGACCCTTCCGGCGCCCTCGAGAGCTATAGCAAGCTGGCCGGCATGATGCCCAAGTCGGCCGCCACCCAGTTGCGCCTGGCCGCCGTGCACATGCAACTGAACAACCCCACTGCCGCCAATGACGACCTGAAACGCGCGCTGGCGCTGGAGCCGAATAACGAGCGGGTCCGCTTGGCCCAGATCGAAATGGCGATGGCCACCAACAAGCCCGACGAGGCCTTGACGCTGGCCCGCGCGATCCAAAAATCTTCGCCGAAGTCGCCGCTGGGATTTGCCGTAGAAGGCGACCTGATGAGCGCGCAGAAGAAATACGACCTGGCCGCGAAGTCCTACGAACAAGCGCATATCCTGTCCAACACGGGCGCCAGCATGATCAAGTACCTCGGCGGACTGACCGCCGCAGGCAAGAGCGCTGAAGCGGATACCAAGGCCGCCGCATGGCTGGCCAGTCATCCGAACGATACGACGATTGCGATGTACCGGGGCGAAACTTTGCTCGTCAAGAAAGATTACAAGGGTGCCATCGCCCAATTCGAGTCAGTGCAGAGACTGCTGCCCAACGACGCCATGGTCGCCAACAATCTGGCCTGGGCCTACCAGCAGGTCAAAGATCCGCGCGCGCTGGCCACCGCCGAACGGGCCGTCAAGCTGGCGCCGGAATCGGGCGCGGTGCTCGACACTCTGGGCTGGATGCTGGCCGAGCAAGGTGACAGCGTCAAGGCACTGCCGCTGCTGCAGAAAGCCGTCAAGGTCAGCCCGAATGCAAGCGAACTGCGCTATCACCTGGCAGTGCTGCTGGCAAAGTCCGGCGACAAGAAAGCGGCCCGCGTCGAACTCGACAAGGCCTTGGCCGGCGCGCCGTTTTCCCAGTCGGAAGAAGCGAAAGCGCTGCTCAAGACTTTGTAATTGCCTGACGTTAATTATGTAGTAGCCGGAGCAAGCACTCGGTACATTGCAGCAGGGACGCAAACCGGATCGCGTTCCGCTTGTCCGCTGAGGACACAGCTTGGGAGAGCAAAATGAGCAAGGAACCGGGCGAAATTGAAGCGGTCGTAACAGATGTAAGTATTCGTAAGGACGCGGCCGAATCGAGTGACAGTGACGCGGAGAAACGCGCTAAGATGTTGTCCTGCGAATACGAGGACGTAATAGTGAACCAGGACAAGTATGGCATTCGCTTGACCGATACTGCTGCCGGCCGTAACTCGGCAAGCATGTTGATCAGCAAAATGTATGCTTGGCGCGGCTATGCCGGCACCCACCAATTGAACGATGATCCGAACCGCATCACCCTGACCGCCGCCGATCAGGGCGAAACCGTGGGCACCTTGACCATTGGTATCGATTCGCCCATCGGCCTGGCCGCCGACCAGATTTTCAAGCCGGAACTCGACGCGCACCGCGAACGCGGCGCCCGCCTTTGCGAATTCACCAAGTTCGCTTTTGACACCAATGTGCGCTCAAAAACCGCGCTGGCCAACCTGTTCCACCTGGCCGTCATCTACGCGCGCGATATCAATCATTGCACCGATATCATGATCGAGGTCAATCCACGCCATCGCCGCTTCTACGAGCACATGCTCGGATTCGTGCGTGAGACCGAAGTGCGCACCAACCCCCGCGTCAACGCCCCCGCCTACCTGCTGCGCGTGAATCTGGACTACGTGACCGAACAGATCGCCCGCCACGGCGGCACGTTCAGCAGCGGCACCACCGACCGTTCCTTCTATCCGTATTTCTTTTCGCCACGCGAGGAGCACGGCATCATCGCCCGCTTGATGAAAGTGGACGATTCGCATCCCGACAAGGGCCCGCTGGAAAACTAGCTCTGCACGCGGCGCATGCTGCGCTTCATGATAGTATTGCAATATGACAATACCCGCTCCTTCCGCCGCCGCGTCCGCCCGCGCCTTCCACTACGAATCGGCATTCGCCCGTAATATCGGCTGGGTCACCCATGAAGAGCAGGCCGCCCTGCGCGGCAAGCGGGTGGCCATCGCCGGCGGCGGCGGGGTGGGCGGGGTGCACTTGCTGACCCTGGCGCGGCTGGGCATCGGCGCCTTCCACATCGCCGATTTCGACAATTTTGATATCGCCAATTTCAACCGCCAGGTCGGCGCCAACATGAGCACCATCGGTGCCCCCAAGGTCGAGGTGATGGCGCAGATGGCGCGCGAGATCAATCCCGGCGCGGACATCAAGATATTCCCGATGGGCATTAACAAGGACAATCTGCATGCCTTCCTTGAGGGAGTCGACCTGTACATCGACGGCCTCGATTTCTTTGCCTTCGACATCCGCCAGCAAACATTTGCGCTATGCGCCCAGTTGGGCATCCCCGCCACCACGGTGGCGCCGCTGGGCATGGGCGCCGCCCTGCTCAACTTCATGCCCGGCAAAATGACCTTCGAGGAGTATTTTCAATGGGGCCAGCGCAGCGACCTCGAGAAGGCTGTGCGCTTCGTGGTGGGGCTGGCGCCGGCCGGCCTGCACCGCCCCTACCTGGTTGACCCGTCCAGCGTCAGTTTTCACCAGCGGAAGGGCCCGTCAACCATCATGGCGTGCCAGATTTGTGCCGGCGTGGCGGCCACCGAGGCGCTCAAGATTCTCCTCGGCCGCGGCAAGGTGCGCGCGGCGCCGCACGGCATGCAGTTCGACGCCTACCGCAACCGCATGGCCCTGACCTGGCGCCCGCTGGGCAACCGTAATCCCCTGCATGCCCTGATGATTGCGATCGGCAAGCGCCAGCTGGCTGGCGCGCCGGACGCCTGAGCGGCTCAGGCGTCGCCGCTTTCTCCATACACGGCCGACAAGGGCAGGCGGCGCGAACGCACCGCCGTCCGCTGCGGATAGCCGACCCGCAAAATCATGTGCAGCATCTCGCCCGGCTGCAAGCCAAGCAGCGCCTGCAATTTCGCCTCGACGGTCCGCATTTCTGCCTCAAATCCCGTCACCAGGGTGCCCTCGCGCAGGCGATTGAGTTGGTCACTGACCACGTAATACGGCTGCACCGCCAGCCCTTCCAGGTTCAATCCCGTCCAGATCCGGTTAAGCAGCCGTCCACCGTCGATCACTGCAGCGTCGCCGGACGGTCCGGACACGCACATCAGCGCCGGCGCCGCGCCAATCAGGCCGGTTTCCGCCTTGGCCAGCAATTTGTACGCCCCCAGCCGGTTGAGTATCTTCATGCGCGACCAGTCCGACATCAGCCCCATGAACGCCTTGCCGCCCGGGGGCAGGCCCAGGCTGGCCATATCGAGGCCGTCGCCGCGCGCCACCTGTTCCGGCGTATGGCGCAGACTGCCGTACAGCCAGGCGTGCAAGGCGGGATCGCAAAACCGCGCCCTTGAGGCAGCCTGCACCAGGTCGACCAGCGCCTGGCGCTGCGCTTTATCCTGCAAGACGGTGATCCGGTTGCCGCCTTGCACATCGACGGCCAGCCTGGCCACCAGCGCCGCCGGCAAGGCGGCGCGCGTGTAGGGCAGGCGGTTGGTGTGGCGCGCGGCCGGCCCGGCGGGCGCCGTGAACGACGCTGGAATGCACTCGAGCCGCAAGCTCGCGTAGGTATCGTCGGGCGCCGCACGCCATTGCCACTGCCCGCCCACGCCATTCGCCACCAGCGCCATGTCGAGGTTTTCCGCGAGCGCACCGACCCCCAGCAGGGTAGCGTGGCTGCGCGCGCCGAACACATTGGTGCCCGCATGGCGGGACATGTGGCGCAGTGCCAGCGTGTCGGCTGACCAGTCCATGTGCCAGCCCTGCGAATTGTCGGCCGACGGCGCCAGGGCGCCGATGGCGGCCAGCTGTTCAATAAAATGCGGCATGTGATATCCGGAAAAGACGGTGGCGCCAGCCTACCACGGCTTTCAGTGTAACCAGGCAAGTTTGGGGGGATTTTCGGGCGAAAAAAAACCCGTCGCAGCGACGGGTTTTTTCCGCAGCGGCGCCGGACGGCGCCGCTGGCATGCTATTACGACTTGCGACGACGGGCGGTAACGCCGACAGCGAGCAAGCCCAGGCCCAGCAGAGCGATCGAGGTTGGCTCAGGAACGGCGAATTCCGTGGTGCCGCCAGCGTTGATCGACAAGGTGTTGTCGATGTTGAAAACGGCAGCGCCAGTCGGGTTGTTAAAGCCGTTATACGACAGGGTGAAGAATGGCTTTGGCTCAATGAAGAACAGCTTGCCAGCTGCGGTCAGCTCGAACGTGGTGTTGGCGTTCAGTGCGGCGCCAAACTGTGGGGTGATGGTCGCGGTACCGTCGATCAAGACGCCGGTTGCCAGCGCGTAGTCGTTGTCGGTAAATGCGACGCTCGCTTCGCGGCCGGAACCGTCGGTATTGCGGCCAGCGGTGAAGAATTTGGTGTTGTTGTCCGGGTCGGCGTACATGGTGAAGTTCAGTGCGGTCAGCAGGTTCGAGCCGCCAGGGCCGGCGCCGACGAGGTCGACCAGGTCAAATTTCACGTACAGGTTGAAACCGGTGATCGCGTAATCTTCTGCTTCGCCCGTGACGGTATCGGCGAATTTGAAGGTGCTGTACTTGATGTAGCCGCTGCCGGTGTCGGTCAGCTTGCCGTCGATCATGCTGCGGTGCAGCAGTTCCGACGAACCGGCCAGGATCGATTGTGCCTCGAACACGCCACCGTTACCCATTGCGGCGCCAGCAAGATTGACCGAAGCGGCGTCGACGGTGAAGGTCGGAGCAGCTTGTGCGAACGAGGCGGCGCCCATTGCCAGAACAGCTGCGGCGGCGATGATTTTGTTTTTGAAGTTAAAAGCCATGGTAGTGCTCCTGATATTGTGCGTTAGATATTCTGTCTTGCCCTCAACCGAGAAGGACGGTCTGCCACTGTATAAGCATGTACCGTGCCAGCTTAATCAATACCTTTAAAATCAGTTACTTACGATACTTTCGGGGATGCTGCGCGAGGTGAGTGTAAAGAAATCCGACACATTGTCAGAAAAAATAATTCCTTGTGGTAATGAAAAGATTTCAGCGCCGGCGTCTTGCCCTACAAGGCCGGCCGGCGATCACTGGGCCGGCGTTGTTTTGGGAGAAAGAAACGCCTTGTGAAACAGGTGGCGTGCCAGCATCAGCGGCGGCATGCGCAGCCAGTTGCCGCGCAAATACAGGCAAAAACGTGCGGGCGCCGTCAGCGCGTCACTGCAACTGGCGTGCGATGGCAGCAAGGTGCGCTCGAACATGGCATCCATCAGCGCCAGCAGCAGGGCGCCGGGGCGGGCCAGGCGGTCGACCTCGGCCATGACGGCCGCCGGCACCGGGGTGTCGAACAGCCACTGCGCGTAGCGCAAGGCGTAGAACAGGGGGCGCGCCAGTTCGAGTCGGGCGGCGCGCGCCGACAGCGCATCCCAGAACGCGGGGTCGGCGCCGAACTGGCGCAGCAGGCGATCGAGATCGACCATGTCGCGCAGGCCGTGATCGAATTCGCCGTCGAAGAACAGGTGGGTGGCGCTGTGCAGCACCATGTCGGCCGGACTGAGCGTAAGCACCGCTGCGCCGTTCACGGCGCACGGCACGGCGACGGCGTCGGCACGCAACAGGGCCGAATCGGGATGGACGCGCGCGGTGGGCGGCAAGATCGCATGATGGACGTCGAGCATGGTCTGGCGCCGGATATTGTGCATGGGCGGCAGCTCGTGCATCCACTCGCGGTAATACCGCTGGTCGTAGGCATCGTCGTTGCTAGTGACCCAGCCATGCAGCATCAGCGCACTTTCCACCGCCTCGATGCGTGCGGCCGGCACCAGGATATCGATGTCGGAAAACAGTCGCCCCCGCGCGGCCGGCGCATCGGCCATCACGTAGGCGGCGCCTTTGAGCAGAATCAGGGGTAGCGCCAGCGCATCGAGGGCCTCGGCCAGGCAGGCCACCTCCTGGCGCACCGCCCGCATATGCCGTTCGGCCATGCGGCGCGCCCAGTCGAGGTGGCGGCGCGCGGGCGCCGGCACCTGCTCGAGCAGACCAGCGCCGGCCAGTGCCGCTTCCAGGCCCGCACTGAGGTTGGCACTCAGTGCCTGCCGCAAAATCAGGTCCCAGTCCGCCAGCGAACAGGCGCCGACCGCCGCCGGCGCACGCAGCACCCGCACCAGCAAGGGCAATGGGGCAGCGGCCTTCACGACTGGCGCGCCGTCAGGCGCGAGAACGTCTCGACGGCCTCGTCGAGACTACCGTAGCGGAAGGTGTACACGTCGCTGCGATCGATGGCATCGCCCAGTGCGTCGAAGCCGTCCGCGCCCAGCAAGCTGAAATTAAACGCATTGTCGGCCACGCGCATGAAGGCGCGCGCGCGCGCCATCGGCGTCAGTACGGCAGCTTCGCCGGCGGCGTACTGGGGGAAAATGATCCACGCCGGGCGCGCCGTCTGCGCCGCCCGCGCCACGCTGTCGGCGGGCGGCTTCAGATGGGCCACCACGCCCTTGGCGGTATAGCCAACGGGCGGACTGATCACGGGAGCGCCCAGGTAAGCGCGCATGATGGCGATCGAATCATTCTTCAGGCTGATGGGACGGGGCAGCGGCACGATCTGGCCATCGCGCAGGCGAATCAGGGCCAGTTCGTCAGACAGCAGGCGCCAGCCCCGGTGCGCCAGGGCGGCGCACAGCGTGCTCTTGCCGGAACCGGAAGGCGCCGGCATGATCAAGGCGCAGCCATCCTTTTCCAGCACGGCGGCGTGGATCATCAGGTAGTCGTGGGCGCGGCTGGACACACACCAGTTGAGCATCCATTCGAACATGGCGTAGCCCTGATCGACGGGCAATGGCGCAAACGGCGCGGCGCCGTCATGGTTGAAGTGCACCTGCGGGCGCCACCAGCGCCGCACGCCACCGGCATTGTCGAAGCCCAGGTGAAAATCGGCGAAATCGGTGTTCTCGGCCAGCCGATAGTCGGCGTACATCGAGCCGATGCCGGCGGCGATCGGCGCCACGGTCGAGGTGATCCGATTGATGAACGGGCCCGTTTGCAAATACAGTCCGGGGCCCGCCAGGCGCGCCGCCAGGGCCGGCGCCGACAGGCTCGAGACGGTGGCGGCACCGCTCACGGCATCGCCTCGACCAGCTCACAGGCCCACAGGTTCGCCAGCATGAGCTCGATCGTGGCAATGTCGATCGGTTCGTCCTCATCGAACTGCAGCGTCAACTGGGCAGCGATGTGCGCCACGGACGCGCCGTCAGGCATACCCTGCAACACGTTCAGCAGCGCGTAACCATCGGCATCGAGCAGGTGGGACGCGCCGGACAGATCATTGAAAACCAGCACCTCATCGTCCCACTGGCGGTGCCGGACCTGTTGCCCGCGCCGCAAGCGCCACCCGCGATGCGGGCCGGAGAAAGGAGAAGAAACTGGCAAATCAAACTGGAGCGGACAGGCTCACGATCCCGCTCGATAGGTTTGCTTCAGATACTTGGTCAAGGTCACCATATCCCAGGAGGTGGTGGCATCGACCCGGTAGCGCATCGTCGTCGTCATGTCGACGTACATCGAGACGAGTGATTCCTGCGTCAAGAAACTGATTTTTCCGGACGACACGTTCAGGTAGGCAACCACCAGCGCCCGGCCAAATTCGCCCTTGTCGTCGAGCGCCGAGACCACGCCGGTGGTGGTATTGACGCCATTGCACACAATATCCTTGAGAAAATAAGCGCCGTCGGTGCTTGTGCCACAAGGCAACACGTCGCGCAGCCTGACGTCATCGCGCGCGGAGCGCGGCACGCACGGCGAATACGTCTTCGCCCAGGACAGCGGGCCCACGCCGCTGCACGCCAATCCCGTATTCGGGCGCGCACTATTGTTGATCGTCTGCGACAGTTGGCGCGACGGCGCCATGCAGTTGAGCGCGTCCGTTGCCATGCCTGGCGCGCTGGCCAGGGTCATCAGTACACCGGCGGAGCCTGCCCCGGCGCGGCGGGTGAAGCGGCGCCGTGCATTGCCTGCCGCCGACAGTGCTTGCGTGGATGGGCCCGGAGCGCCTGGGTCGGCGCGATCGCTATTGATTTGTTCTTTAGACACGTTCTTTCCTTCAGTCTGACACCGTCATGCGAATATACTTCCATCAACAGATGGGAGGCAAAATCCATTCCAGCCATCGCCACTGGAATTTCTTGTTTAAATTCAATTACTTAATTCGACCAAAGCAATCCGGAGATTGCTTGGTGTAAAAGAATTCGACAATCAGAAGAAGCTTTCCGGGATCACCAGCACATCGCCCGGACGCATCGGCACATTGGCGGAAATGTCACCGTCCTTGATCAGATCGTTCAAGCGCACGTTCAGGCGCTGCGGCTTGCCGTTGACCGAACGCAAGATGCTGGCCTTGTTGCCGGAAGCGAATTCGGTGACGCCACCGACGGCGATCAATACATCCATCAGCGACATGTCGCGGCGGTACGGCAGCGCCTGTGGCTTGGCGGCCTGGCCGATCACGCGGATCTGCTCGCCGTAGGTGCCGACAAAGCCGGTGACGATGACGGTGACGACGGGCTGCTGGATAAACTTCGACAGCGATTGTTCAATGTCGCGCGCCAGCTGGGTGGCGGTCTTGCCGGACGCTTCGAGGTCCTCGACCAGGGGCGTGGTGATCTTGCCGTCGGGGCGCACCGGCACCGTCATCGACACTTCAGGATTGCGCCAGACATTGATCGACACGCTGTCGCCTGGGCCGATCAGATAGTCGTGCGGCACCACGGCGACGCTGGCCGGCGAGGCCAGGGGACGGCTGGTGGTACAACCGCCGAGCACCACGGCGCCCAGCAGCGCGGCCGCCGTAGCGACCCATTTCAAACTTTTCATAGTAATTGTCATCACGTCGAGATCCCTAGATAAACAGGCGGCGGCGCGCGTTGCGCGGCCACAAAGGCAGCAATGGTTCACAAAAAGCACCTGTGAGGGCGCGCAATAATTGTAATTTAAATATTTTTTAGGCTGCTGTATTTTACCCCATCAAGCTTGCCACCGATGCACGCTCGCCACAGAAATATTTTCTTGATACCTACTTTCGTTGCAACAAATCACGAACATGGCGCACCGGGATCGCATACGAAATGCCGCTGGGACTGGTGATGGCCGTCTCCTTCAAACCCTTGATCATGGTCATGTTGATCACCGCGATGACCTTGCCGGTGGCGGGGTCGTACACGGGGCTGCCGCTGTTGCCCGGGTAGGCGGTGCCATCGAGCTGGTAGATCTGCATGGGCGCCCGCTGCAACTGGGCAATCATGCGCGCATCGAGGGTGCGGGAACTGAGCGAAGGCAGCACGATGGGCGTGATTGCCGCCAGCGTGGCGCGGTGGGTGGCGTGGTGCAGACCCAACACCATACCCAGCGGAAACCCCGTAAACGCCAGATCCATGCCCTCCTGGGCGTCACCGTCCTGGCCCAGCGCCAGCGCCGGCAGCGGCGCGCCCGTCAGGCGCAGCAAGGCCAGGTCGTGCGCCTTGTCGATGGTCACCACGCTCGCTTCGCGAAACTCCGTCTCGCCCCCGCGCGCGATCACCACCCCCAGCACCTCGCGCTTTTCGCTGTCGAGAATGGCCGGCACCACGTGCGCATTGGTGATCACGGACAGGCCGTCGTCGACCACGAAGCCGGTGCCGTTAAAGGTGACGGCGGGACTGCGGGTTTTCAGGTAGGTGCCGACGCCGACGATCGACGGTTTGACGGCGGCGACGGTGCGCGGCAATTCGCCGCTGGCGGCCAGCGCGCTGCTCAAGCAGACGGCGCCGCCGAGCAATATAGTGGCGCGCGCACAACGGTGCAGGGCGCGGATTACTGGCATGGAAGCGCCGCGATGTTGTTGTTCATAATCAAGAATTATCTCTATGGAACAGGGGTTTCTTAAGATACCAGATAAACTCGTCGGACTGGGGGGTGCCGGCCAGCGCCGACGACGGCGCTGTCGCCCCTCGCGGCACGACGACAGCACGGTGATGGCGAGAGCGTGATGCATAAATGATACGGAAATAGCGATTAAACTTTTATTTTAGTATCATAACTTTATGCCTGATTTCACCTATCAATACCACCTTGGACACACTTTGTGTTAATTGCATTATTTCTGGCGTTTTACACGGGCCAACAATACAATGTGGCTCAGCCCGAATCTCCTCATCTTGCTCCCTCCGCTGACGCAATTTCAATAAGCATTGACGATGAACAAACGAAGTCTTGCCTTATCCTCTTGCAAGCCGTGGTTTTTCTTGCACCCACAGCGCAGTTTTTCCATTACGCAATTGCAATTGCTCTCAGTACAAGCGATGATACGGTGAATCCCCCTGCGTGTGTGCCCTGTATACATGCGCACATTTAACCCCTAGCACCACCCTGATGGCGAGATTGACGAGATGGCAGAACTGACAGCCGTAGTATTAGCGTTCCTCAAGGCGATCGGCAAATACCGCTGGTACGCCGTGATCATTTCCTGGGTGGTGGCGATCATCGGCTGGGCCGTGGTCTACAAGTTGCCCAATGACTATCAAGCTTCTGCCCGGGTGTACGTCGACACCCAGAGCATCTTGAAACCATTACTGTCGGGCATGACCTCGATGCCCAACCTGGACCAGCAGGTGGTGTTCATGCGGCGCACCCTGATCAGCCGGCCGAACGTCGAACGCGTCATGCGCATGGTCGATCTTGACGTCAAGACCACCAACGCCAAGGACCACGAAAAGCTGGTCGACGATCTGATTGAGAAAATCAAGATCCTCGGCACCGAACGCGACGACATCTACACGATCACCTACAACAACCCCAACCCCAAGCTGGGCAAGGACGTGGTGCAGTCGCTGCTGACGATTTTCGTCGAAGGCAGCTTTGGCGGCAAAAAGCAGGATTCCGAGAAGGCCATCCAGTTCATCGAAGACCAGATCAAGAGCTACGAGCAGAAGCTGGCGGCGGCCGAATCGGCGCTGAAGGACTTCAAGATCCGCAACATGGGCCTGTTGCCGAAATCCGGCGGCGACTTCAGCGGCAAGATCACCGACCTGTCCGACCAGCTCAACCAGGCGCGCCTGGAACTGCGCGAAGCCGAGCAGGCCCGCAACGCCATCAAGCGCCAGATCGCCGGCGACGAACCGCGTCCGGGCACCCCGCCAGGCGACGTGGGCGAGGTCGATCCGGAACTGATCGCCCGCATCACCGGCCTGAACAAGCAGCTCGATACCCTGCGCATGCAGTACACCGAGGCGCACCCTGACATCGTCGCCGGCAAGCGCTTGCTGGCGCAACTGGAAAGCCAGCGCCGCGAAGAGGCGAAGAAGCCGCGCAAGGCCACCAACGACCCGGGCGCCAGTTACAGCCCGATGCTGCAGCAGATGAACGTGTCGCTGTCGGCCGCCGAAGCGCGCGTGGCCTCGCTGCGCGCCCGCGTCGAAGAATATGCGGGCCGTCTCGAACGCACCCGCATCGCCGGCGTGGCGGCGCCGGAAGTGGAAGCGCAGATGGCGCAGCTCAACCGCGACTACCAGGTCAACCAGAGCAACTACCAGAAACTGCTCGAGCGCCGCGAGACGGCCAAGCTGTCAGGCGACCTGAGTTCGGCCACCGACATGCTGACGTTCCGCGTGATCGATCCGCCCACCGTGCCGCTGACCCCGGCCGGACCGCACCGTCCACGCCTGTTCTCGCTGGTGTTTGCCGGCGCCCTGATCGCCGGCCTGGCCACGGCCTTGCTGCTCAGCCAGATCCGTCCGACCTTCCTCAGCCAGGCATCGCTGCGCGACGTCACCGGCATTCCCATCCTGGGCAGCATCGGCATGAACTGGACCATCGAGCAAAAAGTAAAACGGCGCGGCCGCCTGTACGCCATGAGCGCGGCCGTCTTTGGCCTGTTCGGGGCCTACGGCGCCGTCATGGCCGCCATTCTGATTCGACCTTCGCTGTAAGCGGACGCACACGGGAGCTAATGTGAGCATTATCGAAAAAGCGGCGCGCCGCATCGACCAAAAGAAGGAGGCGCTGGCCGCCTCCCAGCCTGCCGCGACGCTCGCGGCCGACGTCCCCGTCATCATCGACACCGACAGCGTGCCGACGGCGGCCACCGCCGAGCCCAGCATCGCCACCGTGATCACGCCAGTCGTCGTGGCCGCGCCCGTGATCGCGCCGGCGCCGCCCGAGCCGGCCGCCATCGTGGCGCCCGCCCCGGTCCAGCCGGTCCAGCCGGCCCAGCCCGCGCTGGCCGAAGCGCCCGCCGCCAGGCCGCGCAAGCAGGGCACCCGCAAGGTTGAACTGGACCTGAACCGCATGCGCGAGATGGGCATGGTCACCGCCGCCGGCGGGCGCACCCTGCTGGTGGAAGACTTCCGTATCATCAAGCGCCCGCTGATCAAGCGCGCATTCGCCGAGCCGGCGATTGGCCAGCCACCAGGCAACCTGATCATGATCACCAGCTCCGTGCCGGGCGAAGGTAAAACCTATTGCGCCATCAACCTGGCCATGAGTATCGCCATGGAGCTCGACCACACGGTGTTGCTCATCGATGCCGACGTCGCCCGCCCTTCCGTGCTGCGCACCCTGGGCCTGCCGGCCCAGCGGGGGCTGATGGACATCTTGCTCGACGATAAAATTGACCTGGCCGACGTCATGCTGCGCACCAACGTCGACACCCTCAGCTTGTTGCCGGCCGGCACCAGCACGCCCCGCGCCACGGAGCTGCTGGCCAGCCAGGCGATGAAGACCTTCGTCTACGAGATCGCCAACCGCTACCCCGACCGGATCGTCATTTTCGATTCGCCGCCGCTGCTGCTGACGTCGGAAGCACAAGTGCTGGCCACCCACATGGGCCAGATCGTGCTCGTGGTGGAGTCGGAAACGACGACCCAGCACGCCGTCAAGGAATCGCTGCGCCAGCTCGAAGGCTGCAGCAACGTCAACATGATCTACAACAAGACGCGCGAGTTCCCCGGTATCGAAGAAACCTATGACTATCACTATGGCTAAGCGACGCGCGCCAATGGTGCGCTTGCCCGCCATCCAGCTGGTCGCACCGCTGGCGCTGCTTGGCATGGTGCTGTCGGCACCGGCCGTGGCCGAAGTGCAGCTACGACCGGCCGTGAGCGTGCGCGAAACCTACACGGACAACGTGCAGCTCAGCGCGGACAATCCGGACAGCCAGCTCATCACCGATCTGTCGCCCTCGCTCAATATGGTCATCAACGGCCCGCGGGTCAAACTGTTCGCCAACCTGGGCGCGCACCTGTACGCCTATTCGGGCAGCCAGCCCGCCAATACCAGCTCGACGAGCCTGCAACTGGCCTCCGGCGGCAAGGCCGACCTCATCGAAGACCTGCTCTACGTCGACGGCGCCGCCAGCCGTTCGCGCCAGAGCGTCTCGGCGTTCGGCCAGCAAAATCAAAGCGCGTACAACAACGCCAACCGCGACGACGTCACCACCTACCGCATCAGCCCCTACCTGGTCCACCGGTTCGGCAACAGCGCCACCGGCCAGTTGCGCTACACCCGAGATTCCGTCAAATCGAGCCGTGGCCTGCTGGCCAACAGCACCGGCGATGCGGTCAACCTGAACCTGGCCAGCGGCCCCGCCTTCCACACGGTGGGGTGGGACCTGCAAGCGTCGCACCAGAGCATCGGCGACCCGCTGGCGGGCCAGTCCGACAACGACAATGCCAGCGCCACCGTGCGCTACCGCATCAAGAGTTCGCTGAGCGTGTACGCCAACGGTGGCTACGACCGCTACACCTACGAGGGCCTGGGCGGCACCAGCGGCGGCAAGAGCTTTGCCGGCGGCTTTACCTGGACGCCGTCACAGCGCACCAGCATCGACGCCAGCATCGGCCGCCGCTATTTCGGCAAGACCTATTCACTGGCCGCCACTGCGCGCAGCCGCAGGACCATCTGGAACGCCAGCTACCGCGACGAGATCACCACCGCGCGTGCGCAGTTTTTGCGCCCCGGTTCGATCGACACTGCCGCCTTGCTCGACGCCAGCTTTGCCGCCGCCTTCCCTGATCCGGTCGAGCGCCGCCAGGCCATCAACGCCTATATCGTCGCGCAGGGCCTGCCCACCTCGGTGGCCAATGACGTCAATTACTTCAGCAACCGCCTGCTGCTGCAAAAGCAATTCCAGGGTTCCGTGGTGCTCAACGGCACGCGCAGCTCGCTGATCGCCTCGCTGAGCAACACCCGCCGCACGGCGCTGTCACCGGCCGGGGTCGACCAGGCGCTGGCGACCGATACGGTCGTGGGCGGCCTCAACGAGAACACCCGCCAGCTCAGCGCCAGCCTGGCCCTGAACTACCGCTTCTCCCCCCGCACCTCGGCAACCCTGGCCACGTCGAAGTCGCGCGCGCTCTCGGTTGCCACCGGTATCCGGCAAAACCAGACCAACGTCAATTTTGTCGTGACCCGCCAGTTCGCCCGCAAGCTGACCGGCAACCTGGAAGTGCGCCGCAACCAGGGCGACAGCTTCGATGCGCGCGGCCGTGGCTACCGCGAGAACGCGGTCAGCGCCTCGCTCAATTACCAGTTATAACCGCAGACACCACGCAGAATCGAGCCCGCGATGTATGAAACCTATTATGGCCTGTCGGCCAAACCATTCCGCCTGCGCCCCGACCCCCATTTCTTTTACGGCAGCAAGGGCCACAAGCGCGCCATGGCCTACCTCGACTACGGCCTGTCGCAGGGCGAAGGGTTTATTGTCATTACGGGCGAGGTGGGCGCCGGCAAGACCACGCTGGTGCGCAATCTGCTCAACAACATGCCGTCCGAGCAGATCATCGCCGCCAACATCGTCAACACCAGCTTGGACGCGGACGACACCTTGCGCATGGTCGCCGCCGCGTTCGGCTTGCCGTACGAAAACGCCAGCAAGCCGGACCTGCTCACGCGCCTGGAAGCATTCCTGCGCGAGGCCGACCGCGCCGGCAAGCGTCCCCTGTTGATCGTCGATGAAGCGCAGAATCTGACCCCGCGCACCGTCGAAGAGCTGCGCATGCTGTCGAACTTCCAGACGGACGACAAGTCGCTGCTGCAAACGTCCCTGCTGGGCCAGCCGGAGTTCCGCTCGACCCTGCACAGCGCCAGCATGCTCCAGCTGCGCCAGCGCGTCATCGCCAGCTACCACCTGGGACCGATGGACGCGCCCGAAACCGAAGCCTATATCGAGCACCGCCTGCGCACCGTCGGCTGGAACGGCGACCCGTCGTTCGCGCCGGAAGCCTACGCCGCCATCTACGCTTACACGGGCGGCATCCCGCGCAAGGTCAACACCCTGTGCGACCGCATTTTGCTGATGGGCTACCTGGAAGAACTGCACGCCTTCACGGGCGAGCATGTGGCCGAAGTCATCGCCGACATCGATGATGAATTTCAACTGCCGCCGGGCGCGGCCGAAGCGGCCCGCGCCGAGGTGGCCGAGCCGATGGCGGCCGAGCCGGTGGGCTCGTCGGGCCAGATGGACGAGCGCATGGTGCGGCTGGAAAAGTCGATCGTCTCGGTCCTGTCGATCCTCAAGAAGATCGTCGCCACCCCCAACAGCACGGTGTCCTCCACCGACCACAACAAATGAACATGCATCCCCTGCCCCAGCCGGCCGTCCCGGGCGCCGTCATCAAGAATGCGATGACGATCGACGTCGAAGATTATTTCCAGGTCTCCGCCTTCGCCCCCTATATCGACCGCGCCAGCTGGCCGGCGCGCGAGTGCCGGGTCGAAGCGAACATCGAGCGCATCCTCGCCGTACTGGCCACGGGCGGCGTGCATGCCACCTTCTTCACCCTGGGCTGGATCGCCGAGCGCTACCCGGACATGGTCCGGCGCATCGTCGCCGGCGGCCACGAGCTGGCCAGCCACGGCTATGCCCACCTGCGCGCCTCCGACCAGAGCCGCGCCGAATTCGACGACGACATCATCCGCAGCAAACAGCTGCTCGAAGACATCGGCGGCCAGCAGGTGATCGGCTACCGTGCCCCCAGCTTTTCCATCGGCAAGGACAACCTGTGGGCGCTGGACGCCCTCAAGGAAGCCGGTTACCGCTACAGCTCGTCGATCTACCCCATCGCCCACGACCACTACGGCATGCCCGACGCCCCCCGTTTCGCGTTTTATCCGAACGGCCCGGACGGCCTGCTGGAAATTCCCATCACCACCGTGCGCATGCTGCAAAAAAATCTGCCCGCCGGCGGCGGCGGCTATTTCCGCCTGCTGCCCTACGCCGTGTCGCGCTGGATGATGAACAAGGTCAACCGCGACGACCGCCAGCCGGCGATTTTTTATTTTCACCCGTGGGAAATCGACCCGGGGCAGCCCCGTCCGCAAGGGGTGGGCGCCAAGAGCCGCTTTCGTCATTACGTCAACCTCGAGCGCATGGAGGGCCGCATCGCCCGCCTGACCGAGGATTTTGCATGGGACCGCATGGACCGTATTTTTCTGGGCGCGCGATGAGCGTGCTTGTCGACCTCCCCGTCATGGCCGCCAGCGCCGACGCCCCCCTCACCGTCAAGCTGATGCAGCCGGCCGACCGCGCCCGCTGGGATGCGTTCGTGCGGGCCTGCCCCGAGGCCACGTTCTTCCACCTGTCGGGCTGGCAGCGCGTGATTGAACAGTCGTTCAATCTCAAGACCTGGTTTTATTACGTGGAACAGGCCGGCCAGATCGTCGGCGTCTTGCCGCTGGCGGAAATCAAGAGCCGGCTGTTCGGCCACGCGCTGGGCGCCATGCAGTTTTGCGTCTACGGCGGGGTGGCCGCCACGGTCGATGCCGCCCGTCCCCTGCTCGACGGCGCCGCCCAACAACTGGCGCGCACACTGGGCGTGGGCCACCTCGAATACCGCAACATGGTGGCGGCCCACCCGGGCGACGCCGCCTGGCACACCAAGGAGCTGTACGTCACGTTCCGCAAGGCGATCTCGGGCGACGACGAGGAAAACCTCAACGCCATCCCCCGCAAGCAGCGCGCGATGGTCCGCAAGGGCATCAAGCTGGGCCTGATCGGCGAAGTCGACGACAACGTCGACCGGATGTTCGAAGCGTATGCCTCGAGCGTGCACCGGCTGGGCACCCCCGTGTTCCCGAAAAAATATTTCGCCATGCTGCAGCAGGAATTCGGCCAGGAATGCGAAGTGCGCGTGATCACCCAGAACGGCGCGCTGGTCGCCGCCGTGCTTAGCTTTTACTGGCGCGATGAAGTGGTGCCCTATTACGGCGGCGGCATGCCACTCGCGCGCGATGTCGCCGGCAACGATTTCATGTACTGGAACCTGATGCAGGCCGCCGCCGCCCGGGGCGCGCGCCTGTTCGACTTCGGCCGCAGCAAACTGGGCACGGGCGCCTATGATTTTAAAAAGAACTGGGGTTTCACGGCCCAGCACTTGCCCTACGAATACAAGCTGATCAACGCGACGGCCCTGCCGGACAACAATCCGCTCAATCCGAAATATGCACTGTTCATCAAGATGTGGAAAAAGCTGCCGCTGCCGCTGGCCAACCTGATCGGCCCGCATATCGTGCGCAATCTGGGCTGAGCGGTGGAAGACTTATTGCTCCTCATCCACCGGATTCCCTATCCGCCGAATAAGGGCGACAAGATCCGCTCCTACCACCTGCTCAAGCACCTGGCCCAGCACTACCGGGTCCACCTGGCCACGTTCGTCGACGATACCGACGACTGGCAGCACGTGCCGCGCGTGCAGGCCCTGTGCGCCAGCAGCCACTTCAGCCCGCTCAACCCGAAGCTGGCGCGCCTGCGCAGCCTGGGCGCGCTGTTCGCCGACCGTTCCCTGTCGCTCGACTACTACCGCGACGCCGCCCTGCGCCAGTGGACCGCCGCCGCCGTGCGCAGCCACCGTATCGAGCGCATCGTGGTGTTTTCTTCGGCCATGGCGCAATACGCCGAACCGTTCCCGCACGCGCGCCGGGTGGTCGATTTCTGCGACGTCGACTCGGCCAAGTGGGCCCAGTATGCCGAACAAAAATCCTGGCCCATGAGCGCGCTGTACGCCCATGAAGCGCGCCAGCTGCTCGCTTACGAGAGAAAAGTCGCCCGTGACACCTACGCCGCGCTGTTCGTCTCGCAGCCGGAAGCGGACCTGTTTCGCCAGCTGGCGCCCGAAAGCGGGCACAAGATCGACTTTTTCAACAACGGCGTCGACACCGACTATTTTTCCGCCAGCCCCGCCATGCTCACGCCGTATGCGGCGGGCGAACAGGTGGTGGTGTTTACGGGGGCGATGGATTACTGGCCCAACGTCGACGCCGTCAGCTGGTTTGTCACCGAGGTGCTGCCGGCGCTGCGCCAGCGCGTGCCCGGCCTGCTGTTTTATATCGTCGGCGCCCGTCCCAGCGCCGCCGTGCAGGCACTGGCCAGGCACGAGGGCGTGAGCGTCACCGGCACCGTGCCCGACGTGCGCCCGTTCATCGCCTTTGCCCAGGTCGCGGTGGCGCCCCTGCGCATCGCCCGCGGTATCCAGAACAAGGTGCTCGAAGCGATGTCGATGGCCACCCCCGTGGTGGCCTCGCGCGAAGCGCTCGAAGGCATCGACGCCGTCGCCGGCGGTGAAGTGATCCTGGCCGAGGGTGCGGCCGCGTTTGTCGACAGCATCGCCAGCCTGCTCAACGACGACGCGCACCGCGCGGCGATCGGCGCGGCCGCGCGCGCGCGCGTCGAACAACGTTATAGCTGGTCCGGCAATCTGGCCCGACTCGAAGAAAGAATTGAATGTTAAACACGACAGTCCCAGCGCCGCGCACCTTCCAGCCGCAATCGTGGTCCTTCATGCTGCCCTTGCTGGTGCCGCTGCTGGCCCTGTTTGCCTTGTATGCGACGACGGCGCAGTCGATCGTGTCGATCTGGAACAGCTCCGACACCTTTACCCACGGCTATATCATCTTGCCCATCAGCATTTGGCTGATCTGGCGCCGCCGCGGCAATTTCTTTGCCTATCCGCCCACCCCGTGCTGGCCCGCCGTCGCCGGCCTGGCCCTGCTGGGCGCCGGCTGGCTGGCGGCGCGCCAGGCCGACGTGCAGGTGGTGGCCCAGTATGCCTTCGTGATGATGTTCCCCGTCGCCGCGCTGGCCCTGTTCGGCGTGCGCCTGGCCCGCTCGTTCACCTTCCCCCTGCTGTTCCTGCTGTTCGCGGTGCCGTTCGGCGACGTGTTCATCGATCCCCTGATCAATTTCACGGCCGACTTCACCGTGGCCGCCATCCGCCTGACCGGCATTCCCCTGCTGCGCAACGGCACCCGCTTTGAAATTCCCACCGGCAGCTGGTCGGTCGTCACCGCCTGCAGCGGCGTGCGCTACCTGATTTCCTCCGTCACCATCGGCTGCCTGTACGCCTACCTCACCTACAGCTCGACCCGCAAGCGGCTGATCTGCATCGCGCTGGCGATCATCGTGCCGATCATTGCCAACGGCTTGCGCGCCTACATGATCGTCATGATCGGCCACCTGAGCGGCATGGAACTGGCCACCGGCGTCGACCACCTGGTCTACGGCTGGCTGTTTTTCGGCCTGGTGATGTTCATCATGTTCTGGATCGGCAACCGCTGGCGCGAAGACGAGGCCGTCGCACCGGTCCCCGTCGAACGGGGCGCCGCCGGCGCCTGCTGCCGGTGGCGGCCGCCGTGCTGCTCGTGACCGCCCTGTGGCCGGCCCTGTCGCACTGGTTCGACCAGGCCAATCACCGCGCTAACCCGGTGCTGCTCACGCCGATCGCCGTCAACGCGCCTGCGCTTGCCCCGTTCAATGACTGGCAGCCCGCCTTCATGAAGGCCGACGCCGCATTGCGCTCGGTCACCCGCGCCGCCGATGGCGGCGTGCCGGTGGCGCTGCACGTGCTGTTCTACCGCAACCAGCAAGCGGGCAAGCTGCTCATCAGCTCGAGCAATGTACTGGCCCAGGAGGAAGACGTGTTTCATGCGGTGGGCGCAAGCATGCGCAGCGAAACCCTGGCCGGTACCCCGCTGACGCTGCGCGAGACGCGCATGTCCGGTCCGGGCGGCAGCTTCCTGGTGTGGCAGTGGTACTGGATCGACGGTCAGCGCACCGCCAGTTCGATCAAGGGCAAGCTGTTGCAGGCGCGTGCCAAGCTGCTGCTGCACGGCGACGGCGCCGCCGCCATCGTGCTCGCCGCGCCCTACACCGACAACCAGCCCGAGCGCGCCCGTGCGGCCTTGCAGGCTTACCTGGCCGCCAACGGCCGCGCCATCGACGGCGCCATCGAGGCGGCCAATGCCCGCTAGCGCGCGCCCGGCGCACGGGCAGGACGACCAGCGCCCGCTGATCGTGCACCTGACCTATGCGTTCAATGTGGGCGGGCTGGAAACGCTGGTGGTCGAATGCATCAACCGCATGCCGGCGGCCCGCTACCGGCACGCGCTGGTGTGCCTGACCGATTACTCGGCGTTTGCCCAGCGCATCAGCCATCCCGATGTTGAACTGATCGCCTTGCACAAGCCGCCCGGCAACAGCTTGCGCACCCACGCGCAACTGTGGCGGGTGCTGCGCCGGCTGCGCCCGACCATCTTGCACACCTATAACCTGGCCGCCTTCGAATACAACCTGACGGCGGCGCTGGCGGGCGTGCCGATCCGCGTTCACGCCGAGCACGGCCGCGACGCCAGCGATCCGCACGGCCTGAACGTCAAGCACAACGCCTTGCGCCGCTGGCTCGCGCCCGTGGTCGACTGTTTTATCGCCGTCTCGGACGATCTGCAGCGCTGGCTGGGCGAGGTGGTACGGATCGCCCCCGCGCGCACGCGGATGATCAAGAATGGCGTCGACACGGCCCGCTTCAGCGGCGCCGCCGGCAACGCCAGCGATGTGCCGGCGTCGCCGTGGCAGGCCGACGACATCGTCATCGGCACCGTCGCGCGCATCCAGGACGTCAAGAACCACCGTGGACTGGTCGAGGCCTTCGCCCTGCTGCGCGCCAGCCGGCCGGACCTGGCGCCGCGCCTGCGCCTGTCGATCATCGGCGACGGTCCCCTGTTCGCGCCCTTGCGCGCCCAGGTCCACGCGGCCGGTCTGGAGGCGGTGGTGTGGCTGCCCGGCGCGCGCGCCGACATCGCCGCCCTGCTGCACGGTTTCACGATCTTTACCTTGCCGTCGCTGGCCGAAGGCACCCCCGTGTCGCTGCTCGAAGCGATGGCCTGCGCGCTGCCGGTGGTGGCGGCCAGGGTGGGCGGCATTCCGGAAGTGATCGACGACGGCGTGCACGGCAGCCTGGTCGATCCGCGCGACGGCGCCGCGCTGGCGCAGGCGCTGGGCCGCTACGCGCAGGATCCGGCGCTGGCGCGCACCCACGGCGAGGCGGCACGCCGCCGCATCGAACAGCAGTACAGCATGGACGCGATGCTCGACCAGTACCTCGATCTGTATGACGGCCTGTGCCACAGCAAGCTGCGCCAGCCGCGCTTGTCCACCCAACCTTAGAAAGCCAGAGCATGTGCGGAATTGTCGGGATGTTCGATACCCAGGGCGCGCGCGAGATCGACCGCGCCGCGCTCGCTCGCATGAACGAGAGCCAGTTCCACCGCGGTCCCGACGAAGGTGAGCTGTACACGGAAACCGCGCTGGGCATGGGCCACCGCCGCCTGTCGGTGATCGACGTGGCCACCGGCCAGCAACCGCTGTTCAATGCCGCGCGCGACGTCGTCATCGTCTTCAACGGCGAAATTTATAACTACCGCGCGCTGATGGCCGAACTGAAGGCGCTGGGCCACCAGTTCGCCACCAAGTCCGACACCGAGGTGGTGCTGCAGGCGTGGCTGGCCTGGGGCGCCGATTGCGTGCACCGCCTGCGCGGCATGTTCGCCTTCGCGATCTGGGACCGCAAGCAGCAAACCATGTTCCTCGCGCGCGACCACGTGGGCGTCAAGCCCATGTTTTATTCGCTGCTGCCCGACGGCATGTTCGTCTTCGGTTCCGAGCTCAAGTCGATCATGACCTTCCCGCTGCTCTCGCGCGAACTGAACGCCCAGGCGGTGGAAGATTATTTCGCCTACGGCTACGTGCCCGAGCCAAAGACGATTTTTCACAACGCTTATAAACTGGCGCCGGGCCACCGCATCACCTTGCGGGTGGGCGATCTCTGCGTGGTCCAGCAAAAATTCTGGGACGTGCCGTTCCGCCGCGAGCAGCACGGCAGCGCCGCCGACGTCGAGCGCGAGCTCGTCGAGCGCCTGCACGAATCGGTGCAGGCGCAGATGGTGGCCGAAGTGCCGCTGGGCGCGTTCCTGTCGGGCGGGGTCGATTCAAGCGCCATCGTGGCGATGATGGCGACCAACAACCCCGCGCCCGTCACCACCTGCTCGATCGGCTTCGACGACCCGGAATATGACGAGTCGCAATTCGCCCGCAAGGTGGCCGAGCGCTATCACACCACCCACCACGCGCAGATCGTCGACAAGGACGACTACGGCCTGATCGACACCCTGGCCGGGCTGTACGACGAGCCCTTCGCCGACGATTCGGCCATCCCCACCTACCGGGTCTGCCAGCTGGCGAGACGGCACGTGACGGTGGCGCTGTCGGGCGACGGCGGCGATGAAAATTTTGCCGGTTACCGCCGCTATCGCTACGCCATGGCCGAGGACAGCGTGCGCTCGCGCCTGCCGGCCGGCCTGCGCGCGCCCGTGTTCGGCACGCTGGGCAAACTGTATCCGAAGGCCGACTGGGCGCCCCGCATGTTCCGCGCCAAGACCACCTTCGAGGCCTTGTCGCGCGACCTGGTCGACGGCTATTTTCACGGCGTCTCGAAGATGCCCGACCGCGTGCGCGCCAGCCTGTTCAGCCCGAATTTCAAGGCCAGGCTGCAAGGCTACAGCGCCATCGACGTGATGCGCGCGCACGCCGCCGCCAGCCCCACGGACGATCCGCTGTCGATGATCCAGTATCTCGACTTTAAAACCTGGCTGCCGGGCGACATTCTCACCAAGGTCGACCGCGCCAGCATGGCCCATTCGCTGGAAGTGCGGGTGCCGCTGCTGGACCACGAGTTCGTCGAATGGATCGCCGGCCTGCCGCCCGAGCTCAAACTGCACAAGGGCGAAGGCAAGTACGTGTTCAAGAAATCGATGGAAGCGTTCCTGCCCGAAGACATCCTGTATCGCAGCAAGCGCGGCTTTTCGATTCCCGTGGCCCAGTGGCTGCGCGGCCCCCTGCGCGAGACGGTGCGCAGCGCCGCCCTGTCGCCGCTGCTGCTCGACACTGGCATTTTTAACGAAAGCTATCTGCGTCACATGGTCGATTCGCACGAATCGGGCGTGCATGACTACAGCGCCGCCCTGTGGTCGGTGCTGATGTTCGAAAGTTTCTTGCGCGTCAGCGCCAACCGCTGATTGGCGTACCGATCCATGAACCCGTCTACAAAGCTGCCCGCCGCCGTGCGTCCCTTGAAAATTCTGTACCACCACCGCACCCGTTCGAAGGACGGCCAGTACGTGCACATCGAAGAGATGATCAACGCCCTGCGCGAACAGGGCCACGAGGTGATCATCGTGGCCCCGCCCAGCGCCGAACAGGAGGATTTCGGCGCGGATGCCGGCATGGTGGCCTGGCTGAAAAAATTCATGCCGAAGGCGGCCTACGAAGTGATGGAACTCGCTTATAGCCTGGTGGCCTACCGCCGCCTGGTCAAGGCGGTACAACTGCACCGTCCCGATTGCATCTACGAGCGCTACAACCTGTTCCTGCCGGCCGGCATCTGGCTCAAACGCCGTTTCAAATTGCCGTTCCTGCTTGAAATCAACGCCCCCATCATGGAAGAGCGCGCCCGTTACGACGGCCTGGCCTTGCAGGGGCTGGCGCGCTGGTCGCAGAAATTCGCCTGGCAGCAGGCCGACAAGGTGCTGCCCGTCACGCGCGTGCTGGCCGACATCGTGGCCGACTACGGCGTACCGGAAGAGAACATCGTCGTCATCCCCAACGGCATCAACCTGACCCGTTTCAATGGCGCCAGCGACGTCGCCGCCGCCAAGCGGGCACTCGGTTTCGACGGTTCCCTGGTGCTCGGTTTTACCGGCTTCGTGCGCGACTGGCATGGCCTGGACAAGGTGGTGGCAATGATCGCCACCGACCCGCCGCACGCGCGGCGCCAGTTGCTCATCGTCGGCGACGGCCCCGCCCGCGCCGCGCTCGAGCAGCAGGCGGCCGCGCTGGGCATCGCCGACCGCGTTACATTTACCGGCATCATCGAGCGCGACGACGTCGCCCGCTACGTGGCCGCCTTCGACATTGCCCTGCAGCCGGCGGTGGTGGCGTATGCGTCGCCTTTAAAACTGTTCGAGTACCTGGCGCAGGGCAAGGCCATCGTCGGCCCGGACCAGCCCAACATCACGGAAATCCTGTCGGCCGACCACAACGCCGTGCTGTTCGACCCGGCCGCGGCGGACGGTCTCGCGCTGGCCGTCAAGCGCTTGTGCGAGGACGACGTGCTGCGCGCCAAGGTGGCGAAGAACGCCCAGTTATCGATCGAACAGCAGCAGCTGACCTGGCATGCGAATGCGCGCCGCGTGGTGGGCTTGTTTGAAGGGATGCTACATCGTGCGTGACATTGCCATCACCGGATTTATCTTTGGCCTGCTGCTTTTCGCATTCAAGCGACCAGCGATCGCAGTGTTCCTGTTTACCTGGGTCAGTCTCATGAACCCGCATCGACTGACATATGGATTTGCATATACATTTCCGTTTGCCGCCATTCTTGCCGGTGCGACCGTTTTATTCATGTTCACCAGTCGGGAGCCGAAGAAGCTCCCTCTCACACCCGTCACAGTGACGCTGTTTGTGCTCGCAGCCTGGATGACCCTGTCAAGCTTGTTTGCGCTTGAACCAATGATCGTCTGGCTCGAATGGAATCGGGTCATCAAGACCTTTTTCATGGTCATCATCACAATCATGGTGATCAACAAACCAAGAGATCTCAAGATATTTGTCTGGATAGTCGCACTGTCGCTCGGTTTTTTTGGATTAAAAGGCGGTCTGTTTACATTGGCGAGCGGAGGGCATTTTCGCGTGTACGGCCCGGAAGGCAGTTACATTGCCGAAAATAATGGAATGGCGCTGGCGCTGGTCACAGTGTTGCCATTGATGTGGTATCTGCGCTCCCAGGTTTCCAGCAAATGGCTGATACTTGGACTGACCAGTGCGATTGTCCTGACCGCCGTGTCGGTCGTCGGTTCGTATTCGCGCGGCGCGCTGATTGGAGGAGTCGCCATGCTGTTCTTCCTGTGGTGCCACAGCCGCAAGAAGATCCCCACCGCGATTATCCTGCTCTCCGTAGTCGCCCTGATTGTCATGGTGATGCCGGCCGCCTGGTTCGAACGGATGGATACAATCAATGAATACAAGACCGATGATTCCGCCATGGGCCGCGTTAACGCCTGGAAATTCGCCATCAACATTGCCACTACCTTTCCCTTGGGCGGTGGTTTCAATGTCTTCACCCCACGCATGTTCCTGATGTATGCACCGGTACCACTCGACTACCACGTCGCGCACAGCATCTGGTTTCAAGTATTGGGTGACCACGGTTGGGTTGGCCTAGCGATGTTCATCATGCTGATGGTCTTCGCCTGGCGAACCGGAACACGTGTACGCAAATTCTGTGCAGCGCAATCCGACCTTAAATGGGCCTCAGACTTATCGCGTATGTGTCAGGTATGCATCATCGGCTATGCTGTCAGCGGTACGTTCCTGTCGCTCGCGTATTTTGATTTGTATTACGACATTATTATTATTCTCGTTTGCCTGGAAAAAATTGTGATTCCGAAGAAATCATGGCCATATAAACCAGCGCCAACGCCGGAGGTTAAGTAACCATGCAGCGCGCTATCCTACCTGCGGAACACCGCATCCTGAAGCCATCTTTCGTACGCGGAATGTGGTCGATATTATCATCGAGTGGGCAATCCGCACGACTTTCCGTACTGCTATTTCATAAAGTTCCTACGCAAGCGGATCCACTCGCATCAAGTGAGCTCAATCTGGCCCGCTTCGAGCAGATGCTCGACTTCGTTGGCGAGAATGCAAACGTGATGCCGCTGTCGGAGGCAAATTCAGCACTACAACGCGGCATTTTGCCAAAGCGTGCAGTGGCGCTGACATTCGACGACGGTTACGCCGAATGGATAGACAATGTGGCCCCGGCCTTGCTCCGGAGGGGCATGCCTGCAACATTTTTCATCACCACCGGTCAGTTCGAAGGTGGCGTACTGTGGCATGAAAGAATCCTGGCCGCGGTACGCGCATTGCCAAAACAGGGCGCGCGCCTGCCTGCCGGCTTGGGGGAATTCACCAACCTTGGTGCGCCTAATTGCCGTGAGCGCCTGGTAGAGCGACTTCAGGAGCGCCTGAAATATGCCCCATTGAACGAGCGCCTTGAAGCCATCGAACAGCTCGAATGCCAGGCAGATACTGCCTTGTTGTTACCGCCCGGCTTCAACGCAGGATCGGTACGAGATTTACACAGCCAAGGCTTTGAGATTGGTGCCCACACTGTGCATCATCCGATCCTCAACGAATGCACCGCGCAACAAGCACGAGATGAAATCGCCAACAGCAAGGCCGAGCTTGAATTAATTATTGGTGGCGCGGTGAACGCATTCGCCTACCCGAACGGCCGGCCCGGGACCGACTTTGCCTTTGAACACGTGAATATGGTTAAGGCGGCGGGCTACAGCATGGCCGTCACCACCAGTACTGGTGCGGCCAACGCCGCCACCGATCCTTTCCAAATTCCCCGCTTTACGCCGTGGGGCGTCAGCGATGAGCGAATCGCATTTCAACTCATGCGCAACATGTTGACCGAGCCAGCGGCGTTGGTCAGCACGGCCTCCAGCGAGTCTGAATCGACCACCGACGTACGTTGCTTAATGGTGGCCAGCACATTTGCACCAATCCATGGTGGCTCGGCAGTCGTGTACGAAAACCTATGCCGCCACATGCCGCCAGGAAGCATCCGGGTGCTGACCGCTACGACCAGCTATCAGACTAAGCAAGAAATTTCAGGGTGGCGCGAGCACGATGCGAAGCAATCATTCCCTGTCGACCGTATTTACCTGTTACGCCCTCCCATGCTGCCGCCGCCAGCGACCAGCATGGTTTCAATGTGGCGCTTGCTCACCCAGGATCTGCCTTTGTATGCAAAGGTACTTTATCGCGCAGCCCGCTTGGTACGCCAGCACAGCATTAACGTAGTGTGCGTGGGTGAATTAGTGACTGGCAGTTGGCTGGGCATTGCACTGCAAAAGCTGTTTGGTTGCAAACTGATCATTTACGTCCATGGTGAAGAAATCACCACCCGCACTGACGGCCGACTGGGGCAGAAGCGCAAGCAGTTTTTACTCGCCGCAGACAAGATCGTTGCCGTCAGCTCGTTTACATGCGACGCGATGACTGCGCTAGGGGTACCGTCAGAGTCGATGGTCTTGATTCAAAACGGGGTTGATATTGACAGTTTTACGCCAGGGGAGCGCGATCCAACGCTGATCGCACGTCATCAATTGGTAGATAAAAAGATCATTCTTACGGTCGGCCGGTTGGTACACCGAAAGGGTGTCGATATGGCCCTGCGCGCCATGCGGCAGGTTGTGTCAATCCGTCCAAACGTACACTATCTGATTGTCGGTGACGGCGAGATCCGGGCGGAACTCGAGCAGATCATTCGTGATGAAGGACTGACGGACTACGTGACGCTGGTGGGCAAGGTGTCTGACGATGAGCTGCTACGCTACCTGCGCCTGTGCGATCTGTTCCTGATGCCTAACCGCACCATGCCCGATGGCGATACGGAAGGTTTCGGCCTAGTCTTCCGTGAAGCAAACGCCTGCCGCAAAGCCGTCATCGGCGGACGAGCCGGTGGCGTAGTCGAAGCGGTCTCCGACGGCGTGAGTGGCTTGCTTGTCGACGGCAACAGTACGGACGAAATTGCCAAGGCGATCGAATCCATTTTTAGCGACCCTGCCCTCTCCGATAAGCTCAGTGAAGGCGGCTATGCGCTTGCGCGTAAGAACAGTACACAGGCTGTTGCCTACAAATTCTTGCGCACCTGTGAAAGACTTGTCGATGGCACGTCGAATTAGATAAGCCTGTGAAGCGAACCAACTTCGGCTTTGCTCTTTACATCCGTCCGAAAAATGGGTGGAGGCATCAAAATCGACCATCTTCGCTGCATGCATTGGCCGCGACCGAGTATGTCAGTTCATCGATGAGAAGTTGAAACAACGTCTTTAAGGCGATTTGTAATTTATGGAACCATGAAACATGGCTAAGATTCATGTGCTCGCATTGGACGCCACGCGGCAAGGCGGCGCTGGAGTCTACACGGCGCGCCTTCTAACAGAGTTAACGCGGCGGGGACATCACGTCACCCTAATTTGCCACGAAGCAACACCAGATATCAAACAGATTGCCCGCGTTCACGAAATTGCGCGGCCAAGCTCAGCTCTTGGTTTTGGCATGTGGCGACTGGCAAGCATTTTTCAGCTGCGCCATTACCGCACCGTCATTCGAGCGCTTCGACTCGATACCGCCGACCTCGTCATCGCCAGCGCCCAACCACTTGCGTGGGCGTATTCTCGTCGCTTCCCGCGAACGTCGATGGTGTATTTGCCACATTCGCTCGTCGCCCCGGTGGAATTGGCCAGTTACCCGTACGCCAGCAAACTGCAGCGATATGCGGCAATCGGCATCTATGATTTTCTAGAACGCGACTGCCTGCGAATGTCAGGCGTTACCATTCGCTTCACACAAGCGGCGGCGCAGGCATTTTCCTCGCGTTATGGCGCCCGCCTGAGTGCACGGATCAAGGTCATCCCAATGCCGATCGATGCGCCAGATGGCCCAACGACCGCGCACATTTCGCCCTTGCGCCTATTAAATGTGGGGCGCCTTATTCCCAGTAAAAACGTGGGATTTATCATCGATTTACTGGCGCGCAGGGCTGAGCTCGCATGGCATCTGGACATCGTCGGTAGCGGCCCCGAGCTTGGCGCACTCCAAGCGGCGGCGGCGGCGGCGGCGCTGCATGACCGCATTACGTTTCATGGGCATCTCGACGATGTGGCCGACATCTACCGAAATGCCGACGTCTTCCTTTTCCCATCCCTTCTGGAGAACTCGCCTGTAGTGCTTCTCGAAGCGATGAGCAATGGATTGACCACCTTGTCTTTTTATCCCGATGGCGTACGCTATCAAGGCGCTAATAACGAGATGGTCGAGCATGCCGTTACCGGACTGCTGGCGCGCGACGAGCAGCAATTTGAGACCTTGCTTGTCAGTTTATTACACGGTGACTATGATCTCACGGCGCTCGGCACAGCGGCCAAAGATGCCGTCCTAAGCCGCAACAGTTGGCCGGAGCATGTCGCTCAAATCGAAACAATGATTTCGCCATTGGGCGAAAAGGAGTCCGCTTGAAAATCAGCTGGATCGTCCCCGTCTTCAACCCGGGTGTATTTCTCGACGAGGCGGTAATGTCTATCCTGTCGAACTCCGTTGCAAATGTGGAAGCGGAGATTTTGCTCGTCGATGACTGTTCCACCGAATCCCTTACTTTGGATCTGTTGCGGAAATGGTCAATCCACCCTGATGTGAAAGTCATTCGGCAGCCGCAGAACGGTGGGCCAGCGCGCGCGCGCAACGCCGGAATGCGCGCCGCAACCGGTGATTGGCTAGCGTATCTTGACGCCGATGATATTCTGGCGGCTGGATCAATCGCTTTGCGCGCCAAGGCAATTCTTAATGTGCCTACCATTGCGTGGATCGCAGGTGACATGGTTGAAATTCGCGAGCCAGGCAAAACGTCCTACCTGAATAGTTTTCCGTTTGCCACGCGCGATGGGGTCGAAATCATGCCGCACGTCTTCCTCGTTGAACAGCCCACTGTTCGATTGGCAGGATGGCCAATGCTACCGTTTATGGGCTCGATGATGTTCCGCCGCTCGCTGCTGGAAAAAACCGGATTTTTCGAGGAAAAACTGATATATGGAGAAGACATTTATTTCTGCCTGATTTTATCGCTGTTTGCCAATCTGTACTGGATCGACCAGCCTTCGCTGCAGTTACGCCGCTATCACGAGTCGATGACAAAAAATCTCGTGCGCGGCGCCCGCGAAGCGCCGCAAGCGTCCCTAGCATGCCTGCGAGATCCACGCCTCCAAAGTATTCGTCGAGAAATGCGGTGGCACTACGCTGCCAACCTGCGACAGTCATCGGGTGTCTTCGCTCACCACGGTCTGCATCTTGAATCGATGAAAGCTGCATTGAAGGCCATTCTCGTCTCGCCAAACGATCCGCGCGGTTTTCGATCGCTCTTGGCGAGTTTCAGTACAAAGCGCAAGACCTCAAGTTGATCCTGAGTGTTTCATTTGGAATGCAGATATGACAAACCCTCACCCTCCTGTGCCGCGCCGTGACATGTTATGCGTGGTGCTAAGCTACAACGGCTACGAAGACACTGTCGCTTGTCTTGATAGTTTGAGAGCCCAGCATGTTACGGGATTCGATCTTCTTGTCATTGACAATGCCTCTAAGCAAGGAATTGCTCCGGCGTTGGCCTCGGCCTATCCCGATGTGGAACTAATCGCTTTAGCGGAAAACAAAGGATGGGCGGGCGGAAATAACGTCGGTATCAGATTGGGCCTGGAACGGGGCTACCGTTGGATCTGCCTGCTGAACAACGATACCGTCTTCCCGGAGGGCCAAGCACAAGCGTGGATAAGCGCCGCACTCGATTGTGCGCCCTGCTTATTACATCCAGCGATCTACTACTGGGACGAGCCGAAGGTGGCACAGTTGCACCCCGCGCTAGATGGCCGTCAGTCAAGCTACACGCCATTGCAGGATGGCACAGGACGCCAGCATATGAACTTTGCCTACGGTGCATGTCTGGCAGTGCACCGCGACATTTTCGAAAAGATCGGGTTATTTGATGAACGGTTTTTTCTGCAACTGGAAGAAACCGATTTCCACTTACGCGCAGAAAATAAAGGCTTCCGCGCCATCTGCGATGATTCTATAATCATATTTCACAAGGAATCACGTGCGTTCGGAGGCACCCGTGCCGCGATCAAGACGTACTATTCCACTCGCAATACCCTCCTGCTGATCGAGAAGAACTATCACGGTATTGGCGGTTGGCTGCAAGCGCTCAAACGCCTTTACTGGTCTTTATCGCATCTGGCTGCAGCCACAGAATGTCAGCCACAAGTAAGAAATACACAATTTCTGCTATGGGTATGCTCTCGCGCCCCAAGCGCCCGCGCAGCACGACACGGTGTCTTTCACTACCTGACACGTCGCTTTGGAAAAGTATCGGATGTTTTTCGCACTGCGTTAGCGACCTCTGAAAAATCGTATCGCAAATAGCCTCATCGATAGCTGTGCAGTGGTGCCACAGCGTGCTTGATCAATCCAATTGAAATTTTTCAGATGAACAACAATATTAGTTTCGTGATTCCCGTCTTCAACTCAGGTCCGTTCCTGCATGACGCATTGCAATCGATCCTTGAGCAAATTCCGGATGGCATTGAAATCGAAATAGTAATTGTGGATGATATGTCAACGGATCTTACCACCATCAAAATATTGGAATGTGTAGCAAGCTGGGATCATGTGCTGGTGATACGGTCGTCACAGAACGGTGGCCCCGCAAAGGCACGCAACGCCGGCATCCGTGCCGCTAGCGGCCGGTGGATCGGATTCCTCGATGCCGATGACTTATTAGCGCCAGGAACGATCAAAAATCGTATCGAAATGATGGCAGCTCACCCCGAAAGCCGATGGCTAGCCGGCGACATCCTGGAGATTCGGGCGCCCGGCAAAATGGTACATGAGGCACATTTTGACACCATCAAGACGCAAGGGACGCTGATTGCGCCGAATACCTATGTTATGCGGCGGCCGGTGAACCATATGCTGGACTGGGACGTCTTACCGGTTCTGGGAGCAATGATAATCCGGCGCGACGTATTTGATGAAATCGGCTTGCTTGGCGAAAATCTCATCTATGGCGAGGATATTCATTTTTGTCTGCTTCTGGCCAACTGCTACGACCTGTACTGGTTCGATCAACCGGGCCTTTATCTTCGGCGCTACCATGAATCGATGACAAAGGATACATTTCGAGGTTCATGCGCAATGCCTGATGCATCTAGGTTGTTATTGCGCGATCAAACCCTAAGACCGTATCGAAAAAAACTCAAATGGATGCATGCAGCAAACCTCCGCCTACGCTCCAGCGCACACAGGCAACGCGGAAACAGGAAGCTAGCATTGTGGTCGGCCCTGGAAGCGCTTTGGTGGACACCGAATGACATGCGCAACGTTAAAGCCATTTTCAGCAGTTTCACAGCTTGAACTATGATGGTGAATCGCCATTTGAAATGGTACCGAGCACTCATTAGAGCGAACGGTACCTTGAGTCAGAAACAGTTAGCGTGGAATTATGTTGAACTGTGGCTGGTTTTCATACACCGGTTTCACGGTTCGGCTCATGAACAGCGACCAGACCTGCTTGCCTGAATCCCCGCCCACATCCACCGCGTAAGCCAGCGCTGGCTGCATATTCGATGGATACCCGCCTGGCGAGTCAGAAAATCCAGTCATTTCGCCAACTTTCAAATTCAAAGCTGCCGCCATACTTGTGCTGTTGCAAGCAAGCGCATTGAACTCGGGCGTATGGGTTGCTGCGTAGACCTGTGCCATCGTGGCGTAGACCGGCGACGTTTTCGTGGGACGAATTGCCATCTGATAAGCTGCGCCATCGATCCAGCAACTACCAGGGGCGGTCATGCGCAAAATAGGAAAATTGATTTTCCACTGCAAAATTGGCTTCGCCTTTGTAAAGCCCAGTTCGAGCACATGACCCACAGCAGACGTAAAGAAGTCATCTTGCCATGGGGCGATCCCAAGGTCGTACAGGTAGGAATAAGCGTAGCCATTCGTCAGCGCCCCTAGCATATTCGATGTTGCAGGGGTATTCACGTAAGTGGTGTTATACCAGTCAAGATTATTATTGACAATGGTCGTCAAGTGCGCCTTCATCGTATCAGCATCAGGAACAATGTAAGCTGCCTCGGCTGCCGTGCGCATGCTCCATGCCTGTGCACGAACCTGATTGTCAAAGTACAGCCCTTTACTAAACTGCCGGTAGTTCGGATTTGACTCGAACGTATTATAGGTTGTCCAGAACAACAGCTCTTCAAGATAGTAGTAATCACCAGTTACCAGGTACGGTAGATACGCGAAATTTGGTTGATGAGATGTGTCCTGCGCATTCGGTGTATCGCAGAGTCCCTCAGCCGCACAGCCTGGAAATGACTCCCATTTTCCAGTGTTTGGATTCAGCGTATCGGTGCTGCGCCCCGCAATCGTCATATAGGGGTAGTCAGCAACGGTAACCGGGCGGCCAGTGATTTTGTCCCGGTAATGAATTGACCAACTGCCGGCAAGATCAGCGGTCCCCAAAGTGACGCCTTTGGCGCGGCTATCCATGCTGAGCAGGTACATCGTGGACCAGCTTGGGAGAATCCCGATGTCCGGACGTCCGCCCGTGGTTGGCATGTACGGCATGGCAAAGCCGACGCCCATCGGCTCGACCGAAGTGCCCGTCCAGCGCGCCTTCAGCTCAGTCAGACCGGCTTCATTGGGTAGTTGGGTCTGATCATAGTTCGGCACCGCCCGGGTCGAGATGAGATAGGCGGTATTGTGCTTGACATTGATTTGGGGCTCGCTGCCGTTCCACCAGAACAGCTTGCGCCAACGACTGTGGTGCAGGTGGGTCAGGGCGGCCTTGCTATACACCGCATTGCCGTTGGTACTAGCGACAACATCGTAGGTAAAGTTCTGAACATTGGGCTCGAATGCCCATGCATTTTCGATCGTCATGTCCACGCGCGCCTTCTTGATACCGTCATACCAGCGGATCGCATAGTGCGCAGTCAGATGCGGGTGCACCGCACCACTGCTTGTGTGCAGCGGCGCCGAAACTTGCCATTCGTTGGCGATTGCGCCCTTGAGCCACACACCGGGCGTGGTGCTCTTGAGAAGGTCTTCGGCATTGACATAGTAGTCCACACCGCCAATCTTGGTATGCACGGAGAAATTAAAGCCGGCCGCTAACAATGTACTCAAGGTTGGGGCCGTTGTAGCAGTGGGGGTGGCCTGCTTGATCAGTGTCACCGTACGCTGGGCTCCTTGCGCAAGATTCGCGACCACGCCAGAGAGAATCGCGTGGCGAACGGAACCATCGGCGTGGGTTGCTTTGACATCCATTTGCAGAGCGAGGGCGCTGCCATCGTCAAGCTTCCCGACTATGCCATTCGTCGACAAGACCTGGCCAGCGACAAAGACTTGGCCAAAGGTAAAGGGAACATTTGTCTGGGCAATGCCAGTATTTTCAATACGCACATCAGTTACCGGGGTTCCCGTGACCGATACAGGCACGGTGGCCACCGGCGTCGTCGTCACGGTAACCGGTATTGTTGAGACGGGTGTGACGCTCACCGGTGCCCGGCTAACGGTGATGGCGGCGAGTGTGACCGCGCTCTCTGAAGTGGCACTGCCGGCGCTCCCGCCGCCGCCGCAGCCCGCAACGATCACTGCTGCGGAGACTGCGGCCAGTATGTTTTTACCAGCGGCTAAATGCGCGGCATTGGTATTCAGGCTAGGTATCAATGTTGTCAGTTTCATGATCGTGAAGGGATTGGTGGTTGGAAATAATAATTTTCCCGAGGAACTTAACTTTACCCGCATCAACACTTCCCGTGTTCTGCTTATTCTCAAAAAGGCTGAAATTCTTCGGAAAAACCACATATAACTCGCAATTTGTTATCCAATAAACATCATGATTTATCAAATCAGCAAAAGAGTTGGCGAATATAAAATTTCGGCGATTGCCTAACTTGCATTAAAACTAGCTCAATACTATAAAAAGCCGAAAATTTAATGCAGGGATTTGAAAAAGCAGAGGCGAGACGGGTGCTGAATTCCAGCCGTAAGAAATGCTACCTATTCTCTTTGCTCTAGTTATTTTAATTTGCAATTAAAGAATAATTATAATTATAATAAATAAATATAAAACAAGGTTGATGTAATGTTTTTTTATAAAAATAATTGATTTTGAAAGAATTGCTGATTTGTAGGCTAACTGGACGACCCACTGCTAGCGCAAGACTTGGAAGTCAACGCAAGCGAAAGGTTGAACGCAGAGGGATCTCAAGTGGCGCGCAAGTTTTTTAATCGATGCCGCAAAGCGTCCGCGTGGCGCAAAATGGTCCAACGATAATAATTCAAGTGATACATTGACCTAAACTCATCGCTCCAGCGTGTGTGCCACTCCATGACGCGTCCGTAAAATTCGATGCGCTCGATCCGTCCATCGTTGAACAGCATCCGGCAAGCCTCTTCACGCATCAATAGCGCTGGGGAATATTGACTCGGAACACTTTCGTCATAGGCGGTTTTCAATACGACCACGCAATTTCTCTCCTCTATACACAAATCCATCGCAACGATATTCTCATTAAAATAGTAGCAATACACGCTTCCATTTCCCCCTGCGCAAAATGTTTCGAGCATCTCTAGATAAAACCGACCTTGTTCGCTCTGAAAATCTACCGCAGTGCCGACGCGACCTTTCCAGCCGGTACTTTCTAAACGTCCGAATTCAGCAATGGCATGTGCCATTTGATGTGGCGAGCGCCATATCTCCAGTCGACTTGCAATACCCGCGACTTCCAGCCGGTTTCTCTGCTTTTTCATATTGCTACGCAGATTCTTCCCACGTTCGCTCCACCATGTATCGAAGTCGGTTGCGATGGTGATGCGTGCGGTGCTGATATAGTCTCCGTGACCCTCGCACCGCTTGTCACCGTCGCGAGGCAACAACAACGGATCGCACTGCGTCAACCCAACCAGCATGGCGCCACCGGGTAGCGCACGGATCAGGCTTCGGAGAAGCGCCGGGCGACTCGCGACTGGTAGTTGCACCCACAAGCCGATCGGCGCTTGCGCCGGTTGAAAAGTGCTCCAGCGGGCGTAGCCGGCGGGCGTCAGTACGGTGACGGCCAGCAACATGTTTTCGTCTTTGCATATCCCCAACAATTCGGTGTTACTGCCGAACGTGGACAGCAAGGCCGCGACAAAGGCGGCAGCAAGTGGCGGCGCCGCCGGTCCCAACGAAAGCAAGGCGTCCCATTCGGTGGCATACGAAAGAAAATCGCTCGCTGGCACAAAAGTCCACTTCATGGTCGTATCGCTTTAAGCAGTTGCGCGCACATCCAATTGAGCTCTTGTTCGTTAAGCTCTTGGTGGCAGGGGAAGGCCAGAACGTGGCGCGACAGGTGACGACTATTCACGCAACGCTCTATATCCATCGCCGGCCACAAAGTTTCGGCAAAACGCACCACCGGCACCCCCATCGCGCGAACGCGCGCGAACACCGCGTCGGCATCGTCGACAAGCAATGGAAACAACCACGGGCACACACTGTCCGGCAAGGTCGCGAACAAGGGACGGCAGCCGGGCAAGCCGCGCAACGTTTGCTGCAGACATTGGTAATTCCGCCGCCGCAACCCTGTAATCCTGGTCTTACTCAGGCGCGCGAGCAAAAATCGTGCGAATAGCGAAGTGCTCTTGTCGAGCCAGGCGGTGTCAAAACTGGCATCGCTGTCGGACGATCCGGGTGCCAAGGGTGCTGACGTGGCCTGCCCCACCTTGATGCGCTGCCATAGCCAGTCCTTGATACGTAAGGGCAGGACTAGAGGGGCTTTGAGGCCCATCAAGCGTCCATAGCTGAAGCTGCGTTCCAGCGTCGCCAGCACAACCTTGGCCTCGAATCCCTTTCCGCCAGAAACCAGTACGATTGCATCGAGCGACCGGCGCGCAGAGATAAGCACCCCCCCCTCATACATCGGGAAAAATTTCATACTGCTGGCAATCGCATAGTCGCCATAGCTACCCAGCGGTTTTCCCTGGTAGGCGCCGAAAAAAGCATGTGCACAATCCTCAACCAACGCAATCCCCCGTTGATCACAGAAGGCACGCAGCACGGTCAAATTTTGCGGGAAGCCGAAATAATGGGTTGTCACAAGCACCCGAACGCGCGCGTCGCACTGTGTGGTGAGATCCTCCATATCCGCGTTCGCTCCCGCATCGACGCGGTAAAAGCGCGGCTCTGCTTTCAACCATAACACTGGTGGGACCATCGACAGACTATGGTAGGCCGGCAGCAGCACCACGTCCCCCTCGCCAACCCCCAATTCACGCAGGGCCAGGCCGAGGGCAATCCGGCCGCTGGTGACCAGTCGCACATGAGGCACGTCGAGCACACACGGCATCGGACTCTGCGTTATCTGGCGAAAAGAGTCCAAGGACAGCACCGGTGCCAAGGGCACATCGGGATGCAACGGGATCGAGGAAGGAGTGACTGGTTCTTTGTGTGTCATGAATCGCTTAGCAGTAGCGGGATTGAACATTAAGACGTGGTGGGAGTGGAATGGTAACATTGCGGTTTGGATTTCCACAGAGCAGCAGAGCCTTATCAGTTACGCTGCCCTGAAGTCGCGATCTTTACTCTTCGACTGCCACCCGCCAGATGAACTATCTGATTCACGATTTTATTTTTACCACTACCCGGCGCTCGCCGGGAGCGTCCGCGCTGGCCCACGGTCCGGATAGTCTCGATTATGAGGCGCTCGCGGCCATCGTGCGGCGCGCCGCCCAGGTGTTTCTCCATTCAGGACTGCAAGGTGGCGAAAGAGTCGCAGTCTACCTGGAAAAACGTGTCGAAGCCGTGGCAGCCATGTTTGGCACGTCGCTCGCTGGCGGTGTGTTCGTGCCGGTCAATCCACTACTCAAGCCAGATCAAGTGGCGCATATTCTGGACGACTGCAGCGTAAAGATCTTGCTCACATCTGCTGAGCGACTTGTCCAATTGGCGCCACAACTGGCTCGCTGTCCAGAACTACGCTTGGTCCTGGTAACGGGCATCCCCGATCAAGATGTCGCCCAACTGACGGTTCCATTGCTGGGCTGGGAACCGAGCATGTCCTCAACCGGTTCCGCCCTGCCATCGCACCGCCGTATCGATACGGACGTTGCGGCAATTCTGTACACCTCCGGCAGTACTGGCAAGCCCAAAGGAGTGGTGTTGTCGCATCGGAACATGGTGGCAGGCGCGCGCAGCGTCGCCAGTTATCTGGAATTGGTTGAAGCTGATCGCATTTTGGCCGTGCTGCCGCTCAGCTTTGATTACGGTTTGAGCCAACTCACCTGCGCTTTTCTGGTCGGCGCCAACGTAATTCTGCTCAATCATCTGTTCGCCCGCGACATTGTCGACGCGGTCATCGCTCACAACATTACGGGACTGGCGGCGGTACCTCCATTATGGAACCAGCTTGCACGCTTGCCTTGGCCTGGAAATTGCACGCTACGTTACCTCACTAATTCAGGCGGTGCGATGCCCGCCACGACGCTCGCAGCGCTACGCCGCGCCTTGCCGCAGACACAAGTTTTCTTGATGTATGGCTTGACGGAAGCGTTTCGCTCGACTTTTTTGCCTCCCGCCGAGATCGACAACCGTCCAGGCTCAATAGGCCGCGCGATACCGAATGTCGATGTGATGGTGCTACGCCGCGACGGGACGCCGTGCGATACGGATGAGCCAGGTGAATTGGTGCATCGGGGCGCACTGGTCGCGCTCGGATACTGGAACGACCCACTCAAAACGGCAGAGCGATTCCGTCCAGTGCTCAATAACGATGCCGCCTTGCCGCTGGTGGAAATGGCCGTATGGTCGGGCGATACGGTACGACGTGACGCCGACGGATATCTCTATTTTATCGGCCGCGACGATGACATCATCAAAGTATCGGGCTACCGTGTCAGTCCAACAGAACTGGAAGAAGTGGTCCTTGAACTGGACGACCTGGACGAGGTGATCGCATTCGGCGTGCCACATCCTGAACTGGGCCAGGCAATTGTCTTGCTGGCAACCGCCGCCACTGGCGGAGTCGCGGATGCTGCTGCCGTACGCAAGCTGTGTCAACGGCGCCTGCCCTCCTACATGGTGCCGTCCCACGTCGGAATGCGTATTGAGCCCTTTCCTCGCAATCCCAATGGCAAAATCGACCGCAAAAATGTCGCCCTTCCCTTTATGAACATGTTCACGGCCACCATCGATGAATAACGAAAAGCCCGTCCACGCGCCGTTAAGCCAATTTGAAGTTGTCGGTGGAGAAGTACTCATCGGCGGTCTGCAACTTGGCCGCCTGGCCCGGCGTGTCGGTAGCACACCGTTCTACGCGTATGACCGTGCCAAACTAATTGAGCGGGTGCATCACGTGCGAAGCCTGCTCCCACAAACGGTGCGACTGCATTATTCGATCAAAGCCAACCCAATGCCTGCATTGGTGCAACAGATGGCGGTGTTGGTTGACGGACTTGACGTCGCTTCCGCTGGCGAACTGCGAACAGCGCTTGACACCGGTATAGATCCGGCAACCATCAGCTTTGCCGGGCCAGGCAAGACTGACGCAGAACTGTCCCAAGCGATCGCCGCAGGGGTGATGATTAATGTCGAGTCCAGCAAGGAGATCGACCGGGCAGCGCGCATTGGCGATGCGCTTGGGATCGCTCCGCAAATAGTTATGCGGGTCAATCCAGACTTTGAATTAAAGAACTCGGGCATGCGCATGAGCGGCGGTGCCAAGCCGTTTGGGATCGATGCAGAAATGGTGCCGATGTGCGCACGCCAAATAGATTCGCTTGGCATCACATTGCAGGGGCTCCATATTTTTAGTGGTTCGCAGAGTCTGAAAGCGATGGCCATCGCCGAGTCACACACACAGGCATTTGAGTTGGCGAGGCGCCTGGCAGACGCCACGCGTCAAGTGATTCCCGGCCTGTATCTTGGCGCCGGTTTTGGCATCCCGTATTTTGCCGGGGAACAGCGGCTCGATTTGTCCCCGATCTGTGAGAACTTACAAAAATTGACCGACAGCCTCGATCAACAACTGCCGGCAACCCGGGTTTCGTTAGAGTCAGGCCGCTACCTTGTCGGCGAAGCAGGGCTGTACGTTGCCCGCGTCATTGACCGCAAAGAATCGCGAGGCGTCATATTTTTGGTCACCGACGGTGGATTGCATCACCACCTGGCAGCATCCGGAAATTTTGGCCAAGTGATACGCAAAAACTACCCTGTTGCGGTAGGCAGTCGCATGGCCGACAAAGAACATGAAACTGTAACCATTGTGGGGCCTTTGTGTACTCCGCTTGATATACTCGCCGATAAAGTAGAACTGCCGCGTGCCGACGTTGGCGATCTTATCGTCATTTTCCAATCAGGCGCCTATGGCTTTTCTGCCAGCCCCGTTGCTTTTCTGGGCCATCCACCACCACTCGAGGTGCTCGTCTGATTATATCTTGACGGGGTGCCAACGCCACCTCCTGCGGCATTTCCATCACACCCGTGCCACATACATGCTGTCGTCACGTCAACGGCAAGTGGTGGCCTGGGGCGCACGTGATTATTTCAGACTCAGCTAGAAATGCAATGATTCATTAAATGCAACAAAATGTAGCTCACATGGCGAAGAGACCCCGTATATAATGTTCCGTGTTAATTCGAGTAAATATCAAAACATTTATTTTTCTGCCATCCCGTCAATGCTATCTAGATTAGTTGTCAAAAACTAAATTTTGTGTGACCAAAATCGGCACATATCGCTGCAACGGTGGCCACGGCTCCTCCGTATTCATCACGCTAAGTGTTTTCGGAATGGTTCCCATTTTCACCTTTTCATCGCGAGCCGACGGCTCTACCTCTTTATTATTTATCGACAATTATTATGGTAGATCTCCGTCGTTCGCTGGTAATTAATTTCATTTCTTCTTCAGGAACGACATTACTACAGTTCATTGTCAGCATTATGCTTGCGCGCATTCTGACGCCGCGCGAGATTGGCGTTTATTCCATGACCGTGGTCTTCATCAATTTTGCCCACGTATTTCGCGATTTCGGCGTTTCCGCCTATATTCAGCGTGAAAAAGACCTGACCACCGATAAGCTTCGGTCAGCTATTGGCGTTCTTTATTTTAGTTCGTGGCTAATTGCATCCATACTCTTGTACGCGAGCTCGTCGATTGGCCTGTGGTTCAATGAACCGGCGATCATACCGGTCATGCGAGTACTGGCAATTGGATTTTTCTTCATTCCATTTGGCGCTGTCACACATGCCTTGCTGGCACGCAATTTCGAGGCCAAAAAAGAAGCCTTCCCAAACGCGGTCGGTACAATTTTCTTTTGTATAAGCTGCATTGTACTTGCCAAGACCGGATTTGGCAGCATGTCGCTCGCTTACGCCAACCTTATTAATATTATAACCTGTTCTTTGGCTTATATTCCTATGCGACCTAAGGGATTGCCGTGGATACCGTCATTCAAACACTGGCGTAGTGTCGCACATTTTGGCGCCGGATCACTATTATCGAGTTGTGCGAGCACTCTGCATGGCGCAATTCCCGACATTGTATTGGGAAAAATCGGCTCTGCCAGGCAAGTCGGCTTGCTCAGTAGGGCGAACTCGACGGTGACTATTTTCAGCTATATCGCCGGCTCTACCGTGAGTTATGGCGCAGTATCTTACATGGCGCAAATGTACCATCGCGGCGAGTCGCTGGTTCCCACGTTGTCTCGTGCAACCGTACTGCTGACGGGCGTGGGATGGTCCGCGCTAGCACTTTCCGCAGTCCTCGGAGGGGATATCGTGCTGGCATTGTACGGCCCGACCTGGCTTGAGTGCGTGCCGGCCATCTTACCCTTGTCAATTGCGGGCTCAATCAGCATGTTGTTTCACTTCGCTCCGATCGCAGTCACCTCAATCGGACGGCCGTATTTGAGCGCGATGCCAACAATCATTTCGACCGTCGCGCGCATTCTTTTCTGTATCGTGATGTACGACGGCACGCTCAACCGGTTTGCCTGGGCGCTGTGCCTTGCAACGTTGATTACGGCGCCGGTCATCAGCATCCAGCAGGCCCGATATTTTGGCTATTCAAGCGCTGCAATGCTGCGTGACATGATCCCAAGTATGATCGTGGCGCTGGGAACAGCGTTGGCAGCATGGGTCTTGTCCACCTTATTACCTGTCCATTTGGCGTCGCTCGCACGGCTGTTGATCATGGCCTTGCCTCTGGCTGCAGTTTGGTACGTTCTGCTGAGGATAACCCGTCATATCCTGGTCGGTGAAATTGACCGTCTGGTAGCGCCGATCAAGGCCAAGCTGCCGTTCATCGGCCCTAACGTATAATTTATCGCATAATTATTTTTAAACATCACAAAGTCGGCTATGTACATCAATGAAATAAAGGAAATTCTCATCAATTGTCTGGGATTGGGGTCAACAGGCCAATTATTGAGAGAAAATTCGCGCCTGCTGGGTTCTATACCCGAACTCGATTCAATGGCAGTGATCGGACTGGTCGGCGAACTGGAAGACCATTTTGGTATTGTCATTGCGGATGACGATATCAGTGCAAGTACCTTTGAAACCCTCGCCAGCCTCAATGCATTTATTGAACTAAAAAAACTCGAATAGCAGATCCCGCATGACGCGCCTTGAAACATTCTTTCTTAACAGCAATCCGGGTCAGCGTTTTTGCTTGTTTCACGCCCCCGTTGGCCCGTGTCGCGGTGCGATTCTTTATGTGCATCCGTTTGCTGAAGAAATGAACCGCTCGCGCCGGATGGTGGGACTGCAAGCGCGTCAAATGGCGGCGATGGGTTACGGCGTTCTGTTGCTAGATCTGTTCGGATGTGGTGACAGCAGCGGTGACTTCGGCGACGCCGACTGGCAAATCTGGAAGCGGGATATCGCGCGGGGAGAGGCGTGGCTGCGCGAGCGCCTCGACCAGCCGATCACGCTCTGGGGCCTGCGGCTTGGCGGCTTGCTTGCACTCGACTACGCGAGAAACGCCTCCTCCGACATTGGCGGGATTGTCTTGTGGCAACCGGTTTCGAATGGCGCAGCGTACCTGACCCAATTTTTGCGTTTGCGACTGGCCAATGCTTTGTTTGGCGGGAATGAAGCCAGGCTTGAGAGCACCGATCTTCTGCGTCAATCCTTACTGTCAGGAGAAACCATTGAAGTAGTCGGCTACGATCTGGCGCCGGGTCTGGCAGCGGCCATCGACGCGGTGCCACCGCTTGAGGCGATGGCACCTGCTTGTCCTGTGAGTTGGTTCGAGGCAGGTGTTGGTCCGCAGCTGTCCACCAACACGAACAGACTGAGCAGCCTGTGGCAACATCGTGGTGTCGATCTGCGTGTATACGCGGTACGCTGCCCGCCATTTTGGAGCGCAACTGAAATCGTGGCCTGCGATGAATGGCTGGACGCTACCTCGGCAATATTTCGCGAAAGCTCTGATGGAATTTGAAGAAACCAGCCTGATTTTTCCTTGCCATAAAGAGTCGCTGGTGGGGATTCTCACCCGCCCCCATTTCACCTCGGACCGGGGTGTCGTGATTGTTGTGGGCGGGCCGCAATACCGCGCGGGCAGCCACCGCCAGTTCACCCTGCTGGCGCGCGCGTTGGCGGCAAATGGCATCGCTGTGATGCGATTCGACTACCGCGGGATGGGCGATAGCGACGGCGATATGCGCATATTTGACGCGGTGGGCGATGACTTGTCCGCAGCAATCGATACCTTTTTTGAGAACGTGGAAGAGATTCGAGAAGTGGTGCTATGGGGGCTGTGCGATGCTGCCTCAGCTATTTCCATGTATGCCCCCAGCGACAAGCGCGTAACTGGCATTATTCTAGCCAATCCTTGGGTGAGGACCTCGGACGGACTGGCCCGCTCGACACTCAAACATTATTACGGCGGCCGTCTGCTGCACATGCATTTCTGGCGCAAACTGTTCCGCTTTGAAGTCAATTTAAAGCAGTCCATCTATTCGCTGGCCCAGTCGGCACGCCTTGCACTGCGCCCCCGATTACCGGCAGGGTCGGTGAGTTTGCCCGATGCCATGTGCTCAGGACTGACCAAATTCAAGGGCGCGATATTGATCATTCTGAGCGGCGCTGACATGACTGCTCACGAATTCCGCGATCTGACCAGCCAGGCACCCGAATGGCGACGCCTTCTCGGTACTCGACGGGTGACACAGCGGACTCTGGAAAAGGCGGACCACACTTTTTCGCGACGAGTCTGGCGAGACCAGGTCGCCGATTGGTCCAGTAGTTGGGTACGTAATGGTTGATGCGGGAACTGCGCAGGGGTACCTGAACTCACAGCTTTCTTATCCGTGCAGTGGTGCCTATCGCTGCTGGCGGGTGCTCGATCAGGCTGCGATTAGCTTTATTTTTCCGTTCAGTAAACGCAGCAATAATAAAAATCCCGGCCACAGTCGCACTGCATACGCAGGAACTGAATGAATGTGCACGGCGTCCATATAAGTACGGTGAGGGGCATACACAAGGGTGGAAATTCCACCTATTTTGACCTGTCGACAGGCCTAGAGGTGCTACCTTCTAGCGGCTGACTGATATGACATCGGCTCTCGAGCCAGTGTCGGATCGCCCTATGCTTTCGTTCAGTAAATGAGCCAACAACGATAATTCCGCACACCAACAATACTACATACGCGACAGAACCATGAACGCCTAGTCCATTCCAAAGAAGCACGGTAAGCGGCATATGCATCAGATAGCTCGACAGAGTGAAGGATGCCAGTTTCCGAACTGACTTCTGGGTACGAATCAGTCCACTAAAATAACTGCCCATCGACGCTGCTGCAACGAAGTTTACTGCCACGATAGATCCCAGTATGTAGTCGCCGAGAAACTGGTCCGAGCCATGCAGGCTGCCCATAAACGCCGGCGCCGCATGCTGCAGGAGGGACCGAATCAGGACCGACCAATCAAACCAGTAAAAGGCAAATGCGAATAATGCTGTCAGTATGAACAAGCGCAGGGCTGTGTCTTGACCGAGTCTGATGCGGTAGCGGTAGGCCGCCACGCCAAGCAACCAAACGGGCAGCAGCAGCGCGATTTTTAGGCCAGCAAAAACGATTGATAGCAGCACCACTGCAAGGCGCCAGCGCGCTGGGGAGAATACCCAGGCACCGAAAATTACGTAGTACCACACCTCGTACGACAGCGACCAGTATGGCGGATTGAACGGCGGCAGGATGCGCCCAAACCACGATGACTCGCCCAGAAAAAGCATATTCATCCAGGTTGCACGCCAGAATTCGCTTGCGGGAAAAGGGATCTGTCCGGCCAGCGGGATCTGAAACGTGCCAGAGAGCGGCGCGATACAGACCGCCAGCAGCAGTGCTGGAATGGTGACAGACAGGATGCGCACGGCGCGGTACAAGGCATAGCGCCCGGCCGTTTGCCCTGGCCGGTCGGTAGCGAAGGCGATCACATAACCGGAGATGACAAAAAACACGATCACTGCGGCGTGGCCCGGCCAGGGCAGCGGAAAGTCTGGAAAAATCAGGCGCCAGACATGGCTGAGCACCACCGCGACGGCGGCGAGAAAACGCAGCAAGTCGAGGTAGACAGACATGCCATTGTCGATGGCATTTTTCATCGTGGCCGAACTGGTAGTCGCATCACGCTATATGACTCCAAATTTCCTTCAACGAATCGTCGCATTACAGTGTCGCACCTAGCGCTTGAGCGCCAGGGTCGGGCCGCAGGCGGCGAAATCCTCGGACGCCCCGTAGGCGGTTAGCAACGGCCGCACCATGCCGCACAGGTCGGGCGGTGCGGGCACAACACCGCCGGCGCGGCGCGGCGCCACGCCGGCGCCGTCCTTCCACGCGAAATCGAATGCGGCGGGCGTTCGGAACAAGGCGCGCACCGGATGGTAGCCGAAATAAGCGTAAACGGGCGGGGTGCTACGGTTGTCGTTTTCGCGCACCACCCCGCCGTCGCGGCTGCGGATTGGACCGTCGACCAGGTTGCCATCGACAGTAGCACTGGTTTCCGGGAAGCGCACGTCGATGCCGCTGGTATCGACCAAAGTGTTATGGGCAATGATGCTGCCGGCGGCGCTGTTGATATAAATACCCACATCCGAGCAGGACGCGATCAGGTTGGCGCGGATGACGCCCCGGTCCTGCTCGGTGACGCAGCGACGGTCGCGGCACAGCTCCTTGTCGGTGCCGCCGCCGCCCAGAGAGAGGCCGACCCGCTGGCCTGGGAGGCCGCGCAAGTGGTGTTCGCACAGCACAATGTTCTGCTCGAACACATTGTCGGTCCCGGCGCCTTTGAAAAAGCCGCCGTAACTGATGCGGTCGCCTTCAGCCTTGATGAAGTCGCTGATGACATTGCTACGCACGACCCAACCGCTGGCCGTGACGAGGTCGATTGGCGTGACAGGATTGGCAGTGCGGCGCGGGCGGCTGTTCGACAGGGTGTTGCCCTCGATCAGGCCGTTATCGGGAAAAATACGGTTCTCGGCATTGATTTTAAAATGGGCGTTGAAGTCGAGGATCGTGTTGCCGAGCGCGACAAAATGATGCGCCGCGCCGACCACATGAAAGGCGTGCTCGCACTCGGAATCCTGCGAACAGACGCCGCGCAGCGACAGGTTTTCGAAGCGCCAGAACGGCGCGCTGATCTTGAAACCTTCAACGGCGCCTGTCTCGATCAGTACGCTGCCAGCGTCAATGGCGCGCACCGTCACCGGACGGCCGTCCTGGCCCGGACGCGACACGTTGATCTTGTTGGTGAAGCGGTAGGTGCCCGGCAGCAGGGTGATGGTGTCGCCCGGCTCGGCGCGCGCGATGGCGGCCAGCACCTCTTCGCTGGTGGCGACCAGCACGGCGGCGCCGGCTGCAGCAGGCACCGCCGATTGCGCAAGCGGCGGCATCGGCAAGCCGGGCATTCCCGATAGTTCGGGCGGTGCGGGCGCGCCGCGGTCTTGCGCCATCAGCCATGCGCCGGCCCAACGTCCGCCGGCCTCGATCACGGGATTGTGACCCTGGCTGCGCCGCTCGATATAAGGCGCCAGCACGCGCGGCATGACGCCTTCGGCGTCCAGCGCGATCAGGGCGGAGCCCAGCGATAAAAGGAGCAGCAGCGCGGCGCTGGCCAGGACGATCATCGGTCGTTTTATGCGCATGGGTACTCCGTCAGGAAAATTGGCAACGCAATAAGCCGAGCCACTCGTAGAGGGCATAGTAGGAGCGGCGCAAATTTTCAGCCGTCGGCATCAGCTCGAGAGGATCGAACGGGCGCAACGTGGCGTAGAAGGTCGGCCCGGGAATGACCTCGAGGCCCTGGCGCTCAAACGCAATGCGCGAGCGCCGCATGTGCATCGCGTTGGTCACCACGATCACGCGCGTGATGCCGTCGCGCTTGAGGATGGCCGCTGACAGGCTGGCGTTTTCCGCCGTATTGATCGAGCGCGCTTCGATCCAGCGCACCGGCACGCCGAACGCGCTCTGGTACATGCGCGCCATGCCCAGCGCCAGCGCCTCGTCGTCAGCGTCATCGCTGATGATGCCGCCGGTCACCAGCAAGGGCAAGCCGGTGATGCGCGCCAGGTGCGCGCCGTAAGTCATCCGTTCGATCGCAACGAAATCGGGCACGCTGCGGTTGCCGTATTCGGGACTATGCTTGAGGCGTCCGGCGCTGAGCACCACGATGGCCTGCGCGCCCGATGCTGCCTGGCTGGCCTCAAGCGGCGGCTCGAGCAATTCGAGCGGCCGCGCCAGCAGCCAGGAACCGGCCCCGGTGCACAGCAGATACAGCAGCGCGAGCGCGCCACCACGCAGCCATTTGCCCAGCAGCGCACGGCGCCGCCTGACCAGGACGCCGGCCACAAACATCAGCATCGGGCCGCCCGGAGGCAGCAGCAGGCCCTTGCACAGGGTCAGCAGCCATACACTCACTTAGTGCCTATCTCAGTAGAGTGGAATCGCTGCTGCCGCGCCTGGCAAGCGGGGGCGGCGTTGCTCGTCGTTGCATGGCTAGCCATGCCGCCTCCTCGCGCCTTGCCCGCGCTTGCCAGTCATCGCCATCCGCTTCCTCCCCTCTACTGAGATAGGCACTTAGTTGGCCGCCTTGATGCTGTGCCGTCCCATCAAGTCATACATGGTGGGCCGGCTGATCCCCAGCATTTCCGAGGCCTTGACGATATTGCCGTCGGCGCGCGCCAGCGCTTTGACGATGGCCTTGTACTCCGCCTCGTCGCGCACCTGGCGCAAGTTCAGGGGCGATTCCTCGGCCCCCGTGTCGGGCAGCCCCAGGTCTTCGGCGACGATGGTGCTGCCGTCGGCCATGATGACGGCCCGCTTGATGTAATTTTCCATTTCGCGCACATTGCCTGGCCAGGCGTAGGCTTCGATGGCGGACAAGGCGTCGGGCGCGAAGTGCAGCGCGGCGCGCGATTCCTGGGCACAAAATTTATTCTTGAAATGGTGGGCCAGCAGGGCGGCATCGCCTTCGCGGTCGCGCATCGGCGGAATATTGACGACGATCTCGCACAATCGGTAGTACAAGTCTTCCCGAAAGCGTCCCTGGGCGCACAGTTCTTTCAACTTTTGGTGGGTCGCGCACACGATGCGCACGTCGACCGCGATTTCTTCATGCCCGCCGATGCGTTCGATGACGCGCTCCTGCAGAAACCGCAGCAGCTTGGCCTGCAAGGGCATCGGCAAATCGCCCACCTCGTCGAGGAAGAAAGTGCCGCCGTTCGCCAGTTCGACTTTGCCCTTGGTCTGCTTGGCCGCGCCCGTGAACGCCCCCTTTTCGTAGCCGAACAGCTCGCTCTCGAGCAGATTTTCCGGGATCGCCGCGCAATTGATCGCCATGAAGCGCTCTTTTGCGCGCGGTGACAGCGCGTGCACGGCGCGCGCCAGCACTTCCTTGCCGGTGCCCGATTCGCCCAGCAGCATGACGGACGCCGACGTCGGCGCCACCTTCTCGATCGTGCGGCAGACCTTGAGCATGCCCGGATCGCGCGAAATCACCCCGGCCAGCGGCGAATCGGCCTGCGACTGCTGCATGCGGCGGTTTTCTTGCTGCAAATTGTGCAGGTAGAAAGCCCGCTCAATGACCAGGTTGAGCACTTCCGAATCGACGGGCTTTTGATGAAAGTCGTAGGCCCCCATCCCGATGGCCTTGACGGCATTGCTGTGGTCCTGGTTGCCCGTCAAGACGATCACGCGGGTGTCGGGCGCCAGCGCCAGGATTTGCTGCAAGGTGGCCAGGCCCTCGGTCGAGCCATCCGGATCAGGCGGCAAACCCAGGTCCATGGTGCACACAGCCGGCTCGTGGCGACGGATTTGCGCCAGCGCCGCTTCGCGGTCGCCGGCGACGGCGACGTCATAGGCATCGAGGCTCCAGCGCAACTGCTTCTGCAGGCCCGGGTCGTCTTCGATGATCAGCAGCTTCGGTTTGGATTGGGTCATGGTGTTCCTCTGGTCAGGAAGTCGCGATGGCGATGGGCGCGTGGTACGGTTGCAGGACAATCTTGAACGTGGTGCCGGCGCCAGGCCGGCTGCTGACCTGCAACAGGCCGCCCAGTTCGGTAATGTATTCACGGCTTTCGAACACGCCGATGCCCATGCCGGCGGACTTGGTCGAATCGAAGGGCTTGAACAGGCGTTCGCGGATGAACTCCTCGCTCATGCCTTCGCCCGTATCGGTGATCTCGATTTCGACGGCGCCGGCGACCCCGGTGCTGCAATGGCCCACGCGAATCATCACACTGCCATCGCGCGGGGTCGCTTCGATGGCGTTCTGGATCAGGTGGCCCACCACGCGCTCGAGGCGTTCGCGATCGGCCAGCACCACCAGTCCGGGCACCTCGACGACCAGGTGTGGATGGGGTTCGAACGCATTTTTGAGGGCGACGGCCTGGCGCACCACCTTGTCGAGTGCCAGTGGCGCGGGCTGTTCGGCGTTCTCGCTACGGCTGAGCTTTTGCAGCAGCAGCTTCATTTTCTGCACCGAATGGTTCAAGGTCTCGAGCATGTCCCGTTGAAATTCGGGATTGTCCTTGTGCTTTTCGGCATTGGCGTTCATCAGCGACAGTTGCGCCACCAGGTTTTTCAGGTCATGGACGACAAAGGTCGACATGCGATTGAACGACTCGAACTGGCGTGCCACCATCAGCGCATTGGCCGCGTCTTCCTGGGCCAGATGGGCGGCGGCCTGGTTGCCGGCGATTTCCAGCACATCGAAAATTTCCCAGTTCAGCTTGAGGGGACTGCGCGCGTGTTGCAGCACCACAAAGCCGGACAGCTTTTCATGCAGCATCAATGGCACCACCATCCACCGGCGCGGATAGTCGAGCAGCCAGTCCGGCACCGCCAGGCCCTCGTACTTGTCGGGGCTCTCGACGTACTCGTCGAGGTCGATGACCCACTGGGTTTTTTCCAGGAATTGGCAAAACGGCGAGTTGCTTGGCTCGCTCACTTCGCCCGCCGGCGCCTGCCAGTGCGAATGGGGCGCGAAGCGGTTCGCATCGCCGCGCTGCCACAAGGCGCCGCCCGGGCTTTCGACCAGTCCGGCCAGGGCCTGGATGGCGCGGGCGCCCAGGCCCGGCCCCCGTTCGGACAGAATGCGGGTAAATCGCATCCATTCCTCGCGGTAGTCGTAGTTATAGCGATAAAAGTGCTTGCTGATCGATACCTTCAGCCACGACCGCGCGGTGCCCGAAAACAGGATCACCACCAGCAGGCAAACGGCGCCGAACAGGAAGCCCGTCTGGATCACCGTCCCCCAGCGCCCGCCGACGAAGCGCAGGTAGTAGCCGACCAGGCTCATTGCCAGCAGATAGATCGCTGAACCGAACAGCGCCGCCGAATGGAACACCACCCTGCGCGACACGGAAAACGAGGTGGTCCAGGACTTGTGCCGGGCCATCGACATGGCCACCAGCGGTACCGTCAGCAGGTTGACCACGCCACGCGCGGTCCAGACATCGGGGTTGGGCTCGCGAAACAGCATGGTGTTGCTGTACATATAGAAATCATAGGCGAACATGCCGCCCACGCCCAGGCAGACAAACTTGATGGCCCAGCGTTCCTCGATGGTCTTGTTGCGATAGACCTGCTCCACCAGCAACATACCGAATACGGACAGCCCGACAAACGACGCCAGCACGGGCAAGCTGCCGAGGATGCCAAGCGCGGGCTGGCCCAGTCCGGCCATCCACAGGACCAGCATTGCCAGCAGCGCCAGATAGAAGGCGGCGCCGATCACCAGCGATCGCCGCACGCCCCCTTCGGGACGGCGCCAGTGACCGAGCAGGACCACGAGAAACAGCGCCCAGGCGCCATCGCGCACCACCTCGAGCACACCCGACAAGGGACTCCACAGGATCTGGCGCGACGCCTCCCACGCCACCACGCCGGCCCACAAGGCAGTGGCCACGCAGGCCAGGGGCAGCGTGATTTGCTGACTACGGCCGCGGCCCCCCCTTAGCGCAGGCAGGCAGAGACCGAAAAAGCCGATGGCGGCCAGCAGGTAAGTCAGTGCGGCGATATTAGTCACGGGGATGCGGCGGGAGCGAGCGCCGTTGGGTTACGAAGGCTGCACGCAATCAGCGGCCACTGCGGAACAGCACCACTTTCATGGTGTCGATCAGGATCAGGAGGTCGAGAAACAGGCTGTTGTTCTTGACGTAATACAGATCGTATTGCAGCTTCTGCAGTGCATCCTCGGCCGACGCCCCGTAGCCGTAACGCACCTGGGCCCAACCGGTAATGCCCGGCTTGACGCTGTGGCGGACATTGTAATAGGGGACCACCTCGATCAATTGCTCGACAAAGTATTGACGTTCGGGCCGCGGGCCGACAAACGACATGTCACCCTTGATCACGTTGAGCACTTGCGGCAGTTCATCGATGCGGGTCTTGCGCATAAAATTGCCGACGCGCGTCACGCGCGGGTCGTTTTGCTGGGCCCACTGCGGTTTGCCGCCCTTTTCGGCATCGATACGCATGCTGCGGAATTTATGGACGCGGAAGATGCTGCCGTCAAGGCCGACCCGTTCCTGCGAATAAAACACGGGACCGCGGTCCTCGATCCACACGGCCAGCGCGGCCAGCAGCATCACTGGAAACGTCACAGCCAGGATCAAGGTGCTGCAGACGATATCGAAACTGCGCTTCATATAGGTCCGGGCGAAACTCTGGTCGAAACCACCGCCGAACACCAGCCATGACGGCTGCAGCGAGTCGACGCGGATCTGGTAGGTCTCGCGCTCGAAAAAGGTGGCGGCATCGGTCACTTTCAAGCCTTGAAGTTTGCAATCGAGCAATTCTTTGATGGGGAAACCACCGCGCCGGTTTTGCACCGCGACCACGATTTCCTCGATATTGTTCGAGCGCGCCATCGACAGCAGCGAATCGCCATCGCGCGGCACCATCAGCGCCTTGGCATCGACGCACAGTTCTTCTGTCGTGGTGGCGATAAAGCCGGCGATGTTATAACGATGATAACTGCCACTCTGCTTTGCCAGATCGCTGCATTCCTTCGCCAGCGGCCCGCTGCCCAGGAACAGGATGCGTGTTTCAAGAAAGCGCAGTTCGGATGTCTTGAAGAACACCATGCGGGCGATAAAAATACCCACGCCGGCAATCCCGAATACAAGCACCAGCACTCCGCGCCCGAAATACAGGTCCGGCGCCAGGTAGAACACCAGTGTCAGGATGAGAAAGCCCATGATAAACGACGGCATGAGCTTGAGGAAAAACGGGTCGCGCAAGCCTTCGTTGAAGTCGAGCTGGTACATGCCCATCGCGCTCATGCTGAAGATCACCGACGCAGTAAAGGCGAGCGCCGACGTGAAAAAATGGTCGAGATGCTCGATATTGGGCATCGCTGACGGGTTGCCCACTTCAATAAAGCGGACGGCCGCGCCGACATACGCCGCGCCGAACAGCACCAGTATTTCGACGAACAGCAAGACAAATACGATCTTCGATACATAGTGGTTAGAAATTCTAAACACAGCAGCTCCAGGGCTTCTTTTTCATTATTGGGGAAACGTGGAATTGGTTTTAGCGAAAAAATGCAAAAACATCATTATTAGTCGCGAAAATACTCCTGTAGAGGGCCGCATGCTCCCGTACTGAGTACAAGTGACGCAAACGCACAAGCAAGGTCAGCCCACTAATTACGACATATCCATCATCTTATGAAGCCTACAAGAGGCAACCACGGCGTTCATAATAGCGTACCGCCCCCAGCGACGTGGAGCGATCTGCGCCCGGAGCGTTGCGTAGTTGATGCGATGCCACACTTTGCGGGATAAAGTGATTGCTTGCGCGCTCAACCATACTAGCGAAAATTATGCCCTAGCGTGGCTGAGGCACCATATGGTGCCCGCCCATAACATCACGTCGGGACAGCGAAAACGGTTCAATCACAGAGTGAGCTTGCAACTACCTCAACATTTAATATACCACGGAAACACTCAACAATCGTCATCCAGCCTGAGCGCCAAGACAACAACAACGCCAGACATATTACGTTAACAAAATTGAATTGTTGTGTCTCGGTTGCCGGCACCGAGGTTGCAACGGAGAGACTGGACCGCGCGAATCGACAACTATGATAACGCTTAGGAAACGGGCACCGTTGAGGCGAGCATGCCGTCGTAGCAGCGCAACCGATTGGTATCGATCGGCATTAGAGGGGATAGCTGATGGAATATTGCTGGAAGTGCAACTCGGATGCGATCGCAGCACTCAGTGATGCTGGCAATTGATGGTGCGGCTGGCGGGGATCGAACCCACGACCCTTGGCTTCGGAGGCCAATACTCTATCCACTGAGCTACAGCCGCATTGCATGGAGAGGCGAAGGATACAGGCTTTCAAAGGCTTCGTCCATTGCCAGCGCCTGTAAAGGCCAAAGATTATTCGGCAGCTTGCTTGTGCCGATGGCAAGGCTACACGCAAATTCAGCCAAGAATGGGCGAAAAAGACATTGCCAGCAGCGAGAATTCACACTAAATTTCACAAATCCAGGGCGCACCACATCTCTTTGCCCCGCTGTTAGGACTTGAGCAGTCGCGATCGGTAAGCAAATCCTAGCGCGAAAAGTCCAATGCCGAACAACAGCAAACCGTCGGGCTCTGGCACCGCGGTTTCTGGGATATCGCTGACATAAAATTCGAAAATGACGCTCGATATGTTCAACCCGCCCATATTGGGAACTTCCAAGGAGGCGTCAATAGAAGGCATGCTACCATCCCATGGCGATGCCAGACTGGCGAGGCTTGCCAAATTTTCGGATGCGAATCTTACCACGCCATCACTGTCGAGTAGGGTCAGGCGTGCGTCATACAGCGTCGCAGGTGACTCCAGATCGATCACGTCACCAAACGTTCCAATTCCAAAATAAGCAGTTTCGCCAAACATCGGAAACAAATCACCGTCGGCGCCTATGCTTACGATGATACGGTGATTGAGTCCACCCAACGATGCATCGGATTCGCTAACGCTGAGCAGAATACCGTCACGTGTTGTGTACGCTGTGGCGTCATCAAAAATTGTCTCCGCAGCGAACGCACTTCCACTCCCAGAGCCCTGCAAATAGAAAACGTAGCTTGATCCACTCACCACGATCGCCGAAGCAGAGCTCGAAAAACCCAACGTGGCGACCAGCAAAACCAATCCAGCCAAAATCTTTTTCATAACGGGCTCCAAAGCAAAACTATTAACGGCATCCTCATGCAAAGCAAGTATCGTTCCAATAAAAATAATCCTTACTTATCAATGACTTAGAAAAATATTCCGGAAAAAATCGCTGTAGATGTAAGAATTTTCGACAGGGCGGCACATTAGCTGGTCAATGGTCGTGGCCCGAGGCATCTAGTGGCAATGTGGCCGGTATCGTAGAGCTCCGTGCCTGCAGAACGGACGTGTGCTGGCCGGCACTACGCCATGGCCATGCGATCGCCCTACAACAAATCTGAAGTTGCTCGGACAAAATTTTTCGTGGGCGCGTTAGGACAGGATAGACTTACTGGACTTTCCTAAAGTTGCCATGCGATGAATTACCCAACTCCTCTAGCTGTGATCTGTTTAACGATCCTCGCATTTTTCTCCGTCGCCCTCATGGCAAAGTGGGACCGTTCCGAGGATGCCGCGGCCAGTCGCTTCATGTCGATCGATGGATTGCGCGGCTATTTAGCCTTTTTTGTGTTTGTCCACCACGCGGCCGTTTGGCTGATCTATTCGCATACTGGCCTATGGCAATTACCGCCGTCGTATCTGTACACGCAGTTGGGCCAGTCCAGCGTTTCGCTGTTCTTCATGATCACGAGCTTTCTTTTTTACACCAAGCTACTCGACAGCCGTGGTCAAAACTATGATTGGAATGCCTTCTTCATAGGCCGCTTTTTCCGTCTGACACCCTTGTATTTTTTCGCCATAGGCGTGCTATTTCTTTTCGTTGCCATTCTTTCCAAAGGCATTTGGCATGACTCGTTCCGGTATGTCCTTCGTTGCCTACTTGAATGGATCACTTTCACACTGGTCCGTGCGCCAGACATCAATCAAATACCAGCGCATCTGATCGTCGCTGGGGTCACATGGTCCCTTCCTTACGAATGGATGTTTTACTTTTCCCTTCCGCTTTTTGCTGTGACTGCGGGGCAACGCGTGAAGTGGAGGCTGCTCTTGATGGCCACGGCCATGTTGTTGCTGAGCGTAGTGTTGCATATGAGTTTGCACATGGCGTTTGTATTTGCGGGAGGTATTTTTTCTGCGCTGATCGTGAGAAATCAAAGGTTTTGTGGCCTCGCACGAACAAAGACGGGGTCGACGCTAGCGCTTGTCGCTCTGCTCTCGGTGACGGCATTCCCCACAGCTTATGAGTGGCTGCCGCTGGCTTTGCTGACCCTCGCATTCAGCCTCATCGCCGGCGGTGCCAGCCTGTTCGGACTGCTGACGAACAACACATCGAGAAGGCTGGGTGAACTGGCGTATAGCATTTATTTGCTGCACGGAATCTTGCTTTTTCTTGTAATCAATTGGTTAGTCGGACGCTCCGCTGTCATAACCATGTCGCCCCTTCAATTCTGGATGTTGATCGGAGTCGTTGTGCCACCGCTGTTGGGAATAGCAACGTTGACGTTTCGATATATAGAAAAGCCTGGAATCACATTGGCTAAAAAAGTGCTGGCCTTGCGCAGCAGTTGGAGGAACGCGATTCATGGCCAACATTTCACGTAAGCCGATATCGCAGCAGGGCTGCACATTGGCGTCAAAAGGAACGCAACCGGGCAAGCAACGGTGCGCACAGGGCGTTCATTAAAAGTGAACAGCATGCCGCGATTGCTACCCGATAGGCGGGTTCAGAGTCGCTGCCCTGCCGGCACCTCGTGTAAACGTAGCGCCGGCGACACGAATGCGTAGTGGGCATAACCAAACATCCACGGCACCACCCAGCCAGTACGAGGAGCACTTGGGTAATGTCGCCGTAGCAACCCGTGACATTCTGGTGCATTGATTCAAGTGCAAGCACGCCGTTGCAAATGGCCACGCTCCCAGAAGGGACACCGTTTGACGCCAGTACGGCGAAGTCAAACCTCGTGCAAAAAAGCCAGGATGGAAAAATGGCCTGAACACTTCGAGAATATTTTCTAGGCCGGACAAAGTGCGCATCTGACCCAATAAGGGTAGCCGGTTAAAGTCCGGCTGCAAGGGACCGTTGGCGGGGGCGAATTCACTAATGACGAACCCTGCAACAATGGCGATCATGCCGGTATCGCTGCTGGGTGCCAACCGGCGGCTCCGCCACATCAGTACAGCGGGCACGGCCAACACGCTGCCGAGTACCGCCTACGGCAATAACTGGCGACAATCGATCAGAATCTCGCAAGTGAAGTAAGGGCAATAAAAGACACAAACAGGCTGGCCGCAGATTTCCCCGGCATTAACGCCGTCCTGGGAAGCAATCCCACCGAATAAATATTACCGACACAGACCAGTAGCGCCAGCAAGCGCAAGGGAAACCACAAGGGGGACAGCGCATGGCGGATCTGACCAACATCGAAGGTAGGAACGAGAGAGTTGGTTTGGGAAAGAAACCACAGGGCAAGCACTACGACGCCCATACTTGGCACGGTATAGACATGCAGCCATTATCGGCGGACATTGCGCGAGGTCCGCGCCGATTGCGACTGCGGACGGAGCAGGGTAACCAGCATGGCGCCAGCGAGCGTGCCGAGCACGTTCATGGCCAAAGCGGAAAACGAGGCCGTGCGCGATGGCTTAAATTGCCGCAACGTTTCCATTGCCAAGCTTAACAGTCCACCAAAAACGATGGCAATCAGGTCGGACGACATCATCGATCGCTCCCGCTTCGCCAGAGAACGATGAAGAGGCCGAATGGCGCGTTAGTAAGCACATTTTGGATGATATCCACACTTTCGACTGCATCCGGCTAGGCCAGAGCAAACGTGAACAAAGCCTTCTTGGGCACGCGCCATTCGACGAGAGGAAGCAAGCTCCTCACACTGTGAACAAGACAAGCAATAATGCAAGCCGAAACATCTTCAGGTGCTAGTCCTTTGGTTAATCGGTAAGTAGTCGTGGGCGGGCGAAACTTAATGGCGAATCGCATTCTTGGAACGTCAGAAAATTTTGCACACTGGATTGGCATTAAGAAAATTCGTGTCGCGTCCGCCAGCGTGTCTCGCCGTCCTTCCGCAGATATTGCAACAGTTCAGGAGCGAGCAGGACGCGAACTACCGGACCTGTGACTGGCAGGCAAGAAGGGGGCACTGAGAAGGTAAATTGATTCCAAACGGTCGCTGTTGGGTCTATAATCGCCCGTTGGCGAGAGTTTGCATTTTCTTAAGCAAACCGGGTGGTTGGGCAAATTTCATAATTTGTTTTAGGGACATTCATGAGCGACGCACATAGCGAATCCGCAATCCGTACCCCCAAGCAGCTCGTCGCTGCAGTGGCCGGCTTCTTTCTCGTCACCGTCATCGGCATTATCTTGCTGGTGTCGTTCGTCACTACTGAAAAACTCACCGGTGCCGGCTCCGACAGCCAGGACGCCAAGGCCGTTGACGCCCGCTTGCAACCGGTGGCCGATGTGGGCTTCACGTTCCGCGATGCATCGGCGCCCAAGGTGCTGCAATCGGGCGAAGCCGTCTACACCGCCATCTGCGCCGCCTGCCACACCAGCGGCGCCGCCGGTGCGCCGAAGCTGGGCGACAACGGCGCCTGGGCCGCCCGTATCGGCCAGGGCTACGACACCTTGCTCAAGCATGCCATCGAAGGGCTCCGCGGCATGCCTGCGAAGGGCGGCAATCCCGATCTGGACGACGTCGAAGTGGCGCGTGCCGTTGTATATATGAGCAACAAATCCGGCGCCACCTTCAAGGAGCCGGCCGCGCTCGCCCCGGCAGCCGCCGCCACGCCGGACCCGGCTGCCGTTGCCGCCCCGGCTGTCGCCGCCGCGCCTGCCGTAAGCACGCCGTCACCTGTCGCGCTGGCCGACGCCGGCAAAAAGACCTACGACGCCGCCTGCGTCGCCTGCCACGGCGCCGGCATCGCCGGTGCGCCCAAGTTCGCCGACAAGGCCGCCTGGGCTGCGCGCATCGCCCAGGGCAGCGCCACCCTGTACGAACACGCCATCAAGGGTTTCCAGGGCAAGGCCGGCATGATGCCGCCGAAAGGTGGCTCGGCTGCCTCCGACAGCGATGTCAAGGCGGCCGTCGACTACATGGCCGCCGCCGCCAAATAAGCGTTCATTCCATTGAAAAAAACCGCTCGATGAGCGGTTTTTTTTTCGTGTCACATTGGCGGCAGATCATTTTACCTGGCGAGGGCGGTGTAGCTGCACGACTTGACAACGCCCGGCGCCGGGTCGCCAAACACCTTGTTGTTACAAAACACGCTGGCCTTAACGTTACGATAGAAATAGCTGGTGCCGGCGCCGTAACGCACTTTCACGCTGCCCGGCACGCGACAGATACCGCCTTCGACGGCGCACGCAGTCCAGTTTGGCGTTGGCGTCGTTGTGCTTAAGGCCTCGTACGCGCCGATGTCGATACCACCGCTATTGACGCGCGCTTCACTGCCGGCCACGTGCTTGTACTGGAACGCAGGCGCCAGCGCCACGCCGGAGGCTGACTTGCCGGGGATCGAACCAGCGTTGATCACCAGCGCATTGGCGCTCGGGTGGAGATCGTAGCTGGCGCGGTCCAGGAAACCCGGCGCCACCGAGCGGTAATTGTTGCGGTCGATCGCCGCGGCCTGGTTCGACAGCGTGCCGGTGCCACCAAAAATATTGTTTTGCAGAAGGACCGGCACGGTCACGCCGCTGCCGACCTGAACGAAGGTGCCGCGCACGCTGTCGTCGTTGAGGAAGGTATTGTTGATGACGTATAAATCCTGCCCTGGATTGACTGCCCCTTCTTCGCCGTACGACACCATGGCCGGGTTCTGGTTCGCTGCCGGTTGCTCGATGACGTTGCCGATAATGTAGCTGGTGCCCGCATTCGGCAGATTGATCTCGTAGCTGGGCTGGCCGCTGGCGGTGCTGCCTGTCACACCCGGCGCAGTGCTGGAGAAGCGGTTGTAGGCGATGGTGTTGACAGCGGCGCGCGATTTCAGATTGTGGCCGACGTTGGCATCGTGGCTGTAATTGAAGCGAAAGCTCAGGCTGGCGACCTGGCCGATGTACAGGTTGTGGGTGTAGCCGGTGCCGTAGCCGTTGTGACCGAACTCGGTGTTTTCGATCACGATATTGCTGGCCGGGATGGCGCCCGACAGGATGCCGTTTTCGTTATCGTGAATAAAGCTGTTGCGCAGAGTAAAGTTCACCCCTTCCAGGCGCAAGGCGGCGCCATTCTGGTCCGGCACCTTGGCATTGAGCATTTCGACATTGTCGACCGTCACATTGTTGCCAGTGATAACCCAGATCCCCTTGCCGCCCGCATTGGCCCCCGCCGCGTCGATGCGCGGACGGCCGTTGATGCCGCGAATCGTCAGATTGCTGACACCGACATAGCAAACATCCCCCGCATACGTGTTTCCACCGGCGATTTCCACCGTATCGCCAGCGGCGGCGCGCGCGATCGCTGCACACGGTTTGGCATAGGTTTTACCGGGACCGACGCTGAGCGTGGCCGCCGCCGCCAGGCTCGATACTGAAGCGCCGGCGAGCATGCAGGCGAAGGCGGCACTTCGCCGCAGGGAGAAGGCATGTGGCGCTGTATAGGTGTGGGACATGATGATTCCTGGCTGGACAAACTGTTAACAAAATGATTCTTACGGGAAACTCCTAAATCCAGTTTATCGCTCCAGAACTACCCTAGCTGTAAGAAATTGTAAGGGTCGCGTAAAACACTTTCTTAAATTACCATGGCAGTTGTCGCTTACTATTTATCTTATGAAAACGCAAATGCGCCCCGTTTCGCCGTTTTCATAGGCAGGCGCCAACGATCTTTATTTTCCACAAGGGAAATATTTGTCAGCCTTGGGTCGCTCAACAAATTTTTTGCAGCGGCGCCGCGCGACGGCGTGCACGAAAAAAAAACGGCCACCGCAGTGACCGTCTTTAGCAAAAACGCCGTGTTACCAGATAATGACCCGCTCCTTCGGCGCCAGATACATCTTGTCGCCCGGCTTGACCTTGAAGGCATCGTAAAAGCCCGGCTGGTTCATCAGGGTGCCGTTGGCGCGGAACTGGCCGGGCGCGTGCGGATCGGTTTTGACCTGCACGATCTGCTGCGCCTCGCGCATTTTCATGCGCCATACCTGGCCAAAGCCCATGAAGAAACGCTGGTCGCCTGTCAAACCGTCGATCACTGGAGCCTTCTTGCCATTGAGCGAGATCTTGTAGGCTTTGTAGGCGATCGCCAGGCCCGAGTTGTCGGCAATATTCTCGCCCAGGGTCAGCTCGCCATTGACCGGGTAGCCGGGTAAGGGACTGTAGCCGCTGTACTGTTTCACCAGCATCTTGGTTTTGACATCAAAATTCTTGTGATCGGCCGCCGTCCACCAGTCGCGCAGGTTGCCGTCGCCATCGTACTGGGCGCCCTGGTCATCGAAACCGTGGCTGATTTCGTGGCCAATGACGGCGCCGATGGCGCCGTAATTGACCGCGTCGTCGGCGCCAGCGTCAAAAAACGGCGGCTGCAGGATCGAGGCGGGGAACACGATTTCGTTCATTTCCGGGTTGTAGTAGGCATTGACGGTCTGCGGCGTCATGCCCCACTCTTCACGGTCGATCGGCTTGCCCAGTTTGTTCAGTTCGCGCTTGCTCTCGAGCGTGCGCGAGCGCATGACGTTGCCGACCAGGTCGTCACGGGTGACCACCAGCGCCGAGTAATCTTTCCACCGGTTGGGGTAGCCGATTTTCGGGGTGAACTTGGCCAGCTTGGCTTGCGCTTCCTTCTTCGTCGCCGGGCTCATCCAGTCGAGCTTGTCGATGCTCGATTTGTAGGCAGCCAGCAGGTTTTTCACCAGCACTTCCATGCGCGCTTTGCGCTCGGCCGGGAAGTGTTCTTCCACGTACAGCTTGCCAAGACTTTCGCCCAGCGACGCTTCGACCGTGGTCACGGCGCGTTTCCAGCGGGGCCGCATTTCCGTCACGCCCGACAGCACCGTGCCGTAGAAGGCGAAGCGCTCATCGACGAAGGGCTTGGCCAGGTAGTTGGCGTAGGCGCCGATGGTGTGGAACTGCAGGTAGGCTTGCCAGGTGTCGAGCGGGGTGGCGGCCGACAGGGCGGCGAAGCCCTTCAGGTAGCTGGGCTGGCTGACGATGACATAGCCGGCCTTCTGGCTGATGCCGGCGGCGGCCAGATAGCCGGCCCAGTCGTAACCGGGCGCCAGTTCGGCCATCTTGGCCAGCTCGACCTTGTTGTAGGTCTTGACGGGATCGCGGTTTTCCACCTTGGTCCACTGCAGCTTGGCGATCTCGGTTTCGAAATCGACGATTTTTTTGGCATTCGCAGCGGCGTTCTTGTCGCCGGCCAAGGCCAGCATTTTTTCCACGTGCACGCGATACTTGGCCAGGGCGTCGGCCAGCTTGGCGTCGTCCCCTTTCAGGTAGTAATCGCGGTCGGGCAGGCCCAGGCCGCCCTGGCCGATGTCGGCGACGTACTTGGTCGAATCCTTGGCGTCCTGGTGGATGCCGAAGTCGTAGGGCACGCCCACGCCCAGCTGACCGAGGTGCGCCAGCAGGGCGGGAATGGCCGCCTTGTCCTTGAGCGCGGCGATGCCCGCCAGTTCACCGCTGAGCGGGGCCAGGCCCAGCGCATCGACTTTTTTCTCATCCATGAAGCTGGCGTAAAAGTCACCAATGCGCTGGGCGTCGGTGCCGGCTGCGGGGGTGCCGCTGGCGGACTTTTCAATGATGGCGCGCAGTTGCGGCTGGGTGTCGTCGTCGAGCTTCTGGAACGAGCCCCAGCTCGACTTGTCGGCGGGGATGGCGGTGTCCTTGAGCCATTTGCCGTTCATGTGGACAAAGAAATCGTCCTGGACGCGTACGGCCCGGTCGACATACTGCACATCGATGCCGGACGCGCTGCCCGCTTTGGCGGCCTTGGCCACATCGGCCTTGGCGGGAGTGGCGGCGCTGGCCTGGCCGATAGTGGCCAGGGCGCCGAGGATCAGGGCGCTGATAAGAGTTGGTTTCACGTATTCTCCGCGTGTTTTATTATTGAACGAACATACCCAATGAAACGGCCACCGCTGCATGCAGCGGTGGCCGGTGCGCTGCGCCGGCAATTACCAGATGATCACGCGCTTGTCCGGCGCCACGTACATCTTGTCGCCCGGCTTGACGTCGAATGCTTCGTAGAACGCCGGCTGGTTGACCATGGTGCCGTTGGTGCGGAATTGCCCTGGCGAATGGGGATCGGTCTTGACCTGCACGATCTGCTGCGCTTCGCGCATTTTCATGCGCCAGACCTGGCCAAAGCCCATGAAGAAGCGCTGGTCACCCGTGAAGCCGTCGATGACGGGCGCCGGCTTGCCACCGAGCGACAATTTGTAGGCTTTGTAGGCGATCGCCACGCCGGAGTTGTCGCCGATGTTCTCGCCCAGGGTGAGGGCGCCATTGACGTTGTAACCGGGCAGCGGGCTGTAGTTGCTGTACTGCGCCGTCAGGGCGTCGGCCTTGGCCTGGAAGCGCGCGCGGTCTTCCTTGGTCCACCAGTCGCGCAGGTTGCCGTCGCCGTCGGACATGCTGCCCTTATCGTCGAAACCATGGCTGATTTCGTGGCCGATCACGGCGCCGATGCCACCGTAGTTGACGGCATCGTCGGCACGCATGTCAAAAAATGGCGGCTGCAGGATCGAGGCGGGGAACACGATTTCATTCATCGTCGAGCTGTAGTAGGCGTTGACGGTTTGCGGCGTCATGCCCCACTCGGCGCGGTCGATCGGCTTGCCCAGCTTGTTGATGCCGCGGTTGTAGGCGAAGGTGCGGGCGCGCATCATGTTGCCCGCCAAATCATGCGGCTTGATGGTCAAGGCCGAATAGTCGCGCCACTTGTCCGGGTAGCCGATTTTCGGCGAGAACTTGGCCAGCTTGGCCTGCGCTTCTTTCTTGGTCTCGGGGCTCATCCAGTCGAGCGTGTCGATGCTCTGCTTGTAGGCGGCGAGCACGTTGGCCACGAGCTGCTCCATGCGGGCCTTGCGCTCGGCGGGGAAATGTTGCGTCACGTAGACGTGGCCGACGGCCTCGCCCAGCACGTTTTCAACGGTGCCGACGGCATTTTTCCAGCGCGGCTGGTTTTCCTTGGTGCCAGAAATAACGGCGCCGTAGAAGGCGAAGTTGGCATCGTAAAACTCTTTCGACAGGTAGGGCGCGTAGGCGCGCAGCAGCTGCCAGGTGAAGTAGGACTTCAGGGTGGCCAGGTCGGTCTGCCCCAGCACCTGGTCCATCGCCTTGAGGTAGCTGGGCTGGCCGACGATGACGTAATCGGTCTTGCCCGCCACGCCGGCGGCGGCCATCGCCGTTTTCCAGTCGTAGCCGGGGGTCAGCGCGGCCAGTTCGCTCATGCTCATCTTGTTGTAGCGCTTGACGGGGTCGCGGTTTTCCACCTTGGTCCACTGCGCCTGCGCCAGCGCGGTTTCCAGCGCAATGATGGCTTTCGCTTCGGCAGCGGCGTTCTTGTCGCCAATCATGCCCAGCGTGGCTGCCACGTACTGCTCGTACTTGACCAGCGCTTCGGCCAGCTTGGCGTCATCCTTCTTGAGGTAGTAATCGCGGTCAGGCAAGCCCAGTCCGCTCTGGCCGATGCTGACGGCGTAGACCGTCGATTGCTTGGCATCCTGGCCCACGTACATGCCGTACGGGGTGCCCACACCGATCTGCGCCAGGTGCGAGATCAACGCTGGCAGGCCCTTTTTGTCCTTGACCAGGCGAATGCGCTGCAACTGCGCCGCCAGCGGCTTGTAACCGAGCGCGTTCAGGCGCGCCTCGTCCATGTAACTGCCGTACAGGTCGCCGATTTTCTGCGTCTCGGTGCCGGGCTGCTTGTTGGGATTTTTTTGCGCCGACTCGATGATGCTCTGCAACTGCGGATTGAGGTCATCACGCATCTTGGCAAAGGTGCCCCAGCTCGACTTGTCCGCCGGGATCTCCGTGGTGCGCAGCCATTCGCCGTTGAGGTACGTAAAGAAATCGTCCTGGGCACGCACGGACGGGTTGATGTACTCCTTGGCGATGCCGGAAATCGGCGCGGCCGGGGTGACCGGTTCGGCGGCAAAGGCAAACGCGCTCGCCAGGCTCAGAGTCAGGGTGCTAAGCAGAAATGGTTTCAATGCAGTGTCCTTATGGGGCAGGTAATAGGGTCGGCGGATCGCCGAATGACTAGCGTATCACACCCCATGCGGCCCCGGCTCACTGCCCGGTTACAGCGACTTGCCTAGCCGCCCGGCCCGCCGCCGCCGCCGCCCATGCCGCCGCCCATGCCACCCCGTTTGCCGCCGCCACCGCCGCGTTTTTCGCCCTTTTCTTCCCCGCGTGGGGCGCCCCGGCTGCCCTCCGGACTGACCCGCATGAGCTGCTCGCCGATCATGCTGGCGACCTGCTGGCGCTGGCTGTCATCGAGCGCATCATTAACTTCCAGCCACATGCCGCGCAGTTGCTGGTCTTCCCCGGCGACGGCGGCGTGTTCGGCGTCGAGGGCCTTGTTCAAATCGCGCAACTCGACTTTCGGCACGGCCACGCCGCTCGTCAGGGCTGCCTGCAAGCGCTCGCGGCGCGCCTGGCGTTCGCGCAGGATCGCCTTGCTGCGGCTCTCCACGCGCTGCCACAGCGAGAGCTGGTTCGGTGTCAGTTTCAGTTCATGGCGAAACTCGGCCGCCATCGGCACCAGGTCTTCGGCGCGCATCTCCATCACGGGAATGGCGAGGGCGGCACTGCAAGCGCCGGCCAGCAGCATGCTGGTGAGCAGGCGGGTCAGTGAAAAGGGCAATCGTTTCATCATGGTGTCTCCAGGCGTAAAAAAGCCCACGGGGTTCCCGTGGGCAACCACTTTATGGGTGGGAGGGATAACGCAAGGGAACTATAAGCTGACAATTGAGCAAGGCTGTTTGGCATTACAAATGCTTACCGCTGCCCGCACCAGCGCAACAAGGCTTTACATGGCTTAACATGACCCTCCGCCAGAAAAGCAAAAAAGGCCGGGCGCTTGCGCGGCCGGCCTCGATACGACGTTCAGAATGCTCAGTCGTTGAGCCCTTGCGCGCCGGTCAAATCATTCTTGTAGGAATCGAAAATCCCCACCAGTGCATCGCGCATGGTGAATTGGGGCTTCCAGCCCAGCTCATCCATGGTGTTCTGGATTTTTGGTACGCGGTTCTGCACGTCCTGGTAGCCGACGCCGTAATACGCGCCCGAACTGGTTTCCACCAGCTGAACTTTTTTGGCCGACTCGGCATACTCGGGGTACTCGGCCGCCAGGTCGAGCATCATCGTCGCCAGTTCGCGGATCGAATAATTGTTGGCCGGGTTGCCGATGTTGTAGATCTTGCCGCTGGCGATGCCATCCTTGTTGGCGATGATGCGCACCAGCGCGTCGATGCCGTCGTCGGCGTAGGTAAACGAACGTTTCTGTTCGCCACCGTCGACCAGCTGGATGTTTTCGCCGCGCACGATGTGACCGAGGAACTGGGTCAGCACGCGCGAGGAGCCTTCTTTCGGGGTGTGGATGGAGTCGAGCCCCGCGCCGATCCAGTTAAACGGACGGAACAGGGTGAAGTTCAGCCCTTCCATGCCGTAGCCCCAGATCACGCGGTCCATCAGCTGTTTCGAGCAGGCGTAGATCCAGCGCGGCTTGTTGATGGGGCCATACACGAGGTTCGACGCTTCCGGATCGAATTGCTCGTCCGGGCTCATGCCGTAGACCTCGGAGGTGGACGGGAAGATCAGATGCTTGCCATATTTGGCGGCGGAACGGACGATCGGCAGATTCGCTTCGAAGTCGAGCTCGAACACGCGCAGCGGGTCTTTCACATACGTCGACGGCGTGGCGATGGCCACCAGCGGCAGGATGACGTCGCATTTCTTGACGTGGTACTCGACCCACTCCTTGTTGATGGTGATGTCACCTTCAAAAAAGTGCATGCGCGATTTATAGGCCTCGTTCTCGAGCAGAGCGGCGATCCGTTCCGACTGCATGTCCATGCCATAGACGTGCCAATCGGTGGTCTCGAGAATGCGCTTGGACAGGTGGTGCCCGATAAAACCGTTGACACCTAAAATCAGTACTTTTTTCATAATGAAGGGCTACGCTGGCGGAATGGTTGACCATGGATTATACCATTGGCGAAACTGCGTCAATCCTGCCTCCAGCGAGGTTGACGGCTGGTAGCCCACCCAGTTTTTCAGCTTGCTGGTATCGGCATGGGTGGCGGCGACGTCACCGGGCTGCATGGGCTGGAAGTCCAACTGCGCCTTCACGCCCAGTACTTTTTCCAGCGTCTCGATGAAGTCGAGCACTTTGACGGGCTCGTTGTTGCCGATATTGAAGACCCAGTGGGGCGCTTCGCCCGTGTCCGGGCGCGGCTTGAACAGCAGGCGCACGACGCCCTCGACGATATCGTCGATGTAGGTGAAATCGCGGCGCAACTGGCCTTCGGCGAACACGGGGATGGTCTCGCCCTTGAGCATTTTCTGCGTGAAACTGAAATACGCCATGTCGGGCCGGCCCCACGGGCCATACACGGTGAAAAAGCGCAGCCCCGTCGCCGGCAGGCGGTACAGGTGGCTGTAGGAATGCGCCATCAACTCATTGGCCTTCTTGGTGGCGGCGTACAGCGAGACGGGCGCGTCGGTGACGTCGTCTTCGCTGAACGGCACCTTGGCGTTGCCGCCGTAGACGCTGCTGCTGCTGGCGTACAGCAAGTGTTCGACCTGGTGCAGGCGACAGGCCTCGAGCATGTGGCCGAAGGCGACCAGGTTCGACTGCACGTAGGCCGACGGGTTTTTCAGCGAATAGCGCACACCGGCCTGCGCCGCCAGGTGCACCACCAGGGTTGGCTTGACCTGGTCGAACAGCGCCACCACCTGGGCGTTGTCGGACAATTCCACCGTCAGGCACGGGACCCCGGCCGGCGCCAGCAAGGCCGCCACCCGGTCGTGCTTGAGGCGGGGATCATAGTAATCATTGAAATTGTCGCAGCCCACCACCTTGTGCCCCATGGCCGCCAGGCGGGCGGCGACGGCGCTGCCGACAAAGCCGGCCGCGCCAGTGACGAGCACGGTGTGGAGGGCCTCGCTCACGCCGCCCCCTTGCTGACGCGACCGATGCCCTCGTAGGACAGGCCGGCGGCGGCGACAGCTTCAGGATCGTAGATGTTGCGGCCGTCGAAGATGGCCTTGTCGCGCAGGGTACTGGCCAGGCGAACGAAGTCCGGCGAACGGAATTCTTTCCACTCCGTCACCAGCACCAGCACGTCGGCGTCGTCGGTCGCTTCCTGGGCCGAGGCGGCGATGTGCAGCAGCTCGCTGCAGCGGGCTTCGCCTTGCTGGCCCTGCAACACGCGCAGCGCTTCCACACTGGCGACGGGATCGTAGGCGCGCACGCGGGCGCCGGCGGCGAACAGGGCGTCGATCAGCACCAGCGAGGGCGACTCGCGCATGTCATCGGTGTTGGGCTTGAACGACAGGCCCCACAGGGCGATGGTCTTGCCGGACAGGGCCGCGGCGCCGCCGAAATAGCGCACCAGTTTCGTATACAACACGTTTTTCTGCGCTTCGTTGACGCTTTCCGTCGCTTCCAGGATTTGCATCCGGTGGGCATTGTCGCCGGCCGTCTTGATCAGCGCCTTGACGTCTTTCGGGAAGCACGAACCGCCGTAGCCCATGCCCGCGTAGAGGAATTTCGAGCCGATGCGGGGGTCCATGCCCATGCCCTGGCGCACCGCTTCGATGTCGGCGCCCAGCAGTTCGGCCAGGTTGGCCAGCTCGTTCATGAAGCTGATGCGGGTGGCCAGCATGGCGTTGGCGGCATATTTCGTCAGTTCGGCGCTGCGGATATCCATCTCCACCAGCTTTTCATGGTTGCGGCTGAACGGCGCGTACAACTGGCGCATCAGCTTGGTGCCATGGGCATCGCTGCTGCCGACCACGATGCGGTCGGGGCGCATGAAGTCTTCGATGGCCGCGCCTTCCTTGAGAAACTCGGGATTGCTCACCACCGAGAACGCGATGTCGGCGCCGCGCGCCGTCAACTGCTCGGCGATGGCGGCGCGCACCTTGTCGGCCGTGCCCACCGGCACGGTCGACTTGTCGACGATCACCACCGGGCGCGTGATGCGCTGGCCGATGCTGCGCGCGGCCGACAGGATGTGGGTCAGGTCGGCGCTGCCGTCTTCGTCGGGCGGCGTGCCCACGGCCAGAAAGATGCAGTCGGCATGGGCGACGGCGTCGTCGTAGCTGGTTGAAAACAGCAGGCGGCCGGCGGCGGCATTGCGCGCCACCAGCTTGTCCAGGCCCGGCTCGTGAATAGGAATGCCGCCATCATTGAGCATGGCGATCTTGCGCGCATCGACGTCCAGGCACAGCACCGTGTTGCCGACATCGGCGAAACAGGCACCTGAGACGAGACCGACATAGCCTGTGCCAATAATTGTGATTTTCATAAATTTTCAGAGAGGGTTAATAGGGCTTGGGCCAACGCACCCATCTAAACAATGGGACAGGCCAGGATGGATCGATCAGAATAGCAAAATGGACCCGCAGCAAGGACAAAACGCGGTCGAAAAATTATAAAGTTGTTATGCAGCAACACAAACAGTGGCGACACTCATGGTTCCGCTACAATTATACTTATATTTTTGCAACTTCCCGCTTCCCCTGCCCACCTGCCGTGGCATCTTGTTTTTTAGGACTGAATGAAGTTACTCACCTTTAGTACGCTGTTTCCTAACACGGTCACGCCCGCCCACGGCATCTTCGTTGAAACCCGCCTGCGCTATCTGCTCGCCAGCGGCAAGGTGCAGTCGCGCGTGGTGGCGCCGGTCCCGTGGTTTCCTTCAAGCAACCCACGCTTCGGCAGCTACGCCAAATTTGCCGCCATCCCCGCGCAGGAAGTGCGGCACGGCATCGACGTGGCCCACCCCCGCTATGCCCTGCTGCCGAAGATCGGCATGAATGTGGCGCCGGCGCTGATGATGCAGGGGGTCAAAAAGACGGTGGGCCGCATCCTCGACGAAGGCTACGACTTCGACCTGATCGATGCCCATTATTTTTACCCGGACGGCGTGGCCGCCGTCATGCTGGGCAAATACTTTAACAAGCCCGTCGTCATCACTTCGCGCGGCACCGACATCAACCTGATTCCCCAGTACCCCATCGCGCGCCGCCAGATCCTGTGGGCGGCGCGCGAGAGCGACGCCATCATCACCGTCTGCCAGGCGCTCAAGGATGAAATGGTCAGCCTGGGCGTCGATGGCGCGCGCGTGACGCCGCTGCGCAACGGCGTCGACCTCGAACGCTTTGCCCCGGCCGACCGCGCCGCCGCCCGCAGCGCGCTGGGCATGCACGGTTTCACCATGATCTCGGTGGGTGTGCTGGACCCGCGCAAGAGCCACGACCTGGGCATTCGCGCCCTGACCCTGCTGCCCGACGCGGCCCTGTGGATCGCCGGCAGCGGCCCCGAGCGGGAGCGCCTGCAGGCACTGGCGGTGGCACTGGGCGTGGCCGAGCGGGTGCGGCTGCTGGGACCGATTGCACAGACCGAATTGAAAACCTACTACAACGCCGCCGACGTCATGCTGCTCGCGTCGAGCCGCGAAGGCTGGGCCAATGTGCTGCTCGAATCGATGGCCTGCGGCACGCCGGTGGTGGCCAGCAATGTATGGGGCACGCCGGAAGTGGTGGGCGCGCCCGCCGCTGGCGTGCTGATGAAGGAGCGCACGGCGGCCGGCATTGCCGAGGCCGTGACGGCCCTGCGCGCGGCCTACCCGGCCCATGCCGACACGCGCCGCTACGCCGAAGGGTTCAGCTGGGACGACACCACGCGCGGCCAACTGGCGCTGTTCGAGCGGGTGCTCAACGGGCGCCGCCGCTGAGCGGCGCGCCCGCTCCGGCCCGCTTGGGGTCCGGCACGCGTTCGACGCCTGCCGGCGTTTGCTTTTATACTTGAGCGCTGGCGCCAGCGCGCGCCCACTCTTGCGAATTGCCCGTCCATGCGTTCCCCCTTCAAGCAAGCGACCCTGATTGCCCTCGGCCTGATCGCCGGCGTGCTGTTCATGATGCAACTGTCGGCGCTGGCGCAAAAGACGGTGGAACCGGCCATGCCCATCGACGAGCTGCGCCAGCTGGCCGCCGTCTACGGCGTCATCAAGCACGATTACGTCGATGCCGTCGACGACAAGAAGCTGCTCACTGACGCCATCAGCGGCATGGTCAATGCGCTCGATCCCCACTCGGCCTACCTCGACAAGGCCGCATTTCGCGAACTGCGCGAAGGCACCGAGGGCCGCTTTGTCGGCCTGGGCATCGAAATTAGCCCCAGCGACGACGGCAAGCTGCGCATCGTCAGCCCCATCGAAGACGCGCCGGCCTGGCGCGCCGGGGTCAAGGCGGGCGATCTGATCACCCACATCGACAGCGTCGCCGTGGCGGCCATCGGCATCGACGAAGCGATCAACCGCATGCGCGGCGAGCCGGGCACGCGGGTCGCCCTGACGATCGTGCGCGAGGGCGCGCGCGCGCCGCTGGTGCTGACCGTCATCCGCGCCGAAATCGTCCAGCACAGCGTGAGCGCGCGCATGATCGAACCGGGCTACGGCTGGCTGCGGGTGGCGCAGTTCCAGGAGCCCACCGTGGACGACCTGGTGGCGCACATACATGCCCTGTACAAGCAGAGCCCGGCCATGAAGGGCCTGGTGCTGGACCTGCGCAACGATCCGGGCGGCGTGCTGCAAAGCGCGGTCGGCGTCGCCGCCGCCTTCCTGCCGCGCGACGCGCTGGTGGTGAGCACGCGCGGCCAGCTGGCTGAGTCGCACCAGCAGTTGCGCGGGCGGCCCGACCATTACATGCTCAGCGCCAGCGGCGACTCGCTGGCGGGCCTGCCGGCATCGCTCAAGCAGCTGCCGCTGGTGGTGCTGGTCAATACGGGCTCGGCGTCGGCGTCCGAAATCGTCGCCGGCGCCCTGCAAGACCACCATCGCGCCACCATCATGGGCAGCCAGACTTTCGGCAAGGGCTCGGTGCAAACCATCCGGCCCCTGCACGGCGACACCGCCGTCAAGCTCACCACGGCGCGCTACTACACGCCGGACGGCCGCTCGATCCAGGCGCGCGGCATCGTGCCGGACCTGGCGGTCGACGAAACTGCCGACGGCGACGGCATCAACGCCTTGCGCACGCGCGAAGCGGACCTGCTCAAGCACCTGAGCAACGCCAGCGCGCCCGACGGCGGCGCAGCTGCGCAGACCGTGCGCGACGAGCTCGAAGAAGACATGGTGGCCGAGGCCATGGCCGGCCGCAAGGGGCTCGATTACGGCAGCGCCGACGATTTCCAGCTGCGCCAGGCGCTCAATCATTTGAAAGGTTTGCCGGTGCGGCTGGCGGGCAAGGCCGCCCCCGCGCTGGCGGCAAAAGCGGGCGCCGGCGCACGCTGAGGGCGAGCGCTGTTGCCCGATTGCCCGGCGGGCGCGCCCGTGTGTAAAATGCAGACACCTTTTCCCCCCACACGCGGTCGGTCCAGCTGTCCGCAGCGCAGCCACCAGAAAGCACCAGCATGAAACAAGTTGTCATCAGCGGCACCGGCCTGTTCACCCCGCCGAACTCCATCTCGAACGAAGAACTGGTCATTGCCTTTAACGCGTATGCGGAACAATTCAACGCCGACCATGCCGCCGCCATTGCCGCCGGCGAGGTGCCGGCGATCGAAGGCTCGAGCGCGGCCTTCATCGAAAAGGCGTCCGGCATCAAGTCGCGCTTCGTGATGGAAAAAGAGGGCATTCTCGATCCGGCCCACATGACGGCGCGCATCGCCGAACGGGGCGACGACGAACTGTCACTGCAAGCGGAAATGTGCGTCGCCGCCGCCCGCGACGCCCTTGCGCGCGCCGGCCGCAGCGCCGCCGACATCGACATGGTGCTCGTCGCCTGCAGCAATCTGCAGCGCGCCTATCCCGCCATGGCGGTCGAGGTGCAAGCGGCCCTGGGCATCGACGGCTTCGGCTTTGACATGAACGTCGCCTGCTCCTCCGCCACCTTCGGCATCCAGACGGCGATGGCGGCGGTGCAGACGGGCCAGGCGCGCGCGGTGCTGGTGCTCAACCCGGAAATCACCAGCGGTCACCTGAATTTCCGTGACCGCGACAGCCACTTCATTTTCGGCGACGCCTGCACGGCGCTGGTCATCGAAGCGGCCGACACGGCCGTGTCCGCGCACCAGTTCGAAATTGTCGAGTCGAAGCTCAAGACCGCCTTCTCGAACAACATCCGCAACAACTTCGGCTTCATGAACCGCTTCGACGAAAGCGGCGTGGGCAAACCAGATAAACTGTTTAGACAGCAGGGCCGCAAGGTGTTCAAGGAAGTCTGCCCGATGGCCGCCGACACCATCCGTGCCACCGTCGCCGCCGCCGGTGTCGAGCTGGCCGACGTCAAGCGTTACTGGCTGCACCAGGCCAACCTGAACATGAACCTGCTGATCACGCGCCTGCTGCTGGGCCGCGACGCCGCCCCCGACGAAGCGCCCGTCATTCTCGACACCTACGCCAACACCTCGTCGGCCGGCTCGATCATCGCGTTTCACAAACACCAGGACGACCTGCCGGTGGGCGCGCTGGGCGTGATCTGCTCGTTCGGCGCCGGCTACTCGATCGGCTGCGTGGTGGTGCGCAAGCTGGCAGCGTAAGTCAGACCGCGCCTGGCGCCCGCCAGGCCGCTTGCCGCTACAGGCGCGCGGCCAGTTCCGCCCCTTCGCGGATGGCCCGCTTGGCATCGAGTTCGGCCGCCAGCGCGGCGCCGCCGATTTTATGAAACGTCGGCCCGCCCCTGGTTCCTTCGGGCGGCATCAGTTCGGCCAGGCTGTCCTGCCCCGCGCAGATGATCACGTTGTCGACGTCGAGCAGCTGCGCCTGGCCGCCCACGGTGATGTGCAGGCCGGCGTCATCGATCCGATCGTACTGCACCCCCGCCAGCATGGTGACGCCGCCGCGCAGCAAGGTGGCGCGGTGCACCCAGCCGCTGGTTTTGCCCAGGCCCGCGCCGGGCCGCGTGGTCTTGCGCTGCAGCAGCCACAGCTTGCGGCGCGGGGTGACGGGCAGCGGCGTCGTCAAGCCGCCCGGACTGCTCACCGACAGATCGACGCCCCACTCGCGCGTCCACGCTTCGAGCGGCATCGGCAGCACCGCGTCCTCGTCGTGCAGCAGGTACTCGCCGACGTCGAAGCCGATGCCGCCGGCGCCGATGATGGCGACCTTGTCGCCCACCGGCGCGTGGCGCTCGAGCACGTCGAGGTAGGACAGCACTTTCGGATGGTCGATGCCGGCAATGGCGGGCATGCGTACCTGGATGCCGGTGGCGACGATGACGTGGTCGAACCCCTGCAGCTCGGCCGCCGTGACGCGCCGCCCCAGCACCAGCTTGACGCCGGTGGTGGCGATCTTGCGGCCAAAATAGCGCAGCGTCTCGGCGAACTCCTCCTTGCCGGGAATCTGCATGGCGATCTTGAACTGGCCGCCGATGCTGGCGGCGCTGTCGAACAGGGTGACGTCGTGGCCGCATTCGGCGGCGACGGTGGCGGCCGACAGGCCGGCCGGACCGGCTCCCACCACCGCCACTTTCTTCGCCTGCTTCGCCTTGGCGTACACCAGTTCCGTCTCATGGCAGGCGCGCGGGTTGACCAGGCACGAGGCGCGCTGGTTGGCGAAGGTGTGATCGAGGCAGGCCTGGTTGCAGCCGATGCAGGTATTGATCTCGTCGGCGCGGCCGGCGGCGGCCTTGTTGACGAAATCGGCGTCGGCCAGGAACGGCCGCGCCATCGACACCAGGTCGCAGTCGCCGCCGGCGAGCAGGGCCTCGGCGTCGTGCGGCATGTTGATGCGGTTCGACGCCACCACGGGAATGCCCACCTGCTGGCGCAGGCGCCCCGCCAGCGAGGCGAACGCCGCGCGCGGCACCGAGGTGACGATGGTGGGAATGCGCGCCTCGTGCCAGCCGTAGCCGCTGTTGAGGATGGTCACGCCGGCCGCCTCGAGCGCCCTGGCCACCGCCACCACCTCATCCCAGGTGTTGCCCCCTTCGACCAGGTCGAGCAGCGAGTGGCGGTACATGATGATGAACTGCGGCCCCACCCTGGCGCGGATGCGCTTGACGATGTCCACCGCCAGGCGCATGCGCCCCTCGATGCCGCCGCCCCAGGCGTCGGTGCGGGTGTTGGTGCGCGCGCACAGGAACTGGTTGAGCAGATAGCCTTCGCTGCCCATCACTTCGACGCCGTCGTAGCCGGCCGCCTGCGCCAGCGCGGCGCAGCGGGCATACGCGGCGATGGTGCGCTCGATGCCGCGGCCACTCAGTGCGCGCGGCTTGAACGGCGAAATGGGCGATTTTTTGGTCGACGCCGACACCACCAGCGGCTGGTAGCCATAGCGGCCCGCGTGCAGGATCTGCATGACGATCTTGCCGCCCTCCTCGTGCACGGCGCGGGTGACCTTGCGGTGATTGAAGACGTCGCCCGCAAAATTCATGGTGCCGCCAAACGGCAGCAACCAGCCTTCGCGATTGGGCGAGATGCCGCCGGTGACGATCAGGCCCACCCCGCCGCGGGCGCGCTCGCGGTAAAACGCCGCCAGCTTGCCGTAGTGATAAAACCGGTCTTCCAGCCCCGTGTGCATGGAACCCATGATGACGCGGTTGCGCAAGGTGGTAAATCCCAGGTCGAGGGGGGCGAGCAGGTGCGGAAAGGGGCTGGTCATGGCAATTTCGCAAGTGGCGGACAAGCGGCATTTAACCGCGGATTGGCTAGACCGGTGGCTCTAATCGTCCGCAGGGGGCGCACGATACAGGCACACGCGACGGCTATGTCAGCGTGCATGTTACGCTCGACAAATGTTAATCGCCTTTTTCCGCCTGCTGCTGCTCGCTTGCACCTTGTCGGCAGGGGTGCCGGCGCTGGCCGCGGCGCCGCTGGAACTGACAGTGGAGCGGGTGGCCGGTGCCGATGGGGGCAAGCTGTACCGGATCGCCTCGAGCGGCACGGTGGCGGCCACGCCGGCGGCCGTGTGGCGCATCCTCACCGACTACAACCGCATGGCCGAGTATGTCCCCGACCTGAAAAGCGCCAGGGTGGTCGCGCGCGAAGGCGACAAGGTGACCATCGAACAGCACGGCGCCGCCCGCCTGCTGTTTTTCAGCCGCGATATCCACCTGGTGGTGCAGGTGCACGAGCAGGCGCCGAACCGGCTCGACGTCAGCCTGGTCGACGGCGACATGAAGGTGTACCGCTGCAGCTGGGAGCTGACGCCGCTCGCCGACGGCGGCACCCGGCTGGTCTACCACGCCACCATCGAACCGAAGTTCTATGTGCCGGGCATGGTGGGGGCAAGCCTGGTGCGCCAGGATATTGCGAGGATGATGGCGGCAGTCCTGCTCAGGCTGGACCGCCCCGACTAGGACCAGCGCGTCTCAGGCGGCGTAGCTGCCCCGCTCGCGAATCTCGGCGAAGCTCTCGATATTGCCAATCTTGACCGTCAGCGCATTCATGCGCGCCTGCGGCGACATGGGCCGCCAGGCGAACTGCCATTCGTGTTCGTGCGCTTCGGCCAGCGACTTGGTGAACAAGGCGCCCAGGGCGGCACGGGCGCCGTATTCGACGACGCCATCGATGCCGGCCCAGCTGGGCAAGGTTTTCTGCACGGCGCGATGGAGCCGTTCGCCGAATAGTTCCGTGTTGTGGATCACCAGGCAGGCGCCGTCAGCGGCGTACTGGTCGAACAGGACGTCGTCCCAGCGGGTGGAAAACGACAGCACCAGGGCCTGGTTGGCGGGCGTCAGGCGGAACTGGCCCTCGAGCAAGGCGGCGCTCAGTTCGGCGCGGGGCGCGTAACGGTGCAGGGTGGGTGGGCGTTGATAATCGTGCATGGCAAAAATCCGGTAATGAGGGAAGACACTGCGGCTGCGCGGCCTCTTAATATTTGCGCGCGCGGCGCGCATTATGCGCCAGCCGCATGTGTTTGGAGGCGATAAAGATTTCGCGCAGCAGAAAGACGAAGCTGCCGATCAGGCCCACCATGGCCAGCACGAAGCTGCCGGCGATATAGCGGTCCAGCGGCAGGCTGGTGGTGTCGCCCAGGAACAGCATGGCGATTACCAGGCAGATCAGCAGGCCGCAGCAGGTCGACAGGGTGATGGCCGCGTTGATCAGGTGGGCGCGGCCGTACAGGATGTCGAGTTCGGACACCCAGCGCTCGTCGGCGGCGATTTCCAGCCGGTCTTCCAGCACCCGCGAACGGTCGATGATGCGCGCCAGCCGGTTCGTCAGCACGGTCAGCTTGGTGGCCACCCCCGTGAGCAGGAACACGGGGGCGATGGCCAGCTGGATCACGTGGCCGATGTCGGCGATCTGGATGTTCATGGCCGGGATCTCCCTTGGTATTGAATAATTGATTGCTCGCCCGGCAGTGTAGCAGCCAGCCGGACGCGGGTAACTTGGGGCTACTACCTAGCAGCCAGCACAGAGATGCCACGGCGGCGCCGTCACCGTTCAGTCAAAGCGCCCCTTGCGCTTGAAGCGCTCGGTGGCGTCGACCAGCGCGGCGGCGATGCCCGTTTCGAGCGCGCCGTGGCCGCCATCGACGATCATCCGCAGCTGCGAGCCGGGCCAGGCCTGGTGCAGGCGGTAGGCCGAAACGGGCGGGCAAATGACATCGTAGCGGCCCTGCACGATCATCGCCGGCAGGTGGGCGATGCGCGGCAGTTCGCTGAGCAACTGGCCTTCGCGCAGGAATCCCAGGTTGGCCATGTAGTGCGACTCGAGGCGGCCGACACCCAGGTCGAGCGTGTCGGAGGCGGCTTCCTCCGCTTGCGGCAGCAGGAACACGCGGCGCCCTTCGAAGCGGCTCCAGGCGCGCGCCGCCGGCCAGTAGCGGGCCGGATCGTCGCTGAGCATGCGGCTGGTGTAGGCCTTGAGCAGATCGCCCCGCTCGTGGGGCGGAATGGGCGCGATGAAATCGTCGTACAGCTCCGGATAGAACGCTTCGATGCCATACAGGAACCACTCGATTTCGCTGGCCGTGCACAGAAAAATGCCGCGCAGGACAAACCCCAGGCAGCGCTCGGGATGGGCCTGGCCATAGGCAAGCGCCAGCGTCGAGCCCCACGAGCCGCCGAACACCAGCCAGCGGGCGACATCGAATTTGACGCGCAGCGTTTCGATGTCCTCGATCAGCAGCGCGGTGGTGTTGTTGCGCCATTCGCCCAGCGGGGTCGATTTGCCCGCGCCGCGCTGGTCGAACAGGATGATGCGGTAGTAGCGCGGGTCGAAAAAGCGCCGGTGCTGGGGAGACAGGCCGGCGCCCGGGCCGCCGTGCAGGAAAATGACGGGCACGCCGTCGGGATTGCCCACCTCTTCCCAGTAAATCGTGTGTCCGCCGCCGACCTCAAGCATGCCTTGACGGTTGGGCAGAATGGGCGGGAACAGCGAAGTGGGACTGGCGGGCATGGGCGCTCTTTCGGTGGCAATGCAAGGATTGTAGCGCACCGCCCCGCCACGCAAAAGCAGGTATTGACTGCGTACTGCACGGCTAGCCCTGTTTCCCCATCATGCGACGTGACGCGACCGTCAAACCACTGACGAGGCAGTCAGGGTGGAACCGGGATGGCGCAAAAAAACGGGGGGCCGGCACGCCGTGCCAGCCCCCCGTTGTTTGCGCAGGGCCGCTAGCGCGGCGCCTGCGAGCACCCGCCAGCGGCGGCCTCAGGACATGTGCTGTCCGCCGTTGATGGCGATGTTGGCGCCCGTGACGAAAGCGGCCTCGTCCGATGACAGGTAAGCCACCAGGCCCGCCACTTCTTCCGGTTTGCCCAGGCGGCCCATGGGAATTTGCGGGATGATCTTGGTGTCGAGCACGTCCTTGTCGATGGCGGTGACCATCTTGGTGCCGATGTAGCCGGGCGAGATGGTGTTGACGGTGACGCCCTTGCGCGCCACTTCCAGCGCCAGCGCCTTGGTAAAGCCGTGGATGCCGGCCTTGGCGGCGGAATAGTTGGTCTGGCCAAAGGCGCCCTTCTGGCCGTTGACGGAGGAGATGTTGATGATGCGGCCCCAGCCCCGTTCGACCATGCCGTCGCAGACGGGCTTGGTCATGTTGAACACGGAATCGAGGTTGGTGCGCATGACCAGGTCCCAGTTCGGCTTGTCCATTTTTTTGAACGTCATGTCGCGGGTGATGCCGGCATTGTTGACCAGCACGTCGACGGGGCCCACTTCGTCCGTGATGCGGGCGATGGCCCGCGCCGCCGAATCGTAATCGGCGACGTCGCACTCGTAGGCCTTGAAATCGAAGCCCATCTCGCGCGTTTGCGACAACCAGCTGTCGACTTTGGTGTTGCCGGGTGAATAGGTGGTGACCACCTTGTAGCCCAGCGCGGCCAGCTTGATGCACACCGCTTCGCCCAGCCCGCCCATACCGCCCGTTACCAATGCAACTCTTGACATGTCTCTGCTCCTTTATTTTTGTAAAGATTCCCGCGTGTGTTGTCCAACGCGTGTGCTTGTGCTGCCCCGCCCTTCCCTGCCGCTAACGACTAATCACGTTCGACCGCCAGCGCCACGCCCATGCCGCCGCCGATGCACAAGCTGGCCAGGCCCCGCTTGGCGTCACGGCGCACCATTTCGTGCAGCAAGGTCACCAGCACGCGCGCGCCGGAGGCGCCGATGGGGTGGCCCAGCGCGATGGCGCCGCCGTTGACGTTGATCTTGTTGGTATCCCAGCCCATTTCCTGGTTGACGGCCACGGCCTGGGCGGCAAACGCTTCGTTGACTTCCATCAGGTCGACGTCTTCGTGGGTCCAGCCCGCTTTTTGCAGGCACAGGCGGGTGGCCGACACGGGCCCCATGCCCATGATGGCCGGATCGATGCCCGACGACGAATAGGCCTTGATGCGCGCCAGCGGGGTCAGGCCCAGCGCCTTGGCTTTGGAGGCGCTCATCATGATGACGGCGGCGGCGCCGTCGTTCAGGCCCGAGGCGTTGCCGGCGGTGACGGTGCCTTCCTTGTTGAACGCGGGGCGCAGGGCCGCCAGCGTTTCCAGGGTGCTGCCGTGCTTCGGGTATTCGTCCGTGTCGAACACGGTGACGCCTTTTTTGGAAGGAATCTCCAGGGGCAGGATTTCGTCCTTGAACTTGCCGGCCAGCTGCGCCGCTTCCGCCTTCTGCTGCGAGGCCAGCGCAAACTGGTCCTGGCGGGCCCGCGAGATGTCGTACTTGGCGGCCACGTTTTCGGCCGTCACGCCCATGTGGTACTGGTTGAAGGCGTCCCACAGGCCATCGACGATCATGGTGTCGACCAGCTTGGTGTCGCCCATGCGAAAACCATCGCGCGAATTGGGCAGCACGTGCGGCGAGGCGCTCATGTTTTCCTGGCCGCCGGCGATGACGATGTCGGCGTCGCCGCACAGGATGGCCTGGGCGGCCAGGTGGGTGGCCTTGATGCCGCTGCCGCACACCTTGTTGATCGTCATGGCCGGCACCATGTTGGGCAGGCCGGCCTTGATGGCCGCCTGGCGGGCCGGATTCTGGCCGGCGCCGGCGGTGAGGACCTGGCCCATGATGACTTCACTGACGGCGGCCGCGTCGATGCCCGTTTGCGCCAGCAACTGGCGGATGACGTGGGCGCCCAGATCGACGGCCGCGATCTTGGCGAGCGCGCCGCCAAATTTACCGACTGCGGTGCGGCCGGCGGCGACGATGACAACTTCTTCCATGGTGGATCTCCGAAGGTGCTGGCTGGGCCAGCGATTGTGATGAACAGCTCAAGCGTCCACACCCCCCACATGGCGGGCAAGACCGGTTTACTGCAATGTACACCAGCGCGCACGGGGGCAGAGCGCCATCAGGCCATTTGATGCCCCCCGCATGGCCGCTGGGCCAGACTAATTGGACCGCCAGCGAGGTGAAATATTCCGCGCCGGCGCCAGCAATTACGTCACATTTGATCGATGTCAATCTTATCAGCAATTATTCTGAAATCAATCCGCCAATCCCCCTATTGCCCCTTTTACTGATCTGTGTCAAACGATCGCCCCCGCCCCCGGGGATATTGCCCCTTGGCACGTGTCTGCGGAAGCTCCCCTTTCCGCAATTTTCACAGTAGAATGCACGTGCCTTCAGTAAACGGGCACCCCCCTGCCCTCGTAAAGCGTTTATGCCAAAAAGCCCGTCCCTGCCTATTGAAATCAAGATTTCCACGGTGGTCGCCATCTCGACCATCCTGCATTCGGCCGACCCGCTGGCCATCGACGCCGCGTTGAAACAAATGACGGGCGGGGTGGCCGATTTTTTCGATGACGAGTTCGCCGTCATCGATGTCAGCGCCATTGCCGCGACGGCCCCGCCGATCGACTGGCGCGCGCTGGTCGAGTTGCTCAAGAAATACCGCCTGAACGCGGTCGCCGTGCGCGGCGCCAGCGCCGCCATGGCCGACGCCATCAAGGCGCACGGCCTGTCGCTCGACGACGGCAGCAGCGGCGCGCGCGCCCCGGCCGAGCACGGCGTCGGCGCGCCCGCGCCACTGCCGGCGGCGCCGCTGGCCCCGGTGGCAGCACCGGCGCCGGCACCGGCGCCCGCGCCCGTGATGGGCACCATGATCATCGACACCCCGGTGCGCGCCGGCCAGCGCATTTATGCGCGCGGCTGCGACCTGATCATCACCGCCGCCGTCAACAACGGCGCCGAAGTGATCGCCGACGGCAGCATCCATATTTATGCCCAGCTGCACGGACGTGCGCTGGCCGGTGCCTCGGGCAACGCCGACGCCCGCATTTTTGCGCTGTCGCTGACACCGGAACTGGTGTCGATCGCCGGCGTGTACCGTACGTTCGACGACGGCTTCCCGCCCGAGCTGGCGCGCCAGCCCGCCCAGATCCGCCTGGTGGGCGACCGCATCGACATCCTGTCGCTCGGCCTGGCCGCCCGCAACTGACCCCTATTGAAAAGGAATTATCCGTGGCACGAATTATTGTTGTGACTTCCGGCAAGGGCGGGGTCGGCAAGACCACCTCCAGCGCCAGCTTCTCCACCGGCCTGGCCGCCCGCGGCCACAAGACCGCCGTCATCGACTTCGACGTCGGCCTGCGCAATCTCGACCTGATCATGGGTTGCGAACGGCGCGTCGTGTATGACCTGATCAACGTCGTCAACGGCGAAGCGACCCTGAACCAGGCGCTGATCAAGGACAAGCATTCCGACAACCTGTTTATCTTGCCGGCCTCGCAAACGCGCGACAAGGATGCCCTCACGGAAGAAGGCGTCGAGCGCGTGCTGCACGACATGATCAACATGGGCTTCGAATACATCGTCTGCGATTCGCCCGCCGGCATCGAGCACGGCGCCCTGATGGCGCTCACGTTCGCCGACGAAGCGATCATCGTGACGAACCCGGAAGTGTCGTCCGTGCGCGATTCGGACCGCATCCTCGGCATCATCCAGGCCAAGTCGCGGCGCGCCCAGAGCGGCGCCGAGCCCGTCAAGGAGCACTTGCTCATTACCCGCTATTCGCCCAAGCGGGTGGAAAACGACGAGATGCTGTCCTACCAGGACGTGCAGGAAATCCTGCGCATTCCCCTGATCGGCATCATTCCGGAGTCCGAATCGGTGCTGCACGCGTCCAACCAGGGCAACCCGGCGATTCATTTCAAGGGCACCGATGTGGCCGAAGCGTACGAGGACGTGGTGTCGCGCTTCCTGGGCGCCGACCTGCCGCTGCGCTTTACCAGCTACGAAAAACCGGGTTTCCTGCAGCGTATCTTCGGAGGAAAGTGACATGGCACTGCTTTCCTTCCTGTTCCCGCCGAAAGCGAAAAGCGCCAGCGAAGCCAAGGAACGGCTGCAGATCATCATCGCGCGCGAACGCACCAGCCGCGCCGGTCCTGATTTCTTGCCCGCCCTGCACCGCGAGCTGATCGAAGTCATTTCGAAGTACACCAAGGTCAACGCCGACGACATCAAGCTCTCGCTCGACCGCCAGGGCAACCTGGAAGTGCTCGAAGTAAACGTGGTGCTGCCGGACGCCTGAACGGGCGGCCCGGGCGCGCCGTCGCCGCCGGGCTACCCTGGCGGGGCCGCGCCGGGCGCTGCCAGTGCCGCCTTAAACGGTGCTGGCCTGATTGACGGTGCGGGCCTGATTGAGCTGCTGCGCCACCCTGGCGCACGCTTCCACGTGCTGGTAGCCCAGCTTGCGAAACACGGCGAAGCCGATCGCCGCCGAGACGATCGACCCCGCCACCGGCACCAGCTTGGCGGCCGTCTTGCTGGCCAGCCGCACCCCCACCTTCTTGAACAGGCGCAGCAGCAGGTCGCGCGTCACCAACCGTCCCACCATCATGCCGCCAACCCCCACCGCCGCCTCGTAGGCCAGCAGGCGGTACTTCGGCTGCAGGCGCAGGATCTGCTTTTCGGTCAGGCCGAACTCACTGTTGACTTCATCGATGAGCTTGGTGAATAGTGAAATATCGGACACCAGGTCCAGGCCGGGGATCGGCACGGCGGAGAAACCGGCGGCCATGGTGGCGCGCTTGCGCACCAGTTGCCGGCAGCGCTCACGCACCGCGGACATCGCCATTTCGTTACCAGGAATTAAGGTCCAGTCGCTCACTTGCACCTCGTTCATCGCCCGCGTCCTTGTTTTTTAGTAATTATCTAGCTAACGAAACCATCTGTTGAAAACCAGGTTCCCAAAGTGTACCTTTAAACGCGCAGATGGCCAGCACGCCAGGGAAAGTACAGAGCCGTTCATTACAGAAACTTAAATTTATACTCAAATTGTAAATGTCTGTTATATTCCGCTTAACCATAGATTACTTATCGTAGGAACTTACCTACAGTTTTTTACTGTGCTTTATACCCCACTATGCGCATAGCAGTCCTCGATAGCGATCCCGCCCAAGCGGATCTGATTTGCCAGGTTCTTACTGGCGCCGGTCACTCTTGCCAGTCGTTCGACAGCGCCAGAGAGTTACTTGGCGGCCTGAAGAAAGATGGCACCGATATGTTGATACTCGACTGGAACGTTACCGACTTGCCCGGCAGCGAAGTGCTGCGCCGTGCGAAAGAGAAATTGCCGGCCAAAACGCCGATGATGTTTGTAACCAACAATTCCGCCGAAGATGACATTGTCGACGGTATCGGCGCCGGTGCCGACGACTACATGATCAAGCCTTTGCGACGCGGCGAGCTGCTCGCCCGCGTGCAAGCGCTGCTGCGGCGCGCCTATCCCTCGCAGAACGGCGCCGAACACTTGCAGTTCGGTCCGTACGTGTTCGAAACGCGCCCGGGCCGCCTGCTCATTGACGGCAACGTGATCGACGTCACCCACAAGGAGTTTTCGCTGGCGCTGCTGTTTTTCCGCAACATCGGCCGCCCCCTGTCGCGCGCCTTCATCCACGAAGCGGTGTGGATCCGCGACGCCGCCGTGCCGTCGCGCACCATGGACACCCACGTGTCGCGCGTGCGCAACAAGCTCAGGTTGCGTCCTGAGAACGGCTTTCGCCTGGTGCCCGTGTACAGCTACGGCTACCGCCTGGAGAAGATGGGCGCCTAGGAGTTCCCTGACGACGCCGCCCCCGCTTCATGCTTGACCAGGGGCGGCGCGCTATAATGGGACCTTCCCCTGTCGCCTCCCACTCCATGCAACTGCTCGCCGTCGGCCTCAACCACACCACCGCCCCGGTCTCGCTGCGCGAACAGCTGGCGCTGGCGCCGGACCAGCTCGGTCAGGCGGTGCAGGCGGCGCGCGGCTGGTTCGCCCGCATCGACCAGCATGGCGCCGACGAGGCGGCCATCCTGTCGACCTGCAACCGCACTGAAATGTACGCCGCCAGCCGTGCCCCCAACGGGCTCGACGCGAGCGCCCACTTCCTCGCCGATTACCACAAGCTCAACGTTGCCGAACTGCGCCCGCACCTGTACATGCTGCCGCAGGACGCCGCCGTGCGCCACGCCTTCCGGGTCGCTTCGGGGCTCGATTCGATGGTGCTGGGCGAGCCGCAGATCCTCGGCCAGATGAAAGACGCGGTGCGCATGGCCGACGAAGCGGGCGGGCTGGGCACTTATCTGCATCAAATGTTCCAGCGCTCGTTTTCGGTGGCCAAGGAAGTGCGCAGCACCACCGCCATCGGCGCCCACAGCGTGTCGATGGCCGCGGCCGCCGTGCGCCTGTCGCAGCGCATCTTCGACAAATTGTCCGACCAGAACGTGCTGTTCATCGGCGCCGGCGAAATGATCGAGCTGTGCGCCACCCACTTCGGCGCCCAGCAGCCCAAATCGATCACCGTGGCCAACCGCACGCTCGAACGGGGCGAACTGCTCGCGCAGCGCTTCGGCGGGCGCGCCATCACCCTGGCCGCCCTGCCCGAGCAACTGGCCAGCTTCGACATCGTCATCTCCTGCACCGCCTCGTCGCTGCCGCTCATTGGCCTGGGCCTGGTCGAACGGGCCATCAAGGCGCGCCGCCACAAGCCCATGTTCATGGTCGACCTGGCCGTGCCGCGCGATATCGAAGCGGAAGTGGGCCGGCTCGACGACGTGTTCCTGTACACCGTCGACGATCTGGGCCAGGTGGTGCAGACCGGCATCGAACACCGCCAGGCGGCCGTCGCCGAGGCAGAGGCGATCATCGAAACGCGGGTGCAGTCGTTCATGCACTGGGTGGGCGACCGCGCCGTGGTGCCCGTCATCCAGGACCTGCACGAGTCGAGCGAGGCGATGCGCCTGCTCGAGCTCGAGCGGGCCCGTAAAATGCTCGCGCGCGGCGACGACGTCGAAGCGGTGCTCGAGGCGCTGTCGAAAGGGTTGACGGCGAAATTCCTGCACGGTCCGCAGCAGGCGCTGCACCGTGCCCAGGGCGACGAGCGCGCCCGCCTGGCGCTGCTGCTGCCGCAGCTGTTCCGCGGCCGCCGTTAGCGGCCGCCGGCCCTCAGTACTTCACGCCCGCCCGTTTGCCGTCGCGCGCCGTCCCGGCGCCTTCACTCCTGTCATTACTCCCCTACCTGAGCACCCTATGAAACCATCGATGCTGGCCAAGCTGGACCAACTGGCCAATCGCCTTGTCGAACTGGACGAACTGCTGGGCCATGAAACGGCCACGTCGAACATGGACAATTACCGAAAAATGAGCCGCGAGCATGCCGAAATCGGCCCGCTGGTGGCCCTGTACGGGCAGTTTCAACAAGCCAGCGCGGACATGGCGGAGGCCCAGCAGATGCTGGGCGACCCGGAAATGAAGGAGTTCGCCCAGGAAGAAATCGAAGGCGCCAAGGCGCGCCTGGCGGCGCTGGAAATCGACCTGCAAAAAATGCTGCTGCCAAAAGACGTCAACGACGAGCGCAACATTTTTCTCGAGATCCGCGCCGGCACGGGCGGCGACGAATCGGCCCTGTTCGCCGGCGACCTGCTGCGCATGTACAGCCGCTTCGCCGAGCGCAACCGCTGGCAGGTCGAGATGGTCTCCGAGTCGGCCTCGGACCTGGGCGGCTACCGCGAAGTGATCGTGCGCGTGGTGGGCAACGGCGCCTATTCCAAGCTCAAGTTCGAGTCGGGCGGCCACCGCGTGCAGCGGGTGCCCGCCACCGAGACGCAGGGCCGCATCCACACCTCGGCCTGCACGGTGGCGGTGATGCCGGAAGCGGACGAAGTCGAGGACGTCGACATCAACCCGGCCGACCTGCGCATCGACACCTACCGCGCCTCCGGCGCCGGCGGGCAGCACATCAACAAGACCGATTCGGCGGTGCGCCTGACCCACCTGCCCACCGGCATCGTCGTCGAATGCCAGGACGACCGCTCGCAGCACAAGAACAAGGCGCAGGCCATGAAAGTGCTGGCCGCGCGCATCAAGGACGCGCAGTTGCGCGCGCAGCAGTCGAAGGAAGCGGCCACCCGCAAGAGCCTGATCGGCTCGGGCGACCGCAGCGAGCGCATTCGCACCTACAATTTCCCCCAGGGGCGGATGACCGATCACCGCATCAATCTGACCTTGTACAAACTCGATTTCATCATGGACGGCGAGCTGACGGAACTGACCAATGCGCTGGCCGCCGAGCACCAGGCCGAACTGCTGGCCGCGCTGGGGGATTAAGCGTGGCTTAAATCGGCGCCGGGCCAGGCGGCGGCGCTGCCGGCGCCCCCGCTTTGTGCGAAAATTGCCGTTGGCCCGCCCGCGCGGCATCGATCTTTTATCCGCTTGCTTACCTACTCTGACCCCATGATCCGCACCCGCAGCCTGCTCAACGCCATCGCCTTCGTCTGCGTCGTCCTTGTCGCCATCGCCCTCTACCTGCAGCACGTCGAGGGCTTGCTGCCCTGCCCCCTGTGCGTGATCCAGCGCTACCTGTTCCTGGCGATCGCCCTGTGCTGCATGGTCGGCGCCTTCGGCGGCAAGCCGCGCATCGGCGCCGGCCTGGGCCTGATCGGCGCGCTGGGCGGGCTGGGCGTGGTGGGCAAGCACCTGTGGGTGCTGGCCCACCCGGGCCTGTCGTGCGGCATCGATCCGATAGAGACGGTGCTCAACAAAATCCCCAGCGCCACCATGCTGCCGTGGCTGTTCAAGGCCGACGGCCTGTGCGAGGACGCGCGCGACACCCTGCTGGGGCTGTCCATTCCCCAGTGGTCGGCCATCTGGTTCGTGCTGCTGGCGGGCGCCCTGATCGCCCTGCTGGCGCGGCGCCAGCGATGACGCTGGCCGCCCGCATGACGGTGGCGGCGATCCAGGCCGCGTTGCCGCTGGCGCCGCTGGAAAACCGCATCCTGCTGGGCCACGCGCTGGGCCTGACGCGGGTCGGCCTGATCACCGGGTCCGAGCGCGCGGTGAGCCAGGCCCAGGCCGAGGCCATCGAGGCGCTGGTGGCGCGCCGGCTGGCGGGCGAGCCGATCGCCTACATCGTCGGCAAGCGCGAATTTTACGGCCTCGATTTCGCCGTCAACAGCGCCGTGCTGATTCCCCGTCCCGACACCGAACTGCTGGTCGAACTGGCGCTGGCGCAGTTGCCCGCCAACGGCGCCATGCTCGACATGGGCACCGGCAGCGGCGCCATCGCCGTGGCGGTGGCGCACAGCCGCCCCGACGCCGTCGTCAGCGCGCTCGACGCCAGCACGGCGGCGCTGGCGGTGGCGCGCCAGAACGCCGCCACCCACGGCGTGACCGTGCGCTTCCTGCACAGCGACTGGTACGCCGCCCTGGGCGCCGCGCGCTTCGACCTGATCGCCGCCAACCCGCCCTACATCGCCAGCGCCGACCAGCACCTGGCGCAGGGCGACTTGCGCTTCGAACCGGTCGACGCCCTCACCGACCACGCCGACGGCCTGTCCGTCCTTCTCGCCATCATCGGCGGCGCGCAGGCGCACCTGGCGCCGGGCGGCGCGCTGCTGCTCGAACACGGCTACGACCAGGCCGAGGCGGTGCGCGCGCTGCTGACGGAGCACGGCTACCGGCAAGTGCAGTCATGGCGCGATCTGGCCGGCATCGAGCGGGTGTCCGGCGCCATCGCGCCGGCAGCGGCTGCCAGCTGATCTGACTGGCGCGCCGGTCTGGTCATTTTTGCTACGATAGCGCTCCCCCGTCCGGAGTGTCTGCATGCGTCGATTGTTCACCCTGTGTTTGCTGGCGGCCGCCTATGGCCTGGTCGGCGCCACCACGGCCACGCCGGCGCCAGCGGTCGAATCTGCCGACCAGCAGGCGCTCGCCCTGTTCGCCACCGACTGGCAGTGGCGGCTGCAAACCCAGCCCGAGCTGGCCACGGCGCTGGGCGAGACGCGCTTTAACGGCGAACTGTCGGACACCTCGCTGGCGGCCAGCCTGGCCGCGGGCGAGCACGACAAGCGCGCGCTCGAGCAGGCGCGCCAGATCGACGCCGGCAAGCTCAGCGACGCCAACCGCCTCTCGCTCGAGGTGTTCATCGACCAGAAGGACCGGCGCGTCCGGGCCGCCACCTTTTATCCTTACCGCTACGCGCCGCTGACGAACCAGGACGGCCTGCACCTGACCTTGCCGCGCCTGCTGGCGCAGATGCCGCTGGCCAGCGACAGCGACTACCGCGCCCTGCTGGCGCGGCTGGCGGCCGTGCCGGCCCACGTCGACGGCCTGATCGAGCAGATGCGCGAAGGGCAGAAGCTGGGCTGGAGCGCGCCGAAAGCGGCGCTGCGCCAGGTGCCGGCCCTGCTGCGCCAGTTGCGCGAGAGCGTCGCCGGCGGCGAGCTCGAGCGGCCGTTTCGCGAGATCCCCGCGACCATTCCAAAAGCGGTGCGCGAGGAACTGGCGGCGGCCGGGCCGGCGCTGCTGCGCAAGCAGGTCATCCCGGCCCTGCAAAAGCTGGAAGACTACGTGCGCGTGGAAGCGCTGCCGGCATCGCGCGAGACCATTGGCATCATGGGCGTGCCGGCCGGTACCGAGTACTACCAGTTCCTGCTCGCCGAAAGCACCGAGCTGGCGCCGGCGGCCGTGCACGCGCTGGGGCTGCGCGAGGTGGCGCGCATTCGCGCCGCCATGACGCCGGCGATCGCCCGCACCGGTTTCAAGGGCAGCTTCGCCCAATTTGCCAGCTTCGCCAACAGCGATCCGCGCCTGTTCGCCAGCGACCCCGACAAGCTGCTGCGGCGCTACCGCCGCCAGCTCGCGCGCGCCAGCGCGGCCGCCGCGCGGCTGTTCGAGCAGGTGCCGGCCGAAGCGCTGGCGGTGCGCCAGATCCTGGACGGCGCCGACGAGCAGGGCGCGGCCTACTATGAAGCGGCCAGCGACGGCCGCGCCGCCGCCATCGTCGTCAACACCAGCCGGCTGGCCAGCCGCCCCCTGTGGGAGACCGACACCCTGGTGCTGCACGAAGGCGTGCCGGGCCACCATCTGCAGGTGGCGCGCGCGCGCGAACTGCGCGATCTGCCGGCATTTCGCCGCTATGGCTGGAACGCGCCGTACGGCGAAGGCTGGGCCCTGTATGCGGAAAGCCTGGGGGCGGAGATGGGCTTTTTCGCCGACCCGTTTTCCGCCTTCGGCCACCTCAATTCCGACTTGCTGCGCTCGGCGCGGCTGGTGGCCGACAGCGGCATCCACGCGATGGGCTGGAGCCGCCAGCAAGCGATCGACTACCTCAATGCCAACACCGCCAACAACGGCGCCGACAACGAAATCGAGGTCGACCGTTACATCGCCGCCCCGGGCCAGGCGCTCGCGTATAAACTGGGGCAGTTGCGCTTGAAGGCCCTGCGCGAGCGGGCCCAGGCCAGACTGGGCGAGCGCTTCGACATCCGCCGTTTTCACGCCATCGTGCTCGACAATGGCGCGCTGCCGCTGGCGCTGCTGGAGCAGCAGCTCGAGCGCGCGCTGCGCGCGGGGGCCGCGCCGGCCGCGCCGCCGAAGGCGCCGGCGCCGCAGTAACAGCGGCTTTTGTCCGCCATGCCGGCGCAGACGGCCGATTTCGGTTAATCTCTGCACCAATTATTACAGCAGCATTGAAAGGATTGACCCGTGCCGAACCTCCTGACCCGCCGACTGGCACTTCTTGACGACGACGATCACCGCGCCCTGCTCGGCCAGGGCTTGCGCGGCATCGAGCGTGAAACGCTGCGCGTGGACCGCGCCGGCAAACTGGCGCAGACGCCGCACCCGCGCGCGCTCGGTTCGGCCCTGGCCCACCCGCAGATCACCACCGACTACGCCGAAGCGCTGCTCGAGTTCATCACCCCGGCCGAACACGACATCGGCATCACCCTCAATCAGCTCGACGCCATCCACCGCTACGCCTACACCAAGCTGGGCGACGAGATGCTGTGGAGCGAATCGATGCCGTGCGAATTGCCCGACGAAGAACACATCGAGATCGCCAACTACGGCAGCTCGAACATCGGCATGTTGAAGCACGTGTACCGGCGCGGCCTGGCGCTGCGCTACGGCAAGGCGATGCAGTGCATCGCCGGCATCCACTACAATTATTCGCTGCCCGAAGCGCTGTGGCAGCTGTTGTCGCGCCACGAAGGGGTGGCGCAGGAACGCCGCAACGCCATGCGCGATTTTCAATCGGAAAGCTACATCGCCCTGATCCGCAACTTCCGCCGCTACAGCTGGTTGCTGATGTACCTGTTCGGCGCCTCGCCGGCCCTGTCGACCGATTTTCTGCGGGGCCGCGCGCACCAGCTCGACACCCTCTCCGACGACACCCTGTACCTGCCCTACGCCACCAGCTTGCGCATGAGCGACCTCGGTTACCAGAACGATGCCCAGTCCGGCCTGACGCCGCACGAAAACAGCCTGGAAAGCTACGTCTCGACCCTGATGGACGCCGTCAACCGGCCGTACGCGCCGTACCAGCAACTGGGCACCAAGAAGGATGGCCAGTGGATCCAGCTGTCGACCAACGTGCTGCAGATCGAGAACGAGTACTACTCGACCATTCGCCCCAAGCGTGTCATCAAGACGGGCGAGCGGCCGATCCAGGCGCTGTGCCGGCGCGGCGTGCAGTACATCGAAGTGCGCTGCATGGACGTCGACCCGTACGAAGCGGTCGGCATCAGCCTGGAGACGGGCCGCTTCCTCGACGCCTTCCTGCTGTTTTGCGCGCTCGACGAGAGCCCCGTCGTCAACGTCACCGAGAGCGCCGCCAACGCCAGCAATTTCGCCCGCACCGTCAAGGAGGGCCGTCGCCCCGGCTTGAAGCTCACCCGCGCCGACGGCGAAGTCGCCCTGCGCGACTGGGCCACCGAACTGCTGGCGCGCATCGCCCCCGTCGCCGCCCTGCTCGACGAGCAGCACAACGAGGCCGGCGTGCACGCGGCCTCGCTGGCGAAGCAGCAGGCCAAGATCGACAACCCGGCGCTCACGCCATCGGCGCGCGTGCTGGCCGACGTGCGCGAACTGGGCTCGTCGGCGGCGTTCGGCTTGCGCCAGAGCGAACTGCACGCGGCCTTCTTCCGCCAGGATCCCCTGATGCCGGCCGAACTGGCGCTGTTCGAGGACATGAGCGCGGCCTCGCTGGCCGAGCAGGCAGCCATCGAGGCGGCGCCCGGCCCCGCGTTCGACGATTACGTCGCCGCCTACAACACCAGCACCCTGTGCTGCGAGTGAGACCTGTGACAGCCCTTTAAACCATCATCGCGGGCATCCCATGCTGGCTTTTTTCAACGAACACCACGCCCAGCACCGGGGCAAGCACGAGATGTTCCGTGGCGCCCTGGTGCCGGCCTTTGAAAAGCCCGAACGGGCCGACCTGGTGGTGGCCGAATTCGGCCGGCGCGGGCTGGGCGACATCGTCACCCCGCACGGCGTGCCGCTCATGTCGCTGGAAAAAATCCACACGCCGCGCTACCTGCATTTTTTGCGCAACGCCTGGAGCGAGTGGCTCGCGCTCGACCCGGACAATGCCGCGCGCGACGCCTTCCCTTCGGCCTGGCCGATCCGCGGCCTGCGCGCCGATATCGAACCGGCCAGCTTTGCCGGCCGCATGGGCCTGTACTCGATGGACAGCGGCACGCCGTTCACCGCCGGCACCTGGATCGCCGCCAAGACGGGCGCCGATTGCGCCGTCAACGCGGCCCACGCCCTGCGGCTGGGAGAACGTGGCACTTTTGCGCTGACGCGCCCGCCCGGCCACCACGCGGGCGCCGATTTTTTCGGCGGCTACTGCTTTCTCAATAACGCCGCGCTGGCCGCCCAGCACCTGCTCGACGACGGCGCCGCCAGGGTCGGCATCCTCGACATCGACTACCACCACGGCAACGGCACCCAGAGCATTTTCTATCACCGCAACGACGTGCTGTTTACTTCGGTCCACGCCGATCCGCGCGACGAATACCCGTATTACCTGGGGCACGCCGACGAAACCGGCGATGGCGCCGGCGCCGGCTGCACCATGAACCTGCCGCTGGCGCGCGGCAGCACGCCGGCGCAGTGGTTCGCCGCGCTGGAGACGGCCTGCTACAAGCTGGCCAGCTTCGGCGCCGAGGCGCTGGTGGTGTCGCTGGGCGTGGACACCTTCGCCGGCGACCCGCTGTCGCATTTTGCCCTGCAAAGCGGCGATTATCTGCGCGTCGGCGAGCGCATCGCCCACCTGGGCCTGCCCACCGTGTTCGTCATGGAGGGCGGCAGCGCCGTCGCCGAAATGGGCCTCAATATCGTCAACGTCCTCGAAGGGTTCGAAACCGCCGCATGAAGTCCACCGAATCCGTATCGCCCGCCATCGACTGGCAATGGGCCAGTTTCGCGCAGCTGTCGAACCACGATGTCTACGCCATGATGGCGGCGCGCCTGCACGTGTTCGTGCTCGAGCAGCAGTGCCTGTGGAACGATTTCGACGGCCTCGATCTGGACGCCCACCATGTGCTGGGCTGGGCCACGGTCGATGGCCAGCGCCAGCTGGTCGCCTACCTGCGCGTGCTCGCGCCGGGCGCCAAATATGCCGAAGCGTCGATCGGCCGCGTGCTCACCACCAGCGCCGGGCGCGGCGGCGGCATCGGCCGCGCGCTCGTCGCGCAGGGCCTGGCACAGCTGGCGCGCCTGTATCCGGGCGCCCCCGTCAAGATCGGCGCCCAGCAGTACCTGGAGCGCTTTTACGCCAGCTTCGGTTTTGTCACCATCAGCGCGCCGTACGACGAAGACGGCATCATGCATGTCGATATGCGCTTATAACCAACTTTTACAGCATCGAATATGAGTTGCGTGCAAGCAAGGCATTGCGCATAATCGGAGTTTTTCGACCTGGAGCGCGCATGCGACTTCGCGACCGTGGCGCCGATGCTCCCGCCACCTATGACACCGTGACCCGCGTCAATCACTGGCTGGGCGCGGCGCTGGTGCTGGCCATGCTGACCATCGGCCTGGTTTTTACGGACCTGCCACCCGGCGCCGCGCGCAGTTTCTGGCGCACCCTGCACATCGCCATCGGCACTGTCTACGTGCCGCTGGTGGCGTTTCGCCTGATCTGGCGCTGGCGCGTGGCGGCGCCGCCCGCGCTGGCCGCTGGCGGCCAGCTGGCGCGCGCCGTGCACGGGCTGCTGCTGGTGGCGCTGGTGGCGATGCTTGCCAGTGGCGTGTTGATGCAGTGGTTCGGCGGCCGTCCGATCGGCGTGTTCGACTTGCTGCGCATCGCCAGTCCCGTGCCGGCGTCGGAGGTCTGGCACGAGCGCATGGAGCAGGCGCATGGCGTGCTTGCCTGGTGCCTGATGGGCCTGATCGGCGTGCACCTGGCGGCGGTGCTCATGCACAGCGTGCGGCACGGCCGCGCGTTCTGGTCGCGCATGGTGGGCGAATAAAAAAAGCGGTCCGCAGACCGCTTCTCTATTTTGTCGTTATTTACTTTACGCCGGTTACGGTCATGTCAAACACAATTCCCGAATTTGGCGGGATGACGCCAGCACCCTTCTCGGCGTAAGCCTGCGCTGCGGGGATCAACAGCACGCGACGGCCGCCCACTTTCATGCCGATGATGCCGCTGTTAAGGCCAGTAATGATTTGTGAGTCACCAACGGTGAAGACAAAACCGCTGCGCGTATCGACTTGAACGCCCTTGAAATCGACGGCATCGGCTTTGTAGACCCACACCGTGTAGTTCATGGTGACAGAGGCGTTAGTCGTCACGGTAGCACCGGTGCCAACGGTGACGTCGGTACTAACCAGCGTGGCGGGGCTGCTGACAGCCACCGCGGGAGTGCTGGTACCGCTGCTGCCGCCGCAGGCGGACAGGCTCAGGGCGCCGACAAAGGCGGCGATCAGGGGAAGCTTGAAGTTCATGAAAATCCTTAAATGATAAATGCGCAGAGAGTGTAGCAGAGCGCCACACTCCCATTCCCGCCCCGGCGCGCGGAATTTTGTAACGCACGCCGCCCACCGCCCTGGCGTGCCGTCCCCTCAAAAAATCATCTGGCTCCGCCAGTGATTTTTACCTGACTATGGTTGCGCTTCTAAGCCGGTGTAAAAAAGGTTCCCTCTCTTCAGGCCCAAACAAAAGTAGGTGTCCACTTTTGTTTGCCCCGATTCAAAAATCATCTGGCTCCGCCAGTGATTTTTACCTGACTATGGGTGCGCCTGTAAGCCGGTGTAAAAAAGGTTCCCTCACTTCAGGCCCAAACAAAAGTAGGTGTCCACTTTTGTTTGATTAAATTTCCACTTGGGTTCCCAACTCAATGACCCGGTTCGGCGGAATCTGGTAATAGTCGGCCGCGCCGCGCGCATTTCTCGACATTGCCACGTACAGGTGCTCGCGCCACGGCGCCATGCCGCCGCCGGGCGCCGAAATGACGGTCTGGCGGGCGATGAAGAACGACGTTTCCATCATCTCGAACGGCAGGCCGTGCTGCGCGCACTGGGCCAGGATCTTGGGAATGTCCGGCTCATCCTTGAAGCCGTAGTCGACATTGATCTGGAAGCAGTTGTGGCCCAGTTCCACCACCTTGGCCTGCTCCTCGGCCGGCACCCACGGCACTTCGCGCATGTGCACCGTCAGGAACACCACGCGCTCGTGCAGCACCTTGTTGTGCGACAGGTTGTGCAGCAGCGCGTGCGGCACGCCGTCGCTCTCGCCGCGCAGGAAAATGGCGGTGCCGTAGACCCGGTCCGGCGGCGCCACGAACAGCGAGGCGAGAAAGTCTTCCAGCGGAATGGCGTGCTTTTGCAGGTTCTCGAACACCAGCTCGCGACCGCGCTTCCAGGTCACCATCACGGTAAACAGCACGGCGCCCAGCAGCAGCGGGAACCAGCCGCCATGCAGCAGTTTCAGGGTGCTGGCCGAGAACAGCATGATGTCCATCGTGATGAAAAAGCCGGTGGCGCCGAAACACACCCACAGTGGCAGGTGCCAGCGGTAGCGGGTCAGGAAGAACGTCAGCACGGTGGTGCACAGCATGGTGGCGGTCACCGCGATGCCGTAGGCGCCGGCGAGCTTGTCGGACGAACCGAAACCGATTACCGCCAGCAGCACCACGATCAGCTGCAGCCAGTTCACCGCCGGGATATAAATCTGCCCGATCTCGCTCTCGGAGGTGTGCAGCACGCGCATGCGCGGCAGCAGGCCCAGGGCGATGGCCTGCTTGGTCATCGAGAAGGTGCCGGAAATGGTCGCCTGCGAGGCGATCACCGCCGCCATGGTCGACAGCAGCACCAGCGGGTAGACGCTCCACGGTCCCAGTTGCTGGAAGAACGGGTTGCTGATCGCTTCCGGGTGCATGATCAGCAGCGCGCCCTGGCCCAGGTAATTGAGCGCCAGCGCGGGAAAGACGACGATGAACCAGGCGGCCTGAATGGGCTTCTTGCCGAAGTGGCCCATGTCGGCGTACAGCGCCTCGGCGCCGGTGAACGCCAGCACCACCGCGCCCAGGGCGACGAAGGCGACGAAGCGGTTCTCCAGCATGAACAGGAAGGCATTGAGGGGATTCAAGGCGGCCAGGATCTGCGGCGCCTGCACGATGTTGATCACGCCCATGATGGCCAGGGCGGCGAACCACACCACCATGATGGGGCCGAACCAGCGGCCAATGCCGGCGGTGCCGTGCTTTTGCGCCCAGTACAGGATCACCAGCACGACGATGGTCAGCGGCACCACGAAGCGCTCGAGCCCCGGCGCCGCCACTTCCAGGCCCTCGATCGCGCCCAGCACCGAGATGGCCGGGGTGATCACGCTGTCGCCATAAAACATCGTCGCGCCCAGTACGCCCAGCATCAGCAAGGGCGTGAACCATTTCGAGGAACGGGTGACGGAACTGAGGGTGAGCGCCATCAGGGCCATGATGCCGCCTTCGCCGCGGTTATCGGCGCGCAGCATCAGGGTGACGTATTTGAGGGCGACGATCATGGTCAGCCCCCAGAAAATCAGCGACAGCACGCCGAGCAGATTGAAGGTGTTCAAGGCCAGCCCGTGTTCCGGGTCGAAGATGGTCTTGAGGGTGTACAGGGGACTGGTACCGATATCGCCGTAGACGATACCGACTGCCGCCAGCGTCATCGTCGCCAGGCTGGCCTTCTTGTGTTCGGGAGTCAAGGTTGCACCGTATTGTTGTTTTGGTGCATCGCACAATAGTCCCACGTGGTGATAATTGCAAGCGGATTTCGATTCACAAAGGCTCTCTCAAGGTGGCAGGGTTTTCCAGTGACGCAGCAGTTCACGCAGCGCCTCCGGCTTGTTCATCGGCGCCGCCAATCCGGCCTGGTTGGCCGTGTTGGTGCCGTGGCAGGACGCGCAGGTGCGCATTTCTCCCGCCTGGAAGGTAATCCAGTTGCGTTCGCGTACCACCGGCGTGCCGGCCGGGTCGACAGTTTGCCATGTCAGCGCACGCCGCGCCGGCACGAAGGCCGCCGTCGACCCGTCGGCGGCGATCTTCACGCTGCCCACCGGGCCGGCCCGATTGGGCCGGTTGGCGGCCGTGGCCGCGCCGTCGTGCAGGGGCTGGGCCAGCGCGCGCCGGCCCGGGCGGCCCGGGTAGGCGCGCACGGCGTCGGCCTGGAACAGCTGGAAGTGGGCGATGTCGTAGCGCCTGGCCGTGGGCGCGGCGATCGACACGGTGGTCACGCCGCCCGGCACGCGCAAATTGAACGGCTGTTGCAAGTCTGCCCGATCGCGGCTGGTCTGGTCGCGCGTGACGATCAGCGCCAGGTCGCGCTCGATCAGCCAGGCCCGCAGCGCCACTGGCGCCACCCGCTCTTCGCGCAGCACGGCCAGTTCGGGCGCCTCGAAGCCGGCCACGTGGCGTGCCCTGGTGCGCGCGCGCGGGCGCAGTTCGACGGCGTCGAGCTCCCACAGCACGCCGTCGAAGTGGCGCATGCCGGCCGGGCTCCACCAGCGCACGGCGGCGCCGATGCCGCTGGTGAGGGGGGCGCCGGCGCGCAGCAGGCCGCCGTGGCCGGGGACCAGCCAGACCAGGCGCAGGTCGGGCAGGCTGGCGCCCTGCTCGGGGGCGCGCACGGCGCGGCTGTGACTGGCGATCAGGCGGCCGTCGGCCAGCGGCGCGGGATTGCGATAGCGCCCGCCCGGCAAGGCGTCGGCGGGGTCGCCGGCGGTGAGGGCGATAAGCATCATGCGCTCGCCATTGAGGCCAGGCGCGCCGCTCAGGCGCACCAGCTGGCCGGTGGTAAACGTGGCGGTGCCGGCGGCCGATTCGCGCGCCGCCGTGGCGACGAAGCTGCCGCGCCGGCGCGGCTCTTCGCGCGCATGAAACAGGCCGCCCTCGCGGCGCAGCGCCAGCCGGTTGCGGTGGAAGCGGTCGTTGGTGTGGTTCGACAGCGCCGGGTCGTCCTTGAAGGTGGGGGTCAGGTAGCCGAACGCCAGTTCGTGCTGGCCGACGTGGTTCAAGGTCTCTTCGTTGCGGCCGTCCTCTTCCATCTGCCACAGGGTAAAAAAATTGGTGGCGAAGGCAGACACCTCGCCGTACGGTCCGCGGCTGCCGCTGCGCGACTCGGGGAACACCTCGTCGCGTCCGGGCAGCAGCGGGGCGCCGGCCTGCTCGCTGGCGCGATTGCCCGAGTTGAACGGCAGCGCCACGCCGTTGCGGGCGGCGTCGCGATCGCGCTGGGCCAGCTGGTCCTGCTGCTGGTGGTCCCAGCGGGTAAATACCACGCGGCCGTCGCTATCGAGGATGGGGGTGAAGGCGCCGCTGACGGCGTGGTTGAGGATGCGCAGCGCGCCCGTGGCCGGATCGAGCTGCCAGATGCCGCTGGTGGTGGGGCTCGCTTCGTATTCGTCGAGCGCCGGGTACAGGTGGGCCTGGGCAGCGCCGCCGCGCGGGCAGTCCGAGGTAAACAATACCCGGTCGTCGCTGCCGTACAGGGGTGAGAGGTTGTTGCAGCTGGCCGCCTGGCCCGCCAGCCTGGTGATGACGGCGCGCTGGCGCCGTTGCAGGCCGCGCACCTCGTAGAGCTGCCATACGGGCGCGGCCTTGTCGCCCGGGCCGGTGGGGGCGCCCGTCAACATGCTGAACAGGGCGCGCCGGCCGCTGCGGTGCACGGCCGGCTCGCGCACGGCGATGGCGCCGGCGCCCTGCATGCCGGCGTTGCCGAAGCCCGCTTCGCGGGTGAGCGCGCGCAGTGTGCCGTCCGGATAGCGCAGCATCAGGTCGCCGCCGCGGGGCACCTGGTCGGGGCCGGTGAGGTGGTTGGCGAAGGCCGACAGGCGGGCGGCGACATCGGTGTGCAGGGGCACCTGGGTGACGAACAGGATCGGATAGGGCGCGGGGGTGGCCGCGTGCGCGGGGCTTGTCCACACAGCTGTCAACAGGGTTGTGAACAATGTTGTGAACAGGCTTGTCCACAAGCTGGCGCGGGGTGTTGTCCACAGGCTTGTCCACCGACTTGTCAGGGGGGCTGTGAACAGGCTTGTCCACACGTTTACCCACAGGCGATTATGCAAGGATATGCATAATTTGCCGGTGCGAAGAACGCATCGTTGTAGGGAAAAATCAGCCACGCAACAGTTTATCCCAGCCTCATCGTGGGTTTGCACGGCGAACTTGAAATTTCCCACAGAAAAGCGCAATCTTGCCAGCGATGCAAGCGGCAAGCGTCCGCGCGCCACCTGACCGGACTGGAGATACCATGGGCGATCACCCCACAAAAACGCTGCCTGGGCGCCGCCGCGCCGCGGCCCTCGCCGCCATTGCCGTGCTGGCCGCCATTGCCGCCTGTAGCGGTGGTGGCGGTGGCGGCAGTGCGGCGGTCACGCCCGCGCCGGCGCCCGTGCAGCCTGTGCCGGACCCGCTGCCGGTGACCGGCGCCGCCTGGCTCAGTTATGGCGGCGACGCCCAGCACACGGCGCAATCGAGCCTTAAAACCCAGGCATTGAACCGCATCGTCTGGCAAACTCCCGTGGACGTGGCGCCCCAGTACAGCAGCCAGGGCTACCTGCTCGTGCATTACGGCTCGCCCGTCATCACGGCAAAAAACACGGTGCTGGTGCCCGTCAAGCGGTCCGTCGCCGACAGTTTTCGCGTCGAAGCGCGGGCCGGCGCCACGGGGGCGCTGCGCTGGAGCATCGACAGCGATTACGTGATGCCGGCGCACAACTGGACGCCCGCCTACAACATCACGCTGACCAAAAACAACCGCATCGTGATGCCGGGCGCCGGTGGCAAAGTGTTGTATCGGGACGACGCCGACGCGGCCGGCGCCAGCACCAACACCTTGGTGTTTTATGGCAGCAGCGCCTACAGCGCCAACCAGGGGGTGCTGGACGCGAGCGTGTTCATCAACACGCCCATCACGGCCGACAATGCGGGCAACCTGTTTTTCGGCTTTGTCGTCACCGGCGCCAATCCCGCCGGCCTGGTCAGCGGCATCGCCCGCATCGGCGCCGATGGCAACGGCAGCTGGGTCAGCGCCGTCAGCGCCAGCGGCGACGCCACCATGAGCAAACCGGCCATGGGCGCCGCGCCGGCCATCTCGAACGACCAGAAAACCGTCTACGTGGTGGTCAAAAGCACGGGCATCAACGGCCAGCTGCTCGCGCTCGACGCCGCCACCTTGTCGCTCAAGTCGAAGGCGGCGCTGGTCGATCCATTTACCTTGAGTCCATCGCGCATCAGCGAGGACAGCACCGCCGCGCCCATGGTGGGGCCGGACGGCGACGTCTATTTTGGCGTGCTCGAGCCCGTGACGAACCTGCACAATGCGCGCGGCTGGCTGCTGCACTTCGACAGCACCTTGGCCACCAGCAAGACGCCCGGCTCCTTCGGCTGGGACGACACGCCGTCCGTGGTGCCGGCCGCCATGGTGCCCGGCTACAGCGGCAGTTCGCCCTACCTGGTGATGACGAAGTACAACAACTACGGCCGCGCCGGCAGTGGCGACTCGAAAAACCGCATCGCCGTGCTCGACCCGAACGCCAGCATGGCCGACCCCGTCAGCGCCACCGCCAGCGTCAGGGTGATGAAGGAAATCCTCACCATCCTCGGCCCCACGCCCGATCCGAATTTCCCGGGCGGGGTCACCGAATGGTGCATCAACACGGCCGCCGTCGATCCGTTCACCAAGTCGATCCTGGTCAACAGCGAAGACGGCTACCTGTACCGCTGGGATTTGACGAGCAATACCCTGAGCCAGAAAATCCGCCTCACCAGCGGGCTCGGTGAATCCTACACCCCCACCGCGGTGGGGCCGGACGGGCTCGTGTATGCGATCAACAATGCGGTGCTGTTCTCGGTGGGCCAATAAAGCGCAGCGCCGGCAGCGCCGGGACAATTCGGAGATAATGTCGCCTCGGCAAATCTTCGATCGTCCCCCATGCGCACCGGCATCATCTACGCCACCCTGGCGTTTCTCAGCTGGGGCTTGTTTCCCCTGTATTTTCATGCGCTTCAAGAGGTGCCGGCCGGACAGATCCTGGCGCACCGCGTGCTGTGGTCGCTGGCCTTCCTGGTGATCGTGCTCAGCGTGCGCCGCCAGTGGGGCTGGCTGCCCGAGGTGCTGCGGCGGCCGAAGGTGGTGGCCGGCTTCGTCGCCAGCGCGCTGCTGCTGAGCGTGAACTGGCTCATCTATATCTGGTCCGTCAACCACGGCCACGTCATCGACGCCAGCCTCGGCTATTTCATCAATCCACTCGTCAACATCATGCTGGGCTACGTGGTGCTGGGCGAGCGCCTGCGCCGCCTGCAGTGGACGGCCATCGCCGTCGCCGCCGCCGGCGTGTTGTGGCTGACCTGGCAGGCGGGCACGGTGCCGTGGATCGCGCTGGCGCTGGCGGCCACCTTCGGCGGCTATGGCCTGCTGCGCAAGACGGCGGCGCTGGGCGCCCTCGAAGGGCTGGCCTTTGAAACCATGGTGCTGTTTCCGCTGGCGCTGGGCTACGTGGTGTGGCTGAGCATGCACGGCGCCAATGTATTTCTGACGACGCCGTCCGACAGCACCCGCTGGCTGCTGGTGGCGGCCGGCCCCATCACCGCCATTCCCCTGCTCATGTTTGCCGCCGGCGCGCGCCGCATTCCCATGGCGGTGCTGGGCATGATCCAGTATATCGGCCCCACCATCCAGTTCCTGCTGGGGGTGTGGCTGTTCCACGAAGCGTTCACGGCGGACCGCCTGGTGGGCTTCGCGCTGATCTGGAGCGCGCTGGCCCTGTACGCGGCGGAAGGTTTGTGGCGCGCGCGCCGCAGTACTTAGCCGCCGGTCGGAGGTGGCCCGAACGGGGTCTTTTCCGGTATGCTGTGGACCTTCCGTCCTACCTGAGAATTCGAACACAATGGCCAATTACGTCTATACCATGAACCGCGTGGGCAAAATCGTCCCGCCCAAACGCCAGATTCTGAAAGACATCTCGCTGTCGTTCTTCCCCGGCGCCAAGATCGGCGTGCTGGGCCTGAACGGCTCCGGCAAGTCGACCTTGCTTAAAATCATGGCCGGCATCGACACCGACATCCAGGGCGAAGCGGTGCCCATGCCGGGCCTGAACATCGGCTACCTGCCGCAGGAACCGGTGCTCGACCCCGAGCAGACGGTGCGCCAGGTGGTCGAATCGGGCCTGGGCGAAGTGTTCGAAGCGCAAGGCAAACTGGAAGCCGTGTACGCCGCCTACGCCGACGAGGACGCCGACTTCGACGCCCTCGCCACCGAGCAGGCGCGGCTCGAAGCGATCATCTCCACCTCCGACGGCGGCAACCTGAACCTGCAACTGGAAATGGCCGCCGACGCGCTGCGCCTGCCGCCGTGGGACCAGAAAATCGGCGTCCTCTCCGGTGGTGAAAAGCGCCGCGTGGCGCTGTGCCGCCTGCTGCTGTCGAAGCCGGACATGCTGCTGCTCGACGAACCGACCAATCACCTCGACGCCGAATCGGTCGACTGGCTCGAACAATTCCTGCTGCGCTTTCCCGGCACCGTCGTCGGCATCACCCACGATCGCTACTTCCTCGACAACGCCGCCGAGTGGATTCTCGAGCTCGACCGCGGCCACGGCATTCCGTGGAAAGGCAATTACAGCTCGTGGCTCGAGCAAAAGAGCAATCGCCTCAAGCAGGAAGAGGCGACCGAATCGTCGCGCCAGAAAACCATCGCCAAGGAACTCGAATGGGTGCGCCAGAATCCGAAGGGCCGCCAGGCCAAGAGCAAGGCCCGGCTGGCGCGCTTTAACGAGTTGTCCGAGCACGAATACCAGAAGCGCAATGAAACGTCCGAGATCTTCATTCCCGTCGCCGAGCGGCTGGGCAATGAAGTCATCGAGTTCAAGAATGTCTCGAAAGCCTTCGGCGACCGTTTATTGATCGACAACCTGTCGTTCACCGTGCCACCGGGCGCCATCGTCGGCATCATCGGCCCCAACGGCGCCGGCAAGTCGACCCTGTTCAAGATGATCACGGGCAAGGAACAACCGGACAGCGGCGAAGTGGCGATCGGCCAGACGGCGCGCGTGTCGATCGTCGACCAGAACCGCGACGACCTGGCCAACAGCAAGACCGTGTTCGACGACGTCGCCGGCGGCGCCGACACGCTCACCGTGGGCCGTTTCGACATGCCCTCGCGCGCCTACCTGGGCCGCTTCAACTTCAAGGGCTCGGACCAGCAAAAGATCGTCGGCAACCTGTCCGGTGGTGAGCGGGGTCGCCTGCACCTGGCGAAGACCCTGCTGCAAGGCGGCAACGTCCTGCTGCTCGATGAACCATCGAACGACCTCGACGTGGAAACCTTGCGCGCGCTGGAAGACGCCTTGCTCGAGTTTGCTGGCAGCGTGATGGTTATTTCCCACGATCGCTGGTTCCTCGACCGCATCGCCACCCACATCCTGGCCTTTGAAGGCAACTCGCAAGTGACTTTCTTTGACGGCAACTACCAGGAATACGAAGCGGACAAGAAAAAGCGCCTCGGTGAAGAAGGCGCCAAGCCCAAGCGGATTCGCTACAAGCCGCTGACGGTCTAGTTACCTGGCAGGCCAGGCCGCGGCGCGGCCTGGCCACCAAAGGCGAGCGCCACATGCAAAAGCCCGCCGGAGCGATCCGGCGGGCTTTTGTTTTGACTAGCTCAGGCGCGTTGCTTAGAACGAATACTTGGCAGCGAGCGTGATGACGTCGGACTTGGCGCCGATGTCCTGGTTTTTACCGTAGCGCTCATACTCGAGGCTCACAGCAACCTTCGGGTTGAAGTTGTACTGGGCGCCGACGCCGGCGTACAGTTCGGTCTTGCTGGTGTCGCCGCTCAGCAGCGAGTCGCTGTAGTTGCGCTTGTTCTGGGCCGCGCCCAGTTTGCCGAACACGGAGAACTGCTCGTTGATCGGGGCACTGGCTTTACCGGCGACGTAATACGACTTGCCATCGCTGGTGCCGGTGCGGTTGATGCCGTTCAGGGTGTAGTTGTAGTCCGAGCTGCGGAAATCGGTGTAGCCGACTTCGACGCCGAAGGTCTGGTCGAATTCGTAGCCGCCGAAAATCTTGCCGGAAGTTTTGTAGCCGTCGCTGCTCGACGACGTCGTGCCAGGAATCGAGGCGCTGTGATCAGCGTTGGCGATACCGACGCCGACGTAAGGGCCCGGCTGTGCCGCCTGGGCCGAACCGATGGCTGCGGTGGCAGCGATGAGTGCGAAAATGAGCTTTTTCATGCGAGATTCCTTTGTACTGGTTAATCGTCTGGCTCGCCATTCACAATGAATCGCGAGATAGTCAAGATAGCAAAGCCAAACCGGCAAGTCCGTGGGGATTACGTAAGAAATGTAAGGGAATGTAAGAGAAATCGAAGATAAATGACTGGCGGTTCACTTATTTACGATTGGAAATAGTGATAGTTGAACCTATTTAATGGTATTTAGGCGATTTTTAGCGGCTGTTGGCGACTTGACCCTACTACGCGCGTGCATACAGTCAATACCAGATGTAAGCAGCGCCGAGGCCGCCTGCAGCCTAGGTAATCCGCCGAAACGTCAGATTGACGCGCGCCCCGAGCGCCTTGGCGCTTTTATTGATGCCGTGACGCCAGTGCCGCTGCAGCTGCCCGGCCATCAGCAACAGGCTGCCGTCCGCCAGTTGCAGGCGCACGCGCTCGCCGCTGCGCTTGTGGTGAAGGTGGAAGGTGCGCTCGGCGCCGAAGCTGACCGAGGCGATCGCCGGCGCCGGCCCCAGTTCAGCCTCGTCGTCACTGTGCATGCCCATGCTGTCGCGGCCGTCCCGGTAATAATTGAGCAGCACGCTGTTGAAGGTGCAGCCCGTGGCCGCCTCGACGGCGGCGCGGATCTCCTGCTGCAGGGCCGTGAACGGTTGCGGCGCCAGGGTCAGGCCGGAATAACGGTAGGCGGCCTCGCCGTACCAGGCCGACAGGCGCGGCTGCAGGAACTGCTTGCCCCACAGGGTGATGCTGTCGCTGCGCCAGTCGGTCTCGGCGATCAGGCGGGCCAGCACGGCGCCATTCGACGCCGCCAGCGGCAACTGCGCCAGGTAGGCCAGTTCGCCGTCGTTGACGGCGATCGGCATCAGCGCCGCTGGCGAGGCAAACAGGTCCATGGTGTGCAAGCGGGCTCAGTCCCCGCGCGGCGGCGGCGTCGGTGCAGGGCGCAGCCAGCCCATGAAGGTGTCGTCCTCGGCGTCGCCGCGCGCATTGTTGACGCGGCGTCGCAGCAGGCCCTCGTCGACGAAGCCCAGCGACAGGTACAGCGCGCGCGCCCGCACATTGCTGGCGCGGGCGAACAATTCGACGCGGCTGATGTGCGGCATGTGGACGACGACGTGATCGAGCAGGCCCTGGAACAGCGCCCGCCCCACCCCCTGCCCTTGCGCGGCCGGATCGACGGCGATGGTCAGGTCGGTCAGCAGGTGCGACAGGGCGGCGATGGCGGGACAGGCGGCGTGGATCTCGCCCAGCAGGCGGCCCTCGTGTTCCCACACCAGTTCGACGCCGTGGGCGGCGGCGCGCGCCATGAAACCGTCGAGGTAGTCGGCCGTCATCTCGGCCGGCGTGCGCGCCAGGCCGTCCGGCACCGCCGCCACCCGTTGATACAAGGCGGCGATCTGCGCCCGGTCGGCGGCCGTGGCGTGGCGGATCATGCGCGCGCCAGGGTGACGGTGGCGGCGGCCAGCGCGCGGTATAGCTCGCCCGTGGGCGCGTCCCAGCCGTCGAGCGCGGCCTGCTGGCGCGCCACGGTGGCCAGGTCGCCGCGTGCGATGGGGCCGGACAGGGCCGGCCGGGCGCCCAGCCGCAGCACATTGCGCACGGTCTCGGTGGCCAGCGGCCCGGCCAGTTCGCGCGCCACCTGCGCGTCGATGCCGGCCGCCTGGTAGGCGCGCAGGGCGGCGTCGAGCACGGTGACGAGGTAGTTTGAGGCGAACACGGAAGCGGCGTGATAGACCGTCTTCGCGGCCGCATCGATGACGACGCTGCGCGCGCCGATTGCCTCGAGCACGGGCGCGAGCAGGGCCAGCGCCGCGGCGTCGCCCTCGATGCCGCAAAAGGTGCCGATAAAATCGGCCGCCACCCGGGCCGGGTCGGCAAAACTGCGCACCGGGTGCACGCTGGCGGTGAGCGCGCCGCGGGCGGCGGCGACGGCCAGCACGGCCGACGACTTGGCGCCACTGCAGTGAAACACCAGCGTGCCCGGCCCCACCGTCAGCGCCAGCGCTGCGCACGCGGCCTCGATCTGGTCGTCCGACACCGCCAGCAGCACCATGTCGGCCGGGCGCAGCTGGGCGTAAGTGGCCACCGCGCGGCCGGCGCCGATAAACGCCACCGCCTGGTCCGCACTGGCCTGCGAGCGCGTCAGCACATCCTGCACCGTCAGCACGCCGGTGGCGGCGAGCAGGCGGCCCATGGCGCGGCCCAGCTGGCCGCCGCCGATCAGGTTGAGGGTGGGCGCCGCCATTTAAAAGCCGGAACCGGGTTGCTGCAGGAACGCCAGTTCGTCGGCGCTGGAGGCGCGCCCGAGGATGGCGTTGCGGTGCGGGAAGCGGCCGAAGCGGGCGATCACGCCCCGGTGACGCAGGGCGAAATCGAGGGCGCCGTTGAACTGGGCGTCGGCGCCGGCCAGCGCCGTGAACAGGCTGACGGCGCGCTCCTGCATGCGGGCGTCCTCGGCGTGCTCGAAGGGCATGTAGGCGAACCAGCGCTGGAGCGGCGTGAGCCGGGCATCGGCGCCGCCATCGACCAGCGCGGCGGCCGCCGCCAGCGCCAGCGCGTCGCCGGCGAAGGACTTGGGCTGGCCCCGGTGCGCATTGCGGGTGAACTGGTCGAGCACCAGGATCCGCGCCAGCACGCCCTGGGGACCGCCCAGGTCCCACTCGCGCAAGCCGCCGGCCACGGCGATGTCGATCAGGTGGCCGAAGCGCGCGCCGATGGCGGCGTCAAAGGCGTCGTCCTTGCGAAACCAGGCGGCGCGCACGGCGCCGTGCTGGGGATCGCTGGCGGGCAGAAACCAGAAATCGAGAACCTGTTGGGCTTGCTCGTCGAATGCTTGCATGGCGACCTTGATCAGTGTGTCAGTTGCGGGCGTGCGCCAGCTGGAAGCTGTCGATGCCCTCGAAATTGTGCAGTTCCGCGGCCAGGTCCGACAGCCTGGCGCCGCTCTTGCGCGACAGCGCCAGCGCCACGAAGCGCCATTCCTGGGCGCCGCCGCTGGCGCCGATCGACAGCGAGCCGCCGGCGATCTCATAGCCCCGTTCGAGGGCGATGCGGCGCAGGACTTCTTCGCGCGGGGTGTAGTCGGGTTTGAATTTCATCATGATGGCCACCGCGTGGCGCGACGGCAGCCAGGCTTCGACGCGGTGCAGATAAATCATGATGAGGGCGGAAAACGCCGCCAGCGCGATGGCCGCCGCATAAAAGCCCACCCCCACCAGGATGCCGATCACGGACGAGGCCCAGATCGACGCCGCCGTGGTCAGCCCGCTGATATTGAAGCCTTCGCGCATGATCACGCCGGCGCCCAGAAAGCCGATGCCCGTCACCACGCCCTGGATGATGCGGGTGGGGTCGGACACCACCAGCGCGCCCGCGTGGCCGCCGAACCACAGGTCGGGATAGCCGCCGATGATGGTCAGCGCGGCCGAGGCCATGCAGACGATGCCGTAGGTGCGCATGCCGGCGGCGCGGCCGTGGTAGGAGCGCTCGTAGCCCACCATCAGCCCCAGCAGCAGCGCCCCCAGCAGATTGAGGATGATGACGCCGTTGGCCGCCACTTCGTGGGCGGTCCAGTAAGCGGCCAGCATGGCGTGGGTGGGCATGGCGGCGCTCAGGGAGACGGTTTTTTCACCAGCTGCTGCTCGAACTTGACGTCGAGTTTGCTGACGCGGCGGGCGATCTGCGGCCCCAGCGCGTTGACGAACCTGACGAAGTCGTCGAGCTCGAGGGGCGCGCACAGGGGCGCCGCGCCCGGCATCTCGCTGATGAAAAACAGGCCGTCGCCGGTGATCGACATCGACCAGCCTTGCGCGCCGCTGCGGTTTTTCAGGCGGTCGACGGCGCTGCTGGCACGGGTGGAACGGGGGCTGGCCATCAGATGGCCTCAGTGCGCAGGTCGAGCCAGGCGCGGGCGGCGCCATCGACGTGGGCCGACAGGCGCGAGCGCACCTGCTGGTGATAGTCGTTCAGCCAGGCCCGCTCGTCCGCGCGCAGCAGCGCCAGCTCGAGGCAGCGCGTGTCGATCGGGCACAGGGTCAGCGTTTCGAAGCGCAGGAACTGGCCGAACTCGGTGCTGCCCGCGTCGACATTGAGCACCAGGTTTTCGATGCGGATGCCCCAGCGGCCCGGTTTATAGATGCCCGGTTCGATCGAGGTGATCATGCCCGGCTCCATCGCCGTGTGCGGCTCCGGCGCGGTGGTGGGCGAGATCGATTGCGGCCCTTCGTGGACGTTCAGGAAGTAGCCCACGCCGTGGCCGGTGCCGTGGCCGTAGTCGACGCCGGCGGCCCAGATGGGCGCGCGCGCCAGCGCGTCGAGCAGGGGCGAGCGGGTGCCGCGCGGGAACTGCGCCGACGACAGGGCGATCATCCCTTTGAGGACCAGCGTGAAGTCGCGCCGTTGCGCGGCCGACGGCGTGCCCACCGGGACCACCCGGGTGATGTCGGTGGTGCCGCCCAGGTACTGGCCGCCCGAGTCGATCAGCAGCATGCCGTCGCCTTCGATGTCGGCATGCGCCTGCTCGGTGGCGCGGTAGTGCATGACGGCGCCGTTGGCGTTAAAGCCGGCGATGGTGCCGAAGCTGGGGCTGACGAAACCGGGCCGGCGCGCGCGCGCGGCGCAGATGTGGGTGTCGACGTCGAGTTCGGTAAGCGGGGGTCGGCGCGTGTCGAGCAGGCGCGGTTCGAGCCACGAGAAGAACTCGCACAGGGCGGCGCCGTCCTGCTCCATGGTGGCGCGCACGTGGGCGACGTCGGCCGCCGATTTTTTCGACTTGGCCAGGGTGCTGGGATTGATCGCTTCGACGACAGTGACGGCGGCCGGCACGGCATCGCGCATGCCGGCGGTGATGCGGCGCGGGTCGATCAGCAGCACGGCGCCCGCCGGCAATGCCGCCAGCGCGGCGGCGGCGTCCTCGTAGGGGGCGATGGCGACACCATCGTCGGCCAGGCGCGCCACCAGTTCGGGCGCCACCTTGCCGGCACCGACGAACACGGTGGCGGCGTCGGGCGTGACGAGGGCGTGCGCCAGGAACACGGGATTGAACGGGACGTCGGCGCCGCGCAGGTTGAACAGCCAGGCCAGGTCGTCGAGGGTGGACATGAAATGGCGGTCGGCGCCCAGCGCGGCTATCGCCGCGCGCACCGTCGCCAGGCGCGCGGCCCGGCTTTCGCTGGCGTACGGCGCGGCGTGCTCGAACACGGCGGCCTCGGGCAGGCCGGGGCGGTCGGTCCAGACGGCGTCGAGCAGGTCGAGGTCCACCCGCAGGGTAATGCCGCGCGCGCTGAGCGCATCAGCGAGCAGGCGCGCCGTGGCCAGACCCAGCACGCGGTGGTCGACGGCGACGCTCTGGCCCGGGTGCAGGCGGGCGGCCAGCCAGTCGATGTAGAGCAGGCTGGCGCCGGACGGGATTTTCATCAGTTCGATGCCGCTGCCGGCCAGTTCGACGGCGGCCTGGTCCCAGTAGCGGGCGTCGGTCCAGACGCCGGCAAAGTCGGCCGTGACGATCAGGGTGCCCACCGAACCGGTAAAGCCGGACAGCTGCTGGCGCCCTTGCCAGCGGGCCGGCAGGTATTCGGACAGGTGCGGATCGGCTGACGGAATAAGGACGGCGTCGATGGCGTGGGCGGCCATGGCGGCGCGCAGGGCGGCCAGGTCCGGTGGCGGGGGAGCAGAGAGATTTTCCATCCCTGCATGATACTCCGAACGGGTCCGCCCCGCAGCCCCCGCTCAGGCTTGAAAGCGGCGCAAACGGTCCAGGTCGAGGATGCGGATGCCGCCGTAATCGAGCCGGAGCAGGCCCGCTTTTTCCAGCAGCTGCAAGGCCTGGTTGACGCGCTGGCGCGAGGCGCCCGACAGGTAGCCGATCTCCTCCTGCGAAATGTGCACCATCGCTTCCAGGCCCGGGTACAGGTGCGGATGGAACATCGCCGCCAGGCAGCGCGCCACGCGGGTGTCGACGTCCTGCGTGCGGTCACTTTCGACCTGGGCGATGAACTGGCCCAGCCGCTCGTTGAGCTGCATGAGCAGAAAGCGGTTGAACGGCAGGCTCGTCTCGAGCAGCCACTCGAAGGTGGCGCGCGGCATGCGCGCCACGCGGGTGTCGCGCAGGGCCATCACGTCGTAGCGGCGGGTTTCATCCTTGAGCAGGGAGCCTTCGCCGAACCAGCTGCCGGGGGTGACGCCGGTGAAGGTGACGCTCTTGCCGGTGGCGGAAAAATTGTTGATCTTGACGAGGCCATCGACGATGCCCACCCACGAAGCGATTGCCTCGCCCTTGCGGCACACATAGCCGCCGCGCGGCACGAACTGCTCGAAGCAGTCGGCCTCGACGCGCGCCATTTCGGCCGCTGTCAGGCCGCGCGACCAGATGGTGGCGCGCAGGTGGTCGATCAGGGAAATCGCGCTGCTATGCATTGTGCGTCGCACCATCGAAAGTCGGGCAATTGTCACCCAAAAGACAACATGGGATCGTTTCGCAAGCTACTATCATCCCATAAAAACAGCGCCGGCCGCCAGTGACGGGACCGCGCGCAAACGGAGGAGACGACGTGGTGCGAGCATCGAGCGATACGCAGTCGAGTGGCCAACTGACGACCTTTCCGCGGCGCCTGCGCGGGCACGGCGCGGTGCGACCCGGCCGACCCGCCTTCCGCGAAAAACATCTGGGTATCTGGCAGAGCTGGAGCTGGCGCCAGGTCAACGACGAGGTGCGCCTGATCGCCTGCGGCCTGGCCGCGCTCGGCTTTGAACGGGGCATGAAGCTGGCCATCGTGGGCGACAACCGGCCGCGCCTGTACTGGGCCATGCTGGCCGCCCAGTGCCTGGGCGGGGTGCCGGTGCCGCTGTACCAGGACGCTCCCGCCGCCGACATGGCCTATGTGCTCAACGATGCCGACATCGGCTTCGCGGTGGCCGAAGACCAGGAGCAGGTCGACAAGCTGCTCGAACTGGCCGCACTGTGCCCGCAACTGCGCCACATCGTGTTTGAAGACGGCCGCGGCATGCGCCACTACCGCCAGGACGCCCTGCTGTCGCTGGCGCGCCTGCAGGAACTGGGGCGCGCCTGGGACGCGGCCCACCCGGGCCAGTTCGACGCTGCCGTCGAGGCGGGCGATGGCGCCGACGCCGCCATCATCCTCTACACCTCCGGCACCACCGGCAAGCCGAAAGGGGTGGTGCAGTCGCACGCGGCGCTGCTCGCCGCCGGCGTCGGCGGGGTGGGCTTCGACCGCCTCACCGACCACGAGGACATCCTGTCGTATCTGCCGATGGCGTGGGTGGGCGACTGCCTGTTTTCGCTGGCGCAGGCGCTGGTGGCGGGATTTACCGTCAACTGCCCCGAGTCGGGCGACACGGTGCTGACGGACCTGCGCGAAATCGGCCCCACCTATTATTTTGCGCCGCCGCGGGTGTTTGAAAACATGCTCACCAGCGTGATGATCCGGATGGAAGACGCCAGCGCCATCAAGCGGCGCATGTTCGCCCACTTCATGGCGGTGGCGCGCCGCTGCGGCGCTGCCCTGCTCGACGGCAAAGCGGTGGGCGCGCTCGACCGCCTGCAGTACGCGCTCGGCCGCGTGCTCGTGTACGGTCCCCTGAAAAACGTGCTGGGCCTGTCGCGCGTGCGGGTGGCCTACACGGCCGGCGCCGCCATCGGCCCCGACCTGTTCCGCTTTTACCGCTCGATCGGGGTCAACCTGAAACAGCTCTACGGCTCCACCGAAACCTGCGCCTACGTCTGCCTGCAACCGGACGGCAATATCAAGTTCGACAGCGTCGGCCTGCCCGCCCCCGGCGTCGAGGTCAAAATCGCCGCCAACGGCGAAGTGCTGGTCAAGTCACCCGCCACCATGACGGGCTATTTCAGGCGCCCCGAGGCCACCGCCGAAGTGATCGACGGCGACGGCTATTTTCATACGGGCGACGCGGGCGTGTTCGACCGCGACGGCCACCTGAAAATCATCGACCGCGCCGCCGACGTGGGCGCCATGAACGGCGGCGCCATCTTCGCGCCCAACTACATCGAAAACAAGCTCAAATTTTTCCCCTTCATCAAGGAGGCGGTCGCCTTCGGCAGCGGCAGGGACACGGTGTGCGCGTTCATCAACATCGACATGGAGGCGGTCGGCAATTACGCCGAACGGCGCAACATCGCCTACGCCGGCTACACCGACCTGGCCGGCCACGCCGTCACCTACGAACTGGTGCGCGAGTGCGTCGAACAGGTCAACGCCGACCTGGCCAGGGAAGACGGCATGGCGGCCACCCAGGTATGCCGCTTCCTGGTGCTGCACAAGGAGCTCGACCCGGACGACGACGAGCTGACGCGCACGCGCAAGGTGCGCCGCAAGTTCATCGCCGAAAAATACGCCGTGCTGATCGACGCCCTGTACTCGGACAAGCAGTCGCAATACATCAGCACCGCGGTCAAATTCGAGGATGGCCGCCTTGGCAGCGCCAGCGCCGAACTGCGCATCTGCGCGGCGGCCAGCTACCCGGCCATGGCGGTGGCGTGATGGACATGCACCAGCCCAACATCGACGGCGGCGCGCGCGCCATCGGTCCCGTCATTCTCGACCTGGCCCACATCTCGCTCGCCTTCGGCGGCGTCAAGGCCCTCACCGACATTTCCTTCGACGTGCGCCAGCACGAAATCCGCGCCATCATCGGCCCCAACGGCGCCGGCAAGTCGTCGATGCTCAACGTGATCAACGGCGTCTACCGCCCGCAGCAGGGCAGCATCACCCTGCGCGGCCAGGCGCGCCGCAACATGGACTGCCACGCCGCCGCCAAGGCGGGCATCGCCCGCACGTTCCAGAACATCGCCCTGTTCAAGGGCATGACGGTACTGGACAACATCATGACGGGGCGCAATCTGAAAATGCGCTCGAATTTTCTGCTGCAGGCCCTGTACCTGGGGCCGGCGAGAAGGGAAGAAATCGCCCACCGCGAAAAGGCCGAGGCGATCATCGATTTCCTGGAAATCCAGGCGATCCGCAAGACGCCCGTGGGGCGCCTGCCCTACGGCCTGCAAAAGCGGGTGGAGCTGGGCCGGGCGCTGGCGGCCGAACCGGACATCCTGCTGCTCGACGAACCGATGGCGGGCATGAACGTGGAAGAAAAGCAGGACATGTGCCGCTTCATCCTCGACGTCAACGACCAGCTGGGCACCACCATCGTCCTCATTGAGCACGACATGGGGGTGGTGATGGATATCTCGGACCGCGTGGTGGTGCTCGACTACGGTCGCAAGATCGCCGACGGCACGCCCGACGCCGTGCGCACCGACGCCGACGTGATCCGCGCCTACCTGGGCGCACCGCAAGGGGAAGACGCGCCATGAACTTTTTCTTCGAAGTGCTCATCGGCGGTCTGCTGTCGGGCATCATGTACGCGCTGGTGGCGATCGGCTTCGTGCTGATCTATAAAGCCTCGGGGGTGTTCAACTTTGCCCAGGGCGCGATGGTGTTTTTCGCCGCCCTCACCTGCGTCGGCATGGTCGATCAATGGGGCCTGCCCATGTGGCTGGCCATCGCCCTCACCGCCGTCGCCATGGTCGCGCTGGGCCTGGCCATCGAAAAAGTGGTGCTGCGCCCGCTGGTGAACCAGCCGGAAATCACCCTGTTCATGGCCACCATCGGGCTGGCGTTCTTCATCGAGGGCCTGGCCCAGCTGCTGTGGGGCTCGCAGGTGCACAAGCTCGAGCTGCCCATCGAAGACGTGCCGATCGCTTACCTGATGGAGCGCTTCAACATCATCGTCTCGCAGTTCGACGTCAGCGCCGCCGCCATCTGCGCGCTGCTGGTGACGGCGCTGGCGTTGCTGTTCTCGAAGACCAAGGTGGGCCGCGCCCTGCGCGCCGTCGCCGACGATCACCAGGCCGCGCTGGCCGTCGGCATTCCGCTGCAGCGCATCTGGGCCATCGTCTGGTCGGTGGCGGGGCTGGTGGCGCTGGTGGCGGGCCTGTTGTGGGGCGCCCGCAACGGCGTGCAGTTCGCCCTCACCTTCATCGCCCTGAAAGCCTTGCCGGTGCTGATCCTGGGCGGCTTCACGTCGGTGCCGGGAGCGATCGTCGGTGGCCTGATCATCGGCGCCTCGGAAAAACTGGCCGAAGTCTACCTCGGTCCCCTGGTCGGCGGCGGCATCGAGGGCTGGTTCCCGTACGTGCTGGCGCTGCTGTTCCTGCTGGTGCGGCCGGAAGGCCTGTTCGGCGAAAAAATCATCCGGAGGATTTGATGCTCTACCGTGAAGCCGGACAGTTCAAGACCAGCTACCAGTCCGACAACCAGATTTTCCCCATCCGCCAGGACCGCTACGCGATGGCAGCCCTGCTGGTGGTGGCGCTGGTGCTGGTGCCGCTGCTGGCCAGCCCGTATCTGCTGTCGGCGCTGCTCATTCCCTTCCTGATTTTCGCGCTGGCCGCGCTGGGCCTGAATATCCTGACCGGCTACTGCGGCCAGCTCTCGCTGGGCAGCGCCGCCTTCATGGCCGTGGGCGCCTACGCCGCCTTCAACTTCGTCGCCCGCGTGCCGGCCATGCCGCTGCTGCTGGCGTTCATCCTGGGCGGCCTGTGCGCGGCGCTGGTGGGCATCGTGTTCGGCCTGCCGTCGCTGCGGGTGCGGGGTTTTTATCTGGCGGCGTCGACCCTGGCCACCCAGTTCTTCGTCGTCTGGTGCCTGACCAAGATCCCGTATCTGACCAACTACAGCGCCTCGGGCGTGGTGACGGTACAGAAAATGCAGATCCTCGGCTACCAGTTCGACAGCCCGCACAGCAAATACCTGCTGGTGCTGGTCATCGTCGGCACGCTGGCGCTGCTGGCCAAGAACATGATCCGCTCGAACGTGGGCCGCTCGTGGATGGCCGTGCGCGACATGGACGTGGCGGCCGAAGTGATCGGCTTTCGGCCCCTGCGCACCAAGCTGCTCGCGTTCGCCGTCAGCTCGTTTTATTGCGGCGTGGCGGGCGCCCTGTATGCGTTCGCCTACCTGGGCACGGTGGAGCCGGAAGCGTACAACCTGGACCTGTCGTTCCGCATCCTGTTCATGATCATCATCGGCGGCGTCGGCTCCGTGCTGGGCTCCTTCCTGGGCGCCGCCTTCATCGTGCTGCTGCCGGTGATGCTCAATATTGTCGGGCACGCGCTGGGTCTGCCCACCAGCTTTGCATCGAACCTGGAGTTGATGGTGTTTGGCGCGTTGATCATTTTTTTCCTGATCGTGGAGCCGCATGGTCTGGCGCGCTTGTGGCAAGTGGGCAAAGAGAAGTTGCGCCTGTGGCCGTTTCCCCATTGAGGAAGCGTCCGTGGCAGCAGCACCAGTGCAGTAACTTTGAGGAGACGACAATGAAGACAATCAAACTGAACACGATCAAACAATGGATGCTGTGCGCGGCCCTGGCGGGCGTCTGCAACGGCGTGCTGGCGGCCGACCAGTTCGTGGCCCTGCCCTCGTACCGGGTCGGCAGTTATGCCGCCGGCGGCTCCGGCTTCTACGGCGGCGCCATCGATTATTTCAACCTGGTCAACGCCAACGGCGGCATCAACGGCGTCAAGATCGCGTGGGAAGAGTGCGAGACCGAATACAACCCCTCGCGCGGGATCGAGTGCTACGAGCGTTTGAAGACCAAGAACGGCGGCGCCACCCTGGTCGATCCCCTCTCCACCGGCATCGCCTACGGCATCCTCGACCGCGTCGCCACCGACAAGATCCCCATGACCATGCTCGGCTACGGCCGCTCCGACGCCGCCAACGGCAAGGTGTTCCCGTATGTGTTCCCGCTCATTACCAGCTACTGGGACCAGGCGGCGGCGATGATCAAGTACCTGGGCGACAAGGAAGGCGGCTACGCCAAGTTGAGTGGCAAGAAAATCGCCTACCTGTACCACGATTCGCCGTTCGGCAAGGAGCCCATGCCGGTGCTCGACGCGCTGTCGAAGCAGCACGGCTTTGAACTGATCAAGGTGGCGGTGGCGCCGCCGGGCAGCGAGCAGCAGTCGCAGTGGCTGCAGATCCGCCAGGCCAAGCCCGACTACGTCATCTTGTGGGGCTGGGGCGTGATGAATTCGGTGGCCATCAAGACGGCCCAGCGCAATGGCTTCCCGCGCGAGAAAATGCTGGGCGTGTGGTGGGCCGGTTCGGAAGAAGACACGGTGCCGTCGGGCGACGCGGCCAAGGGCTATACCTCGATGACCTTCAACACGCCGGGCAACTACCCCGTCATCGACGAGCTGCGCAAGAAAATCTACGCCACCGGCAAGGGCAACCTGGGCGAACAAAGCCGCATCGGCTCCGTCTACCACATGCGCGGCATGACGATGGGCATCCTGTGGACGGAAGCAATCCGCACGGCGCAGGAAAAATACGGCAAGGGCAAGGTGATGACGGGTGAGCAGGTGCGCTGGGGCCTCGAGCACCTGAACATCGACGAAGCGCGCCAGAAAGCGCTGGGCGCCTTCGGCATGTTCCCCACCGTGAAAACGAGCTGCGAGGACCACGAAGGCTCGGGCGCCGTCAAGGTGCAGCAGTGGGACGGCAAGGCGTGGAAAGCGATCACCCCGAACTGGGTGGTGGGCGACCGCGCACTGACCCGGCGCCTGGTCGAGGAATCTTCGCTGGCCTATGCGGCCGAGAAGAAGATCACCCCGGCCTGCCTGAACTGACGACCACCACGCACCGACTCCCATGACAATCGACAGCCAGCCCTACCTTTCGGTCAACAACATCGAGGTCATCTACGACCACGTCATCCTGGTCTTGAAGGGGGTGTCGCTGCAGGTGCCGAAGGGGAAAATCGTCGCCCTGCTGGGCGCCAACGGCGCCGGCAAGTCGACCACCCTGAAGACCATTTCGACGCTGCTGCGCGGTGAACGGGGCGACGTCACCAAGGGAGAGGTGCGCTTTAACGGCGAGCGCATCGACCAGCTCACGCCCAGCGCCCTGGTCAAGCGGGGGCTGTCGCAGGTGATGGAAGGGCGCCACTGTTTCGGCCACCTGAGCATCGAAGAAAACCTGCTCACGGGCGCCTACACGCGCAGTGATTCGCGCGCCGCGCAGAAGGCCTCGCTCGAAGCGGTGTACGCCTATTTTCCCCGTTTAAAGGAGCGCCGGTCGAGCCTGGCCGGCTACACCTCGGGCGGCGAGCAGCAGATGTGCGCGATCGGCCGTGCGCTGATGGCCAAGCCGTCGATGATCCTGCTGGACGAACCGTCGATGGGGATCGCCCCGCAGATCGTCGAAGAGATCTTCGACATCGTGCGCGACCTGAACACCCGCGAAGGGGTGTCGTTCCTGCTGGCCGAGCAGAACACCACGGTGGCCCTGCGCTACGCCGACTTCGGCTACATCCTCGAGAACGGCCGGGTGGTGCTGGAAGGCGCGGCCGCCGAGCTGGCCGCCAACGAGGACGTCAAGGAGTTTTATCTGGGCGTTTCCGGGGCCGGCCGCAAGAGTTTCAGGGACATGAAATTTTATCGCCGCCGCAAGCGCTGGCTGGCCTGAACCGGTCCACCCCACCATCCCCCCGCAACGCGATACCGGAGACACCGCATGAGCATGACCCTCGACAGCCTGGAAACGCGCGCCCCGCTCGAGCGCGAGCAAGCGCTGATGGCGCGCCTGCCGCTGCTGGTGGCGCGCGCCCTGCAGGCGCCCGGCTGGGCGCGCATCCTCGACGGCGTCGATCCGGCCCGCATCGACAGCCGGGCGGCGCTGGCGACACTGCCGGTGACGCGCAAATCGCAGCTGCGCGAGCTGCAGCGGGCCGCGCTGCCGTTCGGCGGCCTGGCGGCCACGCCGGCGCGGGCACTGCGCCATATCTACGTCTCGCCCGGGCCCATCTACGATCCGGAAGGGCACGGCGCCGACTGGTGGCGCTTCGCCCGCCCCATGTTTGCGGCCGGAGTGCGCGCCGGCGGCCTGCTGCAGAACTGCTTTTCGTACCACTTCACGCCGGCCGCCTTCATGGTCGAAGGGGGCGCCTTGCGGATCGGCTGCAGCGTCATTCCGGCCGGCGCCGGCCAGACGGAAATGCAGGTGCAGGCGATGGTCGACCTGCGCCCCGACACCTACGTCGGCACGCCGTCGTTCTTGCGCATCATCATCGAAAAGGCGCGCGACATGAACGCCGACATCAGCAGCATCAAGCAGGCCCTGCTGGGCGCCGAGGCGCTGCCCGAATCGCTGCGCCACTGGTTCCACGACAACGGCGTGCCGCTGGTGCTGCACACCTACGCCTCGGCCGACATGGGCAGCGTGGCCTACGAAACGGCCACCGACGGCGTCGTCAATCCCGGCATGGTGCTTGACGAGGACGTCATCGTTGAAATCGTCCGTCCCGGCACGGGCGAGCCGGTGGCGCCGGGCGACATCGGCGAAGTGGTGGTGACGCTATTGAACATGGACTATCCGCTGGTGCGCTTTGCCACCGGCGACCTGTCGGCCATGCTGGTCGACGCGGCGCCATCGCCGTGCGGGCGCACCAATGCGCGCATCCGCGGCTGGCTGGGGCGGGCCGACCAGACCACCAAGGTGCGGGCCATGTTCGTCCACCCGGCGCAAGTGAGCGACATCATCCGGCGCCATCCGGCAATCTTAAAAGCGCGCCTGGTGGTGACGGGACGGATGGCGAACGACGTGATGACGCTGCACTGCGAAATGGCAGCGCCGCCCGATCCGGCGCTGACGGCGGCCATCGTCGCCTCGGTGCGCGATGTGACGAAGCTGCGCGGCGAAGTGCACTACGCGGCGCCGGGCAGCCTGGCCCAGGACGGCCGCATGATCGAGGACCTGCGCGACTACGACTGAGGGATGGGGAAGGCGCGGCGCGGCGCTTAAATCGCCAGGCGCGCCTTGGCAGCGTTAAATTCGCCGATCAGGCGCTGCACCATTTCGGCCACCGTCGGCACATCGTCCATCATGCCCACGCCCTGGCCGGCGCCCCAGATGTCGCGCCAGGCCTTGGCGCTGCCCGAACCGAAGCTCATCTTGCTCTTGTCCGATTCCGGCAGCGCGTCCGGATCGAGGCCCGCGTTGATGATGGATTTTTTCAGGTAGTTGCCGTGCACGCCAGTAAACAGGTTGGTGTAGACGACGTCGGCGGCGGCCGACTCGACGATGGCGTCGCGGTAGTCGTCCGACACGTTCGATTCCTTCGTCGCCAGCCAGCGCGAGCCGATGTAGGCAAAGTCGGCGCCCATGGCCAGCGCCGCCAGCACGGCGTCGCCGGTGGCGATGGCGCCGGACAGGGCGATCGGGCCCTTGAAGAATTTGCGGATCTCGCCCACCAGCGCAAACGGCGACAGCGCCCCCGCATGGCCGCCGGCGCCGGCCGCCACCAGGATCAGGCCGTCGACGCCCGCTTCGAGCGCCTTGTGCGCGTGGCGGATCGAAATGACGTCGTGCAGGACGATGCCGCCGTAGCTGTGGATGGCGTCGAGCATCTCCTTGGGCGGCGCGCGCAACGACGAAATGATGATCGGCACCTGGTGGCGCACGCACACTTCGACGTCGTGGGCCAGCCGGTCGTTCGACTGGTGGACGATCTGATTGACGGCGATGGGGCCGATGATGGCGTCCGGGTTGGCCGCCTTGTAGGCGGCCAGTTCGGCCTGGATGTCGGTCAGCCAGGTGTCGAGCAGTTCGGCCGGGCGCGCGTTCAGGGCGGGGAAGGAGCCGACGATGCCGGCCTTGCACTGGGCCGCCACCAGGGCCGGGCCGCTGGCGATAAACATCGGCGAAGCGATGACGGGGATGGACAGGTGTTGCAATGCGGTCGGCAGCGCCATGACGGACTCTCGGGACAAGGATGGATGGGAACAGCTGGGCACATTATGACTTAAAAAAGAACGATCGTGCTTGAATTTAAAAGAAGGCCAGCCACGCTCAGCCCAGGTTGCACAGCACCGCCCCGTCGAGGCGGGCGGCGCCGGCCCGCACCAGCGCGGCGGCGGTGTGCCGGGCCGCCCCGTCGGCGTCGCCGCCCAGAAAGCCGATGCGCGCTGCCACCATCACGGGGACCTGCTCGAACAGCGCCACCACCTCGGCCATCGCCAGCTGTCCCCGTTCGAGCAGCAGGAATTTGAGCAGGACCCGGACGGCGTTGTCGGCATTGCGGCGCGGGTCGGCGCGCAGGTAATCGAGGCGCGAGCGGGCCCGCTGCAAGGCGCCGGCGACATCGGTAAACGGCGCGCCGTGGCCGGGAATGACGAGGCGCACGTCGAGCTGCGCAATCATCTCGAGGGTGGCGGCCGCCTCATCGAAGCCGGATTGCCCGTCGAGTTCGGGGAAGATGACGCCGAAGCCGTTTTCCCACAGGGCGTCGGCCGACAGCACGATGGCGTGGCGGGCACAATAGAACAGCAGCGAGCGGGGGTCGTGGCCGGGCGCGCCCAGCGCCTGCCAGTGCAGGTCGCCCAGCACCAGCGTGTCGCCCGGCGCGATGGTGGCGCTAAACGAGAAGCGGGGGCACTGCTGGCCGGTGGCGCGGTAGCTTAGCTGCGCTTCGTCCCAGGCCGCCACCGCCGCCGCTTCGCCCACGGGAATGACGGTGGCGCAGCCGTAGCGCGCCTGCAGGGCGGCGTTGCCGCCGCAGTGGTCCGAGTGCAGGTGGGTGTTGAGCAGCAGATCGAGCGGGCGGCCGTCCAGCGCATGCTCGACCAGCGCCAGCGTCTGCGCCGCGTGGCTCACGTAGCCGCTGTCGACCATGGCGGTGCGCTCGGCGCCGATGAACACGATGTTATTGGCCGACAGCCAGCCCCGCTCCAGCACCCGCATGCCCGGCGGCAGCGCGAGCGCGCTCATTTTTTCATCTGGTAGGCCAGCGATATCCGGGCAAACTCGATCAGCAGGGCTTGCGAGCCGCCGTTGAAGGTGGTGAAGGAGTTGCCGGTCCTGACCACCATGCGGGGCGGGAACAGCCAGCCCAGGTAGGGAATGCCCAGCATCTTGGCGCTCCTCACCTCGTCCCAGCGCACGCGCTTGTCGATCATGGCGCTCTGGCGCACGCCGTCGGCGTCGATGGTGGTGCGCCCTTTCAGGAACCAGTACCAGCTCGCCAGCAGCAGCGAGGTGGCGCCCACCAGCACCACCTTCACGCCAAAGCCATAGGTGAGCAGGGGGAAGCGCAGGGCGATGGCGCCGCCGTAGCCGAGCAGGACGATCACGATGGCGGTTGAGACGATTTTAAAGGGGCCCGCGTAGGCGGGGCCGGAGACGGCTTGTTCGGGCTGATAAAACTGCATGGTTTAAAACTCCAGGTCGGCTTCGCGCCGGGCAATGGCCGTGTAGACGGCCCGTTTGTAGTCGTCGTCGGCAGTGCTCCACTGGATGATTTCGTCGATGGTGCGCAGGCAGCCGCGGCACAGTCCCGTGGCGGGCGCCATCTCGCACAGGCTCACGCACGGCGACGGCACCGGACTGGCCGGTTCGGCACGACGAAGCGGCTCGCTCATGACGCCACCCCGCTCACCTTGGCCGCCAGCTTGTCGTTAAAGCGCGCCGTGTCGATCAGCATGCGCTCGTGGGTGCCTTCGCAGACCCGCTCGACGTCGTCCCAGGCCTGCACCGCGAACGTGATGCGGCGGCCCTCCACCGCCAGCACTTCGCCCTCGATGCGCAGGCGCATGCCGGGCGGGGTGGGCGCCAGGTGGCGGAAATTGACCAGGGTGCCCAGGCTTTGCTGCCGTGGCCAGTCCATGAACGGCATGATGCCGTTGACGCAGGTGAGCTCCATCATGCCGACCAGGTAGCCGGTGGCCAGCACGACCGGCATGTCGCGGCAAAAATCGGTGTCATGGTAGAGCGCCGGCACGCTGGCGCGCGCGGGAATGGTGATGTGCCAGCTGAAACGCAGGCCCGGGTGCAGTTGTAAAGTCATCCGCCTAGAGTAGCGTATTCAATTGAATCGCGCTTGACCGCGGGGGCAAGAGGCGTAAAATACCATCCATACAGATGGCGTGTGGATGCCACGAAGAGAAAAATGGGGATGGTAATGGGAACAATGGAACCAAAAGAAGTCAAAACCAGGATGCTCGATTCGGAAAAAATCACGATCAACCTGGGCCTGATCGATCTCGGTCAGATCGATTTGCTGGTCAACGAGGGCTTTTATTCGAACCGGACGGACCTGATCCGCACCGCCATTCGCAATCAGCTCAACACCCACGCGGACGTGGTCAAGCAGACGGTGGCGCGAAAAAGTCTCGTGCTGGGCCTGCACCATTTTTCGCGGGCCGACCTGGAGGCGGCGTTTGCCAAGGGCGAGCGCCTGCAAATCCAGGTGCTGGGCATGGCCAGCATCGCCAACGACGTCAGCGTCGAACTGGCGGTGGCGACCATCGAATCGATTTTCGTGCTCGGTTCACTCCACGCCAGCGCGGCGCTGAAAACCGCACTGGCAGGCCGCATTCTATAAATGCACTCAATAAGGAAGACCCGATGAAACTGAACGATAAACTGTTTGCCGGCATGCGCCAGGCAACCCGCAACCTGCTCGCACAGGGTCCGGCCGCAGCGACGTCGGCCATCCAGCACGCCTTGCAAGGGGTCGCCGCCAAAGGGGCGCCGGCGCCGGCGGCGCCACCGATGCGCGACATCAATCCGCCACCGCCGACGGCGCGTGCGGCCCGGCCCGCGCCGCAGCCAGAAGTGGCGGCGGCGGCGGCGGCAGAAGCGCCCACGCCGCTGCAGGGGCTCGACAACATGATGCGCAACCTGGTGCCGGAAATGATGGCCAACCTCGACCGCGTCAGCGAGGCGGGCAAGTCGGCGTTTACCATGCCGCATTTCGAGATGCCCGCGTTCGACCTGCACGCGGCCATGGGTGGCCAGGGCGCCGCCCCGGCCGAGGCCCTGCCCGGCAAATTCATCGATGGCAGCCACACCAACAGCGCCGGCACGCGCAGCTATAAATTGTATGTGCCCAGCAGTTACGACGGCGCCACGGCGGTGCCGCTGGTGGTGATGCTGCACGGCTGCACCCAGGACCCGGTCGATTTCGCCAGCGGCACCCAGATGAATCAGCTGGCCGAGGAACTGGGCTGCCTGGTGGCCTACCCGGCGCAATCGCAGCAGGCCAATTCGAGCCGCTGCTGGAACTGGTTCCACGAAAAGGACCAGATGCGCGACCAGGGCGAGCCCTCGATCATCGCCGGCATCACCCGCGACATCATGGCCGCGCACCATGTCGATGCCACTCAGGTCTACGTGGCGGGCCTGTCGGCGGGCGGCGCCATGGCCACCATCATGGGCACCGTGTATCCGGAACTATATGCGGCCGTGGGCGTGCATTCGGGCTTGCCGTTCGCGTCCGCGCACGACCTGCCGTCGGCGCTGGCGGCCATGCAGGGCAAGTTCGGCACTCCGCCGGCACCCGGCACGGCCATTCCCATCATCGTCTTTCACGGTGACCGCGACACCACCGTCTCGCCGGCCGCCGGCGACGCCGTGATCGCCCAGGGCACGCACCACGGCGCGCGCGACATCGTCATCGAGCCGGGCAAGGTGCCCGAGGGGCACGCCTACACCCGCACCGTGCACCGCCACGCGGACGGCACGCCGCACGCCGAACAGTGGCTGATCCACGGTGCCGGCCACGCCTGGTCGGGCGGCAGCGCGCGCGGCAGCTACACCGATGGCAAGGGGCCCGACGCCAGCCGCGAGATGATGCGCTTCTTTCAGACCAAGCGTTAATCTGGGGTGGCGTCGCCGCGCCGGGGCGGTTCAGCGCGTTCGGCAATCTCGCGCGCCAGGCAGGCCGGGCACCAGCAGGCGGCGCTGATGGCGCCACCAGATGGCACGGGCACGGCGGCCGGCAGGGCGGTGCACCAGCACGGCGCGCCATCGCCACCCGCATCGGCCATCGCGCAGGTAAATACGGCGCCGCAGCGGCTGCAGGCGCTCATGTAGCGAGCGCGGCCGCTGGCGGCGGCGGCATAAAAGCGGGAATCGGATTCATATCCGCCCCACCTTAGCGGACGGGGAATTAAAATACAACACGCGCGCCTTATAATGCGCAGCAGCGAGCTCCGCTTGCCTGTAAAATCTCGACAAATTTCTTTCGGACCTGCCATGACCGCTGCCCTGCCCCCCCTCACCGCTGCCCAGCAAGATGATCTGGCTGCCGTATCGCCCCAGATCAAGGCGCAAATCCTGGCAGAGGCGCTGCCCTACATCCGCAATTTCCATGGCAAGACCATCGTCATCAAATACGGCGGCAATGCCATGACGGAAGAGCGCCTCAAGCACGGCTTCGCCCGCGACGTCATCCTGTTGAAGCTGGTCGGCATGAACCCGGTGGTGGTGCACGGCGGCGGGCCGCAGATCGACAACGCGCTGAAAAAAATCGGCAAGCAGGGCACTTTCGTGCAGGGCATGCGCATCACCGACGAAGAGACCATGGAAGTGGTCGAGTGGGTGCTCGGTGGCGAAGTCCAGCAGGACATCGTCATGCTGATCAATCACTACGGCGGCCAGGCGGTGGGCCTGACGGGCAAGGACGGCGGCCTCATTCGCGCGCGCCGCATGTCGATGCCGGACCGTGAAAAGCCGGGCGAATTCCTCGACATCGGCTTTGTCGGCGAAATCGACGCCATCAACCCGGCGGTGGTCAAGGCGCTGCAGGACGACGCCTTCATCCCGATCATCTCGCCGATCGGTTTTGGCCAGGACGGCCAGGCCTACAACATCAACGCCGACGTCGTCGCCGGCAAGATCGCGGAAATCCTCAAGGCCGAAAAGCTGATCATGATGACCAACATCGCCGGCGTGCAGGACAAGAAGGGCAACCTGGTCACCGACCTGTCGGCCCGCGAGATCGACGAGATGTTCGCCGACGGCACCATCTCCGGCGGCATGCTGCCAAAAATCTCCTCCGCCCTCGACGCCGCCAAGTCCGGCGTGAACACGGTCCACATCATCGACGGCCGCATCGAGCACTCGCTGTTGCTGGAGGTCTTGACCGAACAGGCATTTGGCACTATGATCCGGTCGCACTAAAGTTTTTTACGTCCACTGCATACCAGTTGACGTATCAGGATTTCGAAGAAGCGTAGCGAGCGCTTCGCTGTCGTGTTGAGTAGCGCAGCCGTACTAGCGTACGGCGAGCAACGCAGACACGACAGCGGAGCGCGCAGTAGCTTATTCGGAATCCCACCACATGCCCTTGTAGCTCAGTGGTAGAGCACTCCCTTGGTAAGGGAGAGGCCACGTGTTCGATCCACGTCAAGGGCACCATTCTCCGCACCACCCTCCCCCATTCAATACAGCTGTTCCACGGTCAGCCCGCGTGCGCGCATCAGCGCCGGCACACTGCGTGGCCCCACCAGGTGCAGCACGCCGATCGCCGCCACGCTGTTGTTTTCGCGTCCCATCAGGGCGACGATGGCGTCGGTCAGCGCGCCATTGCGCCCGTCCAGCAGCACCTCGCGCATGAAGCGGCCCGACACGCTGGTGTCGGCGTCGAGGCGGGCGGCGATGGCAGCGAGCGCCTGCCGGTCCGCCGTCGCCCAGGCGCGGGCGATCTGGCGCGCTTCTCCCGCCTGTTTGCCAGAATCGATGTGCGTCACCGTCTCGTCGAGAAAATCCCACTGCGCCGCCAGCGGCAGGCGGTCGAACAGCGCCAGTTGCGCCTCGAGCGATTCGAGCTCGATCACTTTGACCTGCTGCTGCCTGGCCAGCAGCGCCAGCTGGCTGTCGACCGCCAGGCTGCTGGCGTAACCGAGCCGGGTATATTCGGCAATCGCCAGCATGGTGGCGATCAGCCACGGTTTGTAGGGCGCCACCGCCTGCGCGTCGATGCCAGCCTGGCGCAAGGCGCGCGCCAGGCGCGGCGCCAGCGCCGCCGGCGTGACCATGCCGGCCGGCGCCAGCCCATGCGCTTGCATGGCGCGCGCGGCCACCTGCGGCGGCAGGGTGGGATCGATTTCAAGCGCCAGCACGGGGGCGGCGGCGATGGCGGCGGCCAGGCGCGCTTCGAAGGGATAGAAATCGGCCTGGCCCACGTGCATGGTGCCGAACAAATACACGGTATTGCCTTGGCCGGTCACCTTGAACAGCGCGCCCCGTTCGGCGCCGAAGGCCGACACGCACAGGCACAATGCCAACAGCGCACCGGCCCACCCCACTATAATTCTGCTTCGCATGCCGCCCCTTTGATGGATGGTGCCGATTCGAACCGCCCTTACCCTGAGCGCCCGTGCCAAATATACCCGCATCCTCCCCTGTCTGGCTATTCGACCTGGACAACACCCTGCACGACGCCTCGCACGCGATTTTTCCCGCCATTAGCGCCAACATGAATGTGTATATCGCGCGCGTGCTCACCAACGTCGACGGCGCGCCCAGCCAGGCGCAGGTCGACGCCGCGCGCATCGGCTACTGGCGCCGCTATGGCGCCACCTTGCTGGGCATGGTGCGCCACCACCAGGTCGATGCGACCGACTTTTTGCGCGAGACCCACGACCTGGGGGCGGCCGCGTCGCTGGGCCAGATGATGAAATTCGAGCGGGGCCTGGGACGGCTGCTGCGCCGCCTGCCCGGTCGCAAAATTTTGCTCACCAACGCGCCGCGCAACTACTCGCGGGCGGTGCTGCGCCAGCTCGGCCTGCAGCGCCACTTCGACCGCCACATCGCCATCGAAGACATGCACGTGCACCGCCAGCTGCGTCCGAAGCCGTCGAAACTGATGCTGCGCCGGCTGCTGCGCAAGCACGGCCTGGCGGCCCGGCGCTGCATTCTGGTCGAAGACACGCTCGACAATCTGCGCCCGGCGCACCAGCTGGGCATGCGCACGGCCTGGGTCACCCAGTACCTGCGGGCGGTCGAGGCCAGTGGCAGCGCCAGCCTGCCGCGCATGCTAAAACGCCCCGCTTATGTCGATGTCAAAGTAAAATCGGTGCGCCAGCTGCAGGCGCGCCTGCAGCGGCTGCGTTAATTGATTTTCTACTTGTTTACGACGCACTACCACTCAACTTCAGCGGGACGACATGGCAAGCACCAAGCCGGGGCAGCGCAAGACGCAAATTCTGCAGGCCCTGGCGGCCATGCTGGAACAGCCGAAAAGTGAAAAGATCACCACCGCTGCCCTCGCCTCGCGACTGGACGTGTCGGAGGCGGCCCTGTACCGCCACTTCGCCAGCAAGGCGCAGATGTACGAGGGCCTGATCGAATTCATCGAGTCGAGCGTGTTCGGCCTGATCAACCAGATCGCCGAGCGCGAAGAGGCCGGCGTCGACCAGGCCCACGCCAGCCTGCAGATGCTGCTGCAGTTCGCCGCCAGCAATCCCGGCATGACGCGGGTGCTGATCGGCGAGGCCCTGGTGAACGAAGACGAACGCCTGCAGCTGCGCATGAACCAGTTCTACGACAAGCTCGAACTGGCCTTCAAACAGTCGCTGCGGGTGGCCGCCAGCCAGGGCCACGGCAGCGAAGCGGACGTCGTCGCCCGCGCCAGCCTGCTCGTCGCCTATGTCGTCGGCCGCTGGCACCGCTACGCCAAGAGCGGCTTCCGCCAGCATCCCACCGACGGCTTCGCCCTGCAGGTGTCGCTGCTGCTGGCGGCATGAATCACCCAGCGTGTCCCGCCATGCAAGCGCCTGACTACGCCGATGTTTCCCAAGCTGTCGCGTGTTTCGCCCTGCTCGACGACGCCAGCCCCGCCGGCACGGCGCCGGCGCCGCTGGCCCGCTCGCGCCTGTACACGGGCCTGGCCGCCACCCTGACCTGCATCGACGGCGCCGGCTGGCCGGCCGTGCTGGCGCAGATGCAGGACGCGCTGGCGCGCGGCCTGTACGCGGTGCCGGTGCTCACGTATGAACTGGGCAGCGCGCTACTTGGCATGGCGACGCCGCCGGCCGCTGCGCCGCTGGCGCAGGTGCTGCTGTTTGCGCACTGCGCGCACCTGACGTCGGCCCAGGTGGCCGACTGGCTGGCCTCGCGCGCCGACGCGGCGCCGGCCGGCATCGCCGGCGTCGCCGCCAGCGTCGATCGGGCCGCCTTCGACGGGGCGCTGGCACGCGTGCACGAGTTCATCGCCGCCGGCGACACCTACCAGGTCAATTTTACCTACCGCCTGCGCTTTGACGCCTTCGGTTCGCCCCTGTCGCTGTATGCGCGCCTGCGGGCGCGCCAGCCGGTGCCCTACGGCGCGCTGGTGGCGCTGCCCGACGGGCGCACCGTGCTGTCGCTCTCGCCCGAGCTGTTCGTGCGCCACCTGGACGGCGAACTGCTGGCACGGCCCATGAAAGGCACGGCGCCGGCCAGCACCGACGACGCCATCAACGCCACGCGCGCCGCGGCGCTGGCGGCGGACCCGAAGAACCGCGCGGAAAACCTGATGATCGTCGACCTGCTGCGCAACGACCTGGGACGCATCGCCGTCACCGGCAGCGTCGACGCCTCGGCCCTGTTCGACGTCCAGCGTTACAGCACCGTGCTGCAGATGACGTCGACGGTGCGGGCGCGCCTGCGCGAGGACGTGGGCCTGGCCCAGATTTTTACCGCCCTGTACCCGTGCGGCTCGATCACGGGCGCGCCCAAGCGGCGCACCATGGAAATCATCGGCGAACTGGAAAGCACGCCGCGCGGCATTTATACGGGCGCGATCGGCTGGTTCGATCCGCCCCGCGCGGGCGCGGCGGTGGGCGACTTTTGCCTGTCGGTGCCGATCCGCACGCTCACCCTGCAAGCGCCGGCGGACGGCGTGCGCCACGGCGAGATGGGGGTGGGCGCCGGCATCGTGTTCGACAGCGAAGCGGCCGATGAATACGCCGAGTGCGCCTTGAAAGCGCGCTTTCTGACGGGGCTCGCGCAGCCATTCGAGCTGTTCGAGACCATGCGCGCCAGCGCCGCGGACGGCGTGCGCCACCGCGAACGCCACCTGGCGCGCCTGGCCCGGTCGGCCCGTTATTTTGGCGTGCCGTTCGACGTCGCGGCGGCCGAGGCGCTGTTGCAATCGGCCTGCGCGGCGCTGGCGCCGCAGGCGTTTCACCGCCTGCGGCTGGGCTTGCGCGCGGATGGCACCCTGCACACGCAGGCGGCGCCCTTGACACCCGTGCAGGAACCGGTGGGCCTGCTGCTGGCCGACGACGCCAGCAGCGCGGACGAGCTGTTCCTGCGCCATAAAACCAGCGTCAGGACGCGCTACGACGCCGCCTGGCGCGAGGCCGAGACGCGCGGCGGCTTCGACACCGTGTTTTTCAATGAACGGGGCGAGTTGACGGAAGGGGGACGCTCGAATGTGTTCGTGCGCATCGACGGGCGCTGGCTCACGCCACCGCTGTCGTGCGGCGTGCTGCCGGGGGTGATGCGATCGCTGCTGCTCGAAGCGCCCGCCTGGGACGCGCGCGAGGCCATCATCACGCGGGCGATGCTGGCGGCGGCGCAGGAGATCGTCGTGTGCAACGCGCTGCGCGGGCCGCTGCGGGCCCGGCTGCTGCAATAAACCGCCCTCTTACGACGCCAGCGCCGCTTCGACCTTGCTCACCAGGGCCTTGTCTTCCGGCTCGACCTTGCTAGGGAAATACTCGAGCACCTTGCCGTTGCGGTCGATCAGGTACTTGGTGAAATTCCACTTCGGCTCCTTGCCCGTCTGCTTGATCAAACTCGCGTGCAGGGGATTGGCGGCCGTGCCTTTGACGGACGACTTGGCGAACATGGGAAATTTCACGCCATAAGTGTTGTAGCAAAAATCGGCAATTTCCTTGGCGCTACCTGGCTCCTGCTTGCCGAAATCGTTCGACGGAAAGCCCAGCACCACCAGGCCTTGCTTGCCGTACTTGGCGTACAGCTTTTCCAGGCCCTGGTACTGGCTGGTAAAGCCGCAGTAGCTGGCGGTATTGACCACCAACACCACCTTGCCCGCGTACTGGCACAGGTCCTGCGGCGCTTCGTCCTGCAGGCGATTAAAACTGTGCTGGAGGATGGCGGGACAGGACTTGGCGGCGGGCGCGGCGGCAGGTGCGCCCGCCTGGGCGAAGGCCGCGGGCGCGGCGCCCACGGCGGACAGGGACAGCAAGACAGCGGCAGTGGTTTTGAACATGATCCATCCCAAATAAAGTAAACGGCAATTCTAGCGCAAGTCCGGCAGCGATTTACTCGACCTTGATTTTCCCGACATCGGGCTGGGGATCAGGATAGCGCAGATTGAGATCCTGCAAAATTTCCAGCAACAGGGACGAGATCAACAGGTTGCGGTGGGTCTTGGAGTTGGCGGGAATGACGTACCAGGGCGCCTGGTCGGTGTCGGTGACGGCGATCGCGCGCTGGTAGGCCAGCTGATAGTCGTCCCATTTTTTGCGCTGCACCAGGTCGTTCGGATCGAACTTCCACTGTTTATTGGGGTCGTCGATGCGCGCCTGCAAGCGTGCGCGCTGCTCGTCCTTGGAAATATGCAGGAACACCTTGATGATCAGGGTGCCCGTCTCCGTCAGCATGCGCTCGAAATCGAGGATGTGCTGGTAGCGGCGCTTGCATTCGGGCTCGTCGATCATGCCCTGCACGCTGGTGATGAGGACGTCTTCATAGTGGCTGCGATTGAAAATGGCGATTTCGCCCGGCACCGGCACCTGCTGGTGGATGCGCCACAGGAAATCGTGGGCCAGTTCGGCCGGCGACGGCGCCTTGAAGCCCACCGCGCGCAAGCCCATCGGATTGATGGTCTGGAACAGCGCGGTGATGGTGCCGTCCTTGCCGGCCGTGTCCATGCCCTGCAGCACCAGTAACACCTTGTGCTTGCGCTGGGCATACAGCATTTCCTGCAGCGCAGCGATCTGCGCCGTGATGGCGGCCGTGCTGGCCCGCTCTTCGTCCTTGGTGGCGCTCTTGGAGTCGCCATTGTTTTTTTCGCGCAGGGGCTTGTCGTCGGCGTCTTCTTCCCGCAGCTTGAAATTTTTTCCCGCGCGCAGGCGCTCGCGCAGCTTCATGCCTGCTCCAGCGCGGCGCGCAGGTGATGGTGTTCGATCTTCATGCAGTGGTTCATCACCACATCGAGCCCGGCGGCGCTGGCCAGGTCGGCGGCACCCTGGTGTTCGATCCCCAGCTGCATCCACAAGGCGCCGGCGCGCACCGCGATGGCGTCGCGGGCAATCTCGGGAATATCGGCCGCCTTGCGGAAGCAGTCGACGACGTCGATGGCGATGCCGTCGGCGCGCAGCGCGGCGGCGGCCTCGTGCAGGCTGGCGTAGGCGGTTTCGCCGAGCACGGTCTGACCGGCCAGCGCCGGGTTGACGGGCACGATGCGGTAGCCGGCGTTCTGCAAGTAAGCGGCCACTTCGTTGCTGGCCCGCTCAGGTTTGTCGGACAAGCCGACCACGGCGATGGTCCTGGCGTCTTGCAGGATCTGGGGAATGGTTTTCATGAATAAAATTCGACAATGTTGGTGTGCCAATAGCGTAGCAGTTTCAGGTGCGCCGTGGCGCGGTGCTGGCCAATTGATTGGGCGCCAGGACGGTGACGGCGGCGGCCGCCGCTGCCGTATCAAGACTGGCCGGCACGGCGCGCATCGGACGGCGCGCCCGGATAGTAGCGGCGCCAGATGCGCCGCAGCTGCCTTGCCGAGCCGAAGCCCGATTGCTGGGCGACGCGTTCGAGGTCCAGGGGCGACTGCATGATCATCTCGCGCGCCAGTGCCAGGCGCAGCTGGTGCACATGGTCGAGCGGGCTGCCGTTCGTGTAGTCGAGAAACAGGCGCGACAGGTGGCGCGTGCTGCTGCATGCCAGCCGGGCCATGTCGTCGGCACCCCAGGCGCGGGGGGGATCGGCGGCGATGGCGTCCTGCACCCGGTGCAGGCCCGGATGCAGGTGGTTGCGCCCCGTCGTCCAGGCCGACAGTTGCGGGTCGGCGCCCGCCCGTCGCATGTACACGACCATCGCGCGCGCCACCGCGCAGGCGACGCGGCTGCTCGACAGTTCGGCCAGCACGTGCAGCATCATGTCGATGCCGGCGGTGATGCCGGCGCTGGTGCAGATGGCGCCGTCGGCCACGTACAGGCGGTTTTCCAGCACCGTGGCGCGCGGCGCCATCTGCTGCAGGCTGGCACACAGCGCGTGGTGGGTGGTGCAGCGGCGGCCGTCGAGCAGGCCGGCGCGGGCGGCGATCAGGGCGCCCGCGCACACGCACAGCAGGCGGTGCTGGCCGGTCGCCATCAGCGGCCTGAGCCAGGCGGCGATCGCCTCGCAGGTGGCGTCGATGGCGCCGCGAAGCTGCGTGTCAGCGGTGCCGCCGGCGCCCACCAGCACGATGATGGTCCCCGCCGCCAGGGTTGCGGGCAGGGGCGCAATGTCGTTCAGCGGCAAGCCGATCGAGCTGTGTACCTGCGCGGCCGGCCCCGCATAGCGCAGCGTAAAACGGGGCGGCGCCTGCCCCGCCTGGGCGGCATCGAGCTGCGAGGCCACCCGCAAGACTTCGGCCGGCCCTGCCAGGTCGAGCATCAGGACATGTTGCGGCAGGACAAACAGCACGGGGATGGCGGGCGTCATCGATGGCGCCTGCTCAGGCGGTGGTGGCGAGGGTGGCGAGGGGGGCATCGAGCGCGGCGAGCGCTTGCGCCACGCTGACGATGCGGGCGAAGCGCCCTTCGAGCACCAGTTCCGTGTGCTCGCGCAGTTGCGCCGTCGTATAGGTCCGGCCACTGCGCGCATGTTGCATGGGAAAGGTCAGCGTCGCTTCGGTGACGAAATCGACCTGGAAGCCGCTGTCGGAGGCCTGGCGGGTTGTGGTTTCGCAGCACTGTTCCGTGCGGATACCGCTGATGATGAGATGGTCGATCCCGCGCGCAGTCAGCCACGCCAGCAAGCCCGTCCCCGCCAGGGCGCTATGGACGTGCTTGCGAAACACCACCGCCGGTGCGATGGCCAGCCCATCGATGGTGCGCAGGTTGGCGGCGACGGCAAACGGGCCCTGTGCGCTCTCGTGAAACACCTGGACCACGGGCACGCCCCGGTCGACGCAGCCATCGATCAGTGCCTGTTGCCTGGCGAGATACGCGGGCAGGTCGGAATCGGACCAGTAGGCGGTGTGCTTGAACGTCTGCTGGGCGTCGATGACGAGTAGTGCGCTTTTCATGGTGGTGCTCCTTCGTGCCGGGTTGAATGATGCCACGATCTTACGGGGCGCACCAGGCCGGGGAAAGACGGTATCGGGACCGCTTGCGGACCGATACGGCCAGGTGTGGCCAAGTCCGGCACGGGCACGGTTAACGAAAAAAAGGCAGCCGAAGCTGCCTTTATTGTGCGCAATCTACTAAATTACTTGATCTTGCGCAGGCGGGCGATGGCCGCCAGCTGGGCGATTGCGGTCGCCAGCTCCGACTGCGCTTTCGCGTAGTCGATTTTCGAGTCCTTGTTGACCATCGACTCTTCGGCCAGTTTCTTGGCTTCGAGTGCTTTGGCTTCGTCCAGATCGTGACCGCGGATGGCAGTGTCGGCCAGAACGGTCACGCCGTTCGGCTGCACTTCCAGAATGCCGCCGGCGACGAAGACGAATTCTTCCTCGTCGCTGCCTGCCTTCTTGATCCGTACCGCACCCGGGCGGATGCGCGTGATCAGCGGGGTGTGCTTGGGATAGATCCCCAGCTCACCCGACTCACCGGGCAACGCGACGAATTCGGCTTCGCCCGAGAAAATCAGGGACTCGGCCGAGACGACGTCAACGTGAATGGTATTTGCCATGTGTGTCCTATCGGTGAAGGAGTCGGATTAGCCGAGTTTCTTGGCTTTTTCGATGGCTTCTTCGATCGTGCCAACCATGTAGAACGCTTGCTCAGGCAAGTGATCGAGTTCGCCCGAAGCGATCATTTTGAAACCCTTGATCGTGTCTTTGAGCGAAACGTATTTGCCTGGCGAACCGGTAAACACTTCAGCGACGTGGAAAGGCTGCGACAGGAAACGCTGCATCTTACGTGCACGCGCGACCAGCAGTTTGTCTTCCGGTGCCAGCTCGTCCATGCCCAGAATCGCGATAATGTCGCGCAATTCCTTGTAACGCTGCAAGGTGCCCTGGACGGCGCGCGCGGTGTCATAGTGTTCCTGACCGACGACGAGCGGGTCGAGCTGACGCGAGGTCGAGTCGAGTGGATCGACGGCCGGGTAGATACCCAGCGAAGCGATGTCACGCGACAGGGCGACGGTCGAATCCAGGTGGGCAAAGGTGGTCGCTGGCGATGGATCGGTGTAATCATCGGCAGGGACGTACACGGCCTGGATCGAGGTGATCGAACCGGTCTTGGTCGAGGTGATGCGCTCTTGCAAGCGGCCCATCTCTTCGGCCAGGGTTGGCTGGTAACCCACGGCCGACGGCATACGGCCGAGCAGTGCCGACACTTCGGTACCGGCCAGGGTGAAGCGGTAGATGTTGTCGACGAAGAACAGCACGTCCTTGCCTTCATCACGGAACGATTCAGCGATCGTCAGGCCGGTCAGCGCCACGCGCAGACGGTTACCTGGCGGCTCGTTCATCTGGCCGTAGACCATCGCCACTTTCGAGTTTTCCGGATTTTCCAGGTCGACGACCTTTGCATCGGCCATCTCGTGGTAGAAGTCGTTACCTTCGCGGGTACGCTCACCAACGCCGGCAAACACGGACACGCCCGAGTGTGCTTTTGCGATGTTGTTGATCAGTTCCATCATGTTGACGGTCTTGCCCACGCCGGCGCCGCCGAACAGGCCGACTTTACCGCCCTTGGCGAACGGGCACACCAGGTCGATCACCTTGATGCCGGTTTCCAGCAGGTCTTGCGACGGCGACAGCTCGTCGTAGGCCGGGGCCACGCGGTGGATCGAGGCGGTTTGCTCGTGCGAGACAGGACCGCATTCGTCGATCGGGTTGCCCAGCACGTCCAGGATGCGACCCAGGGTGGCTTTGCCGACCGGGACCATGATAGGCTTGCCGGTGTTCTGGATTGCCATGCCGCGACGCAGACCGTCCGAGGTACCCAGCGCAATGGTACGGACAATGCCGTCGCCCAGCTGCTGTTGTACTTCCAGGGTCAGCTCGGAGCCTGCCATTTTCAGTGCGTCGAAGACTTTCGGCATTGCATTGCGTGGGAACTCAACGTCCACCACAGCGCCGATACACTGAACGATTTTGCCATCAGCCATGTTCGTTCCTTAAATATTTAATGAAATTCGGGTTTAGACCGCTGCCGCACCGGCGACGATCTCGGAGAGTTCTTTGGTAATCGCTGCCTGGCGGGTCTTGTTGTAGACCAGTTTCAGCTCGCCAATGACGCTACCGGCGTTGTCGCTTGCCGCCTTCATGGCGACCATGCGCGCCGATTGCTCGGAGGCGAGGTTTTCAGCAACGGCCTGGTAGACCAGCGCTTCCACGTAGCGCACCAGCAGCTCATCGATCACGGTTTGCGCTTCCGGCTCGTAGATGTAATCCCAGGAATGGTTCCCTTTGTCACCTTCGAGCTTGTCGGCGGCCAGTGGCAGCAACTGCTCCACCATCGGCTCTTGCTTCATCGTGTTAATGAACTTGGTGTAGCACAGGTAGACGGCGTCCAGCTTGCCTTCCTGGTAAGCGTCGAGCATGACCTTGACGGGTCCGATCAACTTTTCCAGGTGCGGCGTATCGCCGATTTGCACGGCGTGCGATACCACGCGAATGCCAACCCGATTCAAAAAACCCAAACCCTTGTTGCCAATGGCAACTGCTTCAATCTTGTTGCCAGCTGCTTCGAGCTCGCGCGTTTTCTGCGTCATCATCCGCAGCACGTTGGTGTTCATGCCGCCGCACAGACCCTTGTCGGTCGTGACGACGATAAAACCAACGGCTTTTGCCTGCCCGGTCTTGGCCTGGGCCATGAACGGGTGGGTGTATTCCGGATTTGCCTTGGCCAGATTGGCGGTGATATTGCGAATCTTGTCACTGTAGGGACGGGCGGCCCGCATGCGATCCTGCGCCTTGCGCATTTTCGATGCGGCGACCATTTCCATCGCCTTGGTGATCTTCTTCGTATTCTCTACGCTCTTGATCTTGCCTCGTATCTCTTTGCCTGATGCCATGAGTCCTTACTCCTTATGCGCCTTCAAGCGCCGCGTTACCTTGCGGCGCCATCAAACATTAATATGCGCCGGATTTCTTGAAGTCAGCAACAGCGGCAGCCATGGCGGTTTCGCCATCTTTGTCGAGTTGCTTGGTCTCTTCGATCTTGGCCAGGAGAGCGGCTTGCTTGGTCTTCATGTAGCCGTGCAGGCCAGCTTCGAATGCCAGAACCTTCTTGACTTCGATATCGTCGAAATAACCTTTGTTGACTGCAAACAGCGACACGGCCATCAGCGAGATCGACAGGGGCGAGTATTGCGCCTGCTTGAGCAGTTCGGTGACGCGGGCGCCACGGTCGAGCTGCTTGCGGGTCGATTCGTCCAGGTCCGAAGCGAACTGCGCAAAGGCAGCCAGCTCGCGGTACTGCGCCAGGTCGGTACGGATACCGCCGGACAGGTTTTTGATGACCTTGGTCTGGGCGGCGCCACCGACGCGCGAGACGGAAATACCGGCGTTAATGGCCGGACGCACGCCCGCGTTGAACAGGGCGGTGTCCAGGAAGATCTGGCCATCGGTAATCGAAATCACGTTGGTCGGCACGAAGGCGGACACGTCGCCCGCTTGCGTTTCGATGATCGGCAGGGCCGTCAGCGAACCGGTCTTGCCAACCACGGCGCCGTTGGTGAACTTCTCGACATAGTCGGGGTTCACGCGGGCTGCGCGCTCGAGCAGGCGGCTGTGCAGGTAGAACACGTCGCCAGGGTAGGCTTCGCGGCCTGGTGGACGGCGCAGCAGCAGCGAAATCTGGCGATACGCAACAGCTTGTTTCGACAGATCATCGTAGACGATCAGTGCGTCTTCGCCGCGGTCACGGAAGTATTCGCCCATGGCGCAACCCGAGTACGGGCTGATGTATTGCATGGCAGCCGATTCCGACGCCGACGCGGCGACGACGATCGTGTATTCCATGGCGCCGTGGGTTTCCAGCGAGCGCACGATGTTCTTGATGGTCGATGCCTTCTGGCCGATCGCGACGTAGATACACGTCATGTTCTGGCCCTTCTGGTTGATGATCGCATCGATCGCGACAGCCGATTTACCGGTCTGGCGGTCACCAATGATCAGCTCGCGCTGGCCACGGCCGATCGGCACCATCGAGTCGATCGACTTCAGGCCCGTCTGCATTGGCTGCGAGACGGACTGACGGGCGATCACGCCAGGGGCGATTTTTTCGATCGGGGCGGTCAGTTTTGCATTGACGGGACCCTTGCCATCGATCGGCAGACCGAGGGCGTTGACCACGCGGCCTTTGAGTTCAGGACCGATCGGCACTTCCAGGATGCGGCCGGTGGTCTTGACGACGTCGCCTTCGGAGATGTGCTCGTAAGCACCCAGAATCACGGCGCCGACGGAATCGCGCTCGAGGTTCATGGCCAGGCCGAAGGTGTTGCCCGGGAATTCCAGCATCTCGCCCTGCATCACGTCCGACAGACCATGAATACGGCAGATACCGTCGGCGACGGAGATAACCGTGCCTTGATTGCGAACTTCAGCGGAACCTTCGAGGCCCTGGATGCGGCTCTTGATCAGTTCGCTGATTTCAGATGGGTTAAGTTGCATGCTAACTCCTAATAGTTTCTTGATGCGTAGGGCAAGAGGCGGGGCGCCGGCGCGAGTGCTTTACTGACAGGATCGATTACGACGCCAGCGCAACATGCATCTGTTGCAGCTTGGCGCGGACCGAGGTGTCGAGCACTTCGTCGCCGACCACCACGCGCACACCACCGATCAGCGAGGCATCCACTGTCACGGTCGGGTTGAGCTTGCGGCCAAATTTCTTTTCCAGGCTCGCCACCAGGTCGGTCACCTGCGTGCTCGACATGTCGAACGCGCTGATAACGTGGGCATCGGCGGCGCCTTCCTGTGCATTCTTGAGCACGGCGAATTGCGCGGCGATTTCCGGCAGCAGGGCAATGCGGCGGTTCTCGATCAGGATGGCGATGAAGTTGGTCGCTTCAGCCGTGACGGGCGACTTGATCATCGCGGCGAACGCCTCGGCGACCTGGGCCGGCGTGACGTTCGGATTGCGCGCGAAATCTTGCACATCGGCATTGACGCCGATATTGCCCAGCTCGGACACCAGGGTGGACCAGGCAGCCATGTCGCCGGTTTGGGCGACACGAAACAGCGCTTCGGCGTACGGACGGGCGACGGTTGCGAGTTCTGCCATGATTACAGCTCGGTTGCCAGTTGCGACAGCAGGTCGGCGTGGGCCGCTGCGTTCACTTCACGTTTGAGAATTTGCTCGGCGCCCTTGACGGCGAGGCCGGCAACTTGCGCGCGCAGTTCTTCGCGAGCCTTGGTCACTTGCTGATCGGCGTCGGCCTTGGCCTGGGCGATGATGCGGCCCGCTTCGGCGTTGGCGTTCGCTTTGATCTCGTCGGCCACCATCGTCGCGCGCTTTTCGGCGTCGGCGATGCGTTTCTGGCCTTCGTCACGGGCGCCAGCGAGTTCGGCTTGCACACGTTTTTCGGCGGCGGCCATGGCTTGCTTGCCCTGGTCGGCGGCGGCGAGGCCGTCGGCGATTTTCTTGGCGCGCGCGTCGAGCGCTGCCATCATCGGCGGCCAGACGAATTTGGCAATCGAAAACGCCAGGATCAGGAAGACGATCGCCTGGACGAACATTGTCGAATTTAAGTTCACAGCTTTTTCCTTCTCAGAATGACGTATGCCGGGCCCCGCGCACGCGCAAGTCCCGGCTATTGAGAACTATTGCTTACGCAGGGAACGGGCTGGAGAACGCAAACATCATTGCGATACCAACGCCGATCAGGAACGCCGCATCGATCAGACCAGCCAGCAGGAACATCTTGGTTTGCAGGGTGTTCATCAGTTCTGGTTGACGTGCCGAAGCTTCGATGAACTTACCGCCCATGATGCCGATACCGATACATGCACCGATAGCACCCAAACCAATGATCAAGCCGCAAGCCAGTGCTACGAAAGCGATGTTAGTCATCAAAAACTCCTTAAATAATCAAAAAAATAAAACGTTAAAGTTAAAACTACCAGAGACTACATTTTCCTACGATTCCTACGATTCTTACAGTTACTGCTTGGTGTCCCTGAGGGGATTGACCGTCCTGCTTAGTGTCCTTCGTGGGCTTGACCGATGTAGACCAGGGTCAGCATCATGAAAATGAACGCTTGCAGTGGCACGATCAACAAGTGGAACAGCGCCCAACCCGTACCGAGCAAGACCTGCAGGCCGGCCAGTGCGACGCTCTGGGTGGTCACGCCAATCCAGGTAGCGCCGAGCAGGGCGATCAACAGGAACAGCAACTCACCGGCAAACATGTTGCCGAACAGTCGCATCGACAGCGAGACCGTTTTGGCCGCGTACTCGATCAGGTTCAAACCAAAATTGAAAATCCACAGCGCGGGATGGGCACCGAACGGTGCGGTGAACAGTTCCTTGACGAAGCCGCCGGCGCCCTTGATCTTGATGCCGTAGTAAATCATGCAGGCAAACACGACGATACCCATGCCGAAGGTGCCGTTCAGGTCGGCCGTGGGGACCGAGCGGAAGAATGGTTCGTGGCCTTCGGCGGTGTGGATGCCCAGGGCGCGGAAGATGGTGGCGAACAGGTCGACAGGAAGGAAGTCGATCGAGTTCATCAGGATGACCCAGACCAGCACCGTCAGGGCCAGCGGGGCGATGAAGCTGCGGTCGCCGTGGACGATGGCTTTGGACTGGTCTTCGACCAGTTCAACGAGCGACTCGACGGCGCCCTGGAAGCGGCTCGGTACGCCCGAGGTGACACGGCTGGCGGCAGCGCGCAGCAGGAAGAAGGCAATCAGCGCGGTGATGACGGAGAACAGGATGGTGTCATAGTTGACGACATTGAAGTCAATAATCCCCGGCTGGGCTTGCGAACGCATGTGCCCCAGGTGGTGGGTGATGTATTGCCCAGCGGTGAGCGCGTGCTCGCCTACCGGTTGTGCTCCTGCAGCGACGGTTTCAGTAGTCATGTCTAGCGCCTAAACAATAAGATGATGTAACTTTTCAGTGCCACGATGAAGCCGCATAACAAGGCGAGCCAGTTCAAATCGCGGTACAGCCATGCGGTGACCCCCAACAGGGTCAACGTCAATGCAATCTTGATAAATTCCCCGACCATAAAGGTCATCGGATTGGCCCCACCGGGTTTCTGCGCATTCGCAAACAGGCGCAGGGCAAACAATCCGTTGGGAACGACACAGCAAAATCCCCCCAGCATCGCCGACACGGCGGCAGGCCAGCCACCGAGCCAGGCGGCGATCAAGCCGGCCACGATGGTTGCCATCAATTGCAGGGAAACTAAGCGCAACATTTTTTCTTCTTTTCGCAGCCTGTAAAAGCTGTGTTGCGTTGGGTGAGATTGCGTGAATCAGCGGGATTATAAGGTCTACGCACATACGCGTCAAACGTTGACGCACTTTGTCGGAGCGCAATGCGCGTCAAAAACCACGGATAGCGGGCAGGTGTTCCATTAAGGTGCAGTCAACATTGCGGTATGGCCTGCAAAGCAAGTTTCTTGTTGAAGGTCAATGACTTACCGACAGCTTGCTGGTTTTAAAGGCAAGACTGTCGCCACGCCCGGGACGGCCCGTGTTTACGCCCGTAGTCTTGCCAGAACGCCATCGAGGATATCGAGGTCGGCGAAGTCGATGATCATCTGGCCGCGCCCCTTGTTGCCCATTTTAAATAGCACGGGCGTGGCCAGGCGGTCGGACAATTCTTCTTCGAGGCGGGCGATATCGCCCGATTTTTCTTTCAGGCGGGGGGTGGGCGGGTTGGCCGCCTCATCGATGGTGCGGCTGACCAGTTTTTCCGTTTCCCTGACCGACAGTCGCTTGGCCACCACTTGGCTCGCCAGGCTGATCTGGGTGGCCGCGTCTACCGCCAGCAGCGCGCGCGCGTGGCCCATGTCGAGGTCGCCCGCCATCAGCATGGTTTGTACGGGCTGGGCCAGGTTGATCAGGCGCAGCAGGTTCGACACGGCCGAGCGCGAGCGCCCCACCGCCTGCGCCGCCTGTTCGTGGGTGAATTTGAAATCGTCGATCAGGCGGGCGATGCCCTGCGCCTCCTCCAGCGGGTTCAAGTCTTCGCGCTGGATGTTCTCGATGAGCGCCATGGCGGCGGCGGTCTGGTCGTCGACCTCGCGCACCAGCACGGGGATCGTTGCGAGGCCGGCGATCTGGGCGGCGCGAAAGCGCCGTTCGCCGGCGATGATCTCGTAGGTGATCAGGGCGCCGTCCTTGCCGATGGGTCGCACCAGCACCGGCTGCATCACCCCTTGCGCCTTGATCGAGGCGGCCAGTTCATCGAGGGCGCCTTCGTCCATGCGGGTGCGGGGCTGGTAGCGGCCCGCCTGCAGCTGGGTCACGGGCAGGCTGGTGGGCAGGCCCGGGTCCTGCTGAAACGGGTTGAAGTCGGCGTCGCCGCCCAGCAGCGCGTCGAGACCGCGGCCGAGGCCCTTGAGTTTTTTGGTTGCCATGTTGCGTGCTTCTTTCAGTATGCGGTGGGTCGTTGAGGGGGGCTGGCGGCGGCGCCGCTCACATGGATTTGATGCGCTCGACCATTTCGGCGCCAAAGGCGATGTACGCCTGCGCCCCCTTCGAGGCGGGATCGAACACCACCCCCGGCACGCCGTACGACGGCGCTTCGGCCAGCCGCACATTACGCGGGATGATGGTGTTGAAGACCTTGTCGCCGAAGTGCTGCTCGAGCTGGGCCGAGACCTGTTGCGACAGCGTCATGCGCGGGTCGAACATCACCCGCAGCAGGCCGATGATTTTCAGGTCGTGATTGAGGTTGGCGTGCACCTTCTTGATGGTGTTGACCAGGTCGGACAGGCCTTCGAGGGCGTAGTACTCGCACTGCATGGGGATGATGACGCCGTGGGCGGCGCACAAGCCGTTCAGGGTCAGCATCGACAGCGCGGGCGGGCAGTCGATCAGGATGAAATCGTAGTCGGCGTCGACCAGCGCCAGCGCGTCCTTCAGGCGCCGTTCACGCGCGTCGAGTTCGACCATCTCCACCTCGGCGCCGGCCAGCTCGCGGTTTGACGGCAGCACGTCGAAGCGGCCCGACTCGGAGCGCTGGCGCGCCGTGGCGACGTCTGCCTCGCCCAGCAGCACCTGGTAGGTTGATGCCGCCAGGCCCGCCTTGTTGATGCCGGCGCCCATGGTGGCGTTGCCCTGCGGATCGAGGTCGACCAGCAGCACCCGTTGATCGAGCTTGGCCAGGCCCGCCGACAGGTTGACGCTGGTGGTGGTCTTGCCCACCCCGCCCTTCTGGTTTGCTACGCAAAATATTTTGGCCATGTAGGTTCTTGAATTCGCCGCGAAAAAGATAAGCAATACGATTAGTATTACGGTTTATGTCGTATAAACTATTAATTTAGTATGACTAATATAAATAAAGTATCAGGTATAAACCATATAAACGATTTATACCATTTAGCTTTATTTGCCAATGAACACCAGGTGACGTTCCGCATCGAGGCCGGGTACCCGCAAAGCCTGCAATTGCGTCACTTTCCACGGCGCCGGCAGCCGTTCCTGCTCGTCGGCCGGGGCCACCCCCTTGAGGGCGATGAACTGGCCGCCCTCCTCGAGCAGGTGTCCGGACCAGTTGACGAAATCGGACAGGTCGGCAAACGCGCGCGAGGTGATCACGTCGAACGGCGCCGGCACCACCACCTCCTGCACCTTGGCCGTGTAGACGGTGACGTTGGCCAGACCGAGTTCGGCCTTGACCTGCTTGAGAAACGCGGTTTTCTTGTGCACCGTGTCGATCAGGGACACGGCCAGGTCCGGCCGGGCAATGGCCAGCACGATGCCGGGCAAACCACCGCCGGCGCCCACGTCGAGCACCTTGCGCGCCCCCGTGAACGCGGGCACGGCGGCGAGCGAATCGAGCAGGTGCAAGGTGGCCATCTGCAGGGGATCGCGCACCGAGGTCAGGTTGTAGACGGCATTCCACTTCACCAGCAGGGCCAAGTAGTCGAGCAGCTGGGCGTGCTGCTGCTCGCTCAGCTCGACGGCCAGTGCACGACTGCCGGCGGCCAGCACGGCCGCCAGCCCATTGCGGTCGAACGGCTTCATTGGGCCAGCTCCTCGTTGAGGGTGGTAAAGCCGCGCGCACCCCGTTTTTTCAGGTGCACCAGCAACAGGGAAATGGCGGCCGGCGTGACGCCGGAAATGCGCGAGGCCTGGCCCAGCGTTTCCGGGCGCTGCTTGTCGAGCTTCTGGCGCACTTCGATGGACAGGGCCTTGATGTCGAGATAATCGAAACCGTCGGGCAGCTTGAGGTTTTCGTAGTGGTCGTGGCGCTCAACTTCCTTGGCCTGGCGGTCGATATAGCCCGCATACTTGAGCTGGATTTCGATCTGTTCGCGCACGGCCGCGTCGTCAACGCCGGGGCCGGCCAGCGCCTGACCATCGATCCCTTGCAGCGTCATCAGGCCGTCATAGGCCACGCCGGGGCGGCGCAGCAGGTCGGCCAGCGAATATTCGCGCTCGATCGCCTGGCCAATCACCCGTTCCGATTCGGCCGCCGCCAGCACGCGGGGGTTGACCCACGTCGAGCGCAGCCGTTCCAGTTCGCGCGCCACCGCTTCGCGCTTGGTGTCGAAGGCCTGCCACTGGGCGTCGCCCACCACGCCCAGTTCGCGGCCGACCTGGGTCAGGCGCATGTCGGCATTGTCTTCGCGCAGGCTCAGGCGGAATTCGGCGCGGCTGGTAAACATCCGGTACGGCTCGAGCACCCCTTGCGTCGTCAAATCGTCGACCAGCACGCCCAGGTAGGCTTCCGAGCGGGCCGGCACCCAGGCGTCCTTGCCCTGGGTCAGGCGGGCCGCGTTGATACCGGCGAGCATGCCCTGCGCTGCCGCTTCCTCGTAGCCGGTGGTGCCGTTGATCTGGCCGGCAAAGAACAGGCCGCCGATGGCCTTGGTTTCCAGCGACGTTTTTAGACCCCGGGGATCGAAATAATCGTATTCGATGGCGTAGCCGGGCCGCAGGATGTGGGCGTTCTCCATCCCCTTCATCGAGCGCACGAGGGCGATCTGCACGTCAAATGGCAAGCTCGTCGAGATGCCGTTCGGATAGTACTCGTGCGTCGTCAAGCCTTCCGGTTCGAGGAAGATCTGGTGCGAATCCTTGCCGGCGAAGCGGTGGATCTTGTCTTCGATTGACGGGCAATAGCGGGGCCCGACGCCTTCGATCACGCCCGTGTACATGGGGCTGCGGTCCAGGCCCGCGCGGATGATGTCGTGGGTGGTGGCATTGGTGTGCGTCATCCAGCACGGAATTTGGCGCGGGTGCATGGCGGTGTTGCCCATGACGGAAAACACGGGCACGGGATCGAGGTCGCCCGGCTGCTCGCTCATCACGGAAAAATCGATGCTGCGCCCGTCGATGCGCGGTGGCGTGCCCGTTTTCAGGCGGCCCTGCCCCAGGTTCAATTCTTTCAGGCGGGCCGACAGCGAGATGGCGGGCGGGTCGCCCGCGCGGCCGGCCGAGTGCGACTGCAGGCCCACGTGGATTTTTCCATCAAGGAAAGTACCCGCCGTCAACACCACGGCGCGCGCGCGGAACTGCAAGCCGATCTGCGTGACGGCGCCCACCACGCGGTCGCCCTCGATGATGAGGTCGTCGACGGCCTGCTGGAACAGCCACAAGTTCGGCTGGTTTTCCAGCTTCTCGCGGATGGCCGCCTTGTAGAGGATGCGGTCGGCCTGGGCGCGGGTGGCGCGCACGGCCGGCCCCTTCGACGAGTTCAGGATGCGGAACTGGATGCCGGCCAGGTCGGTGGCCAGGGCCATGGCGCCGCCCATGGCATCGACTTCCTTGACCAGGTGGCCCTTGCCGATACCGCCGATGGACGGGTTGCACGACATCTGACCGAGGGTCTCGATGTTATGAGTGAGCAATAAAGTGGCCTGGCCCATGCGGGCGCTGGCCAGTGCCGCTTCGGTGCCGGCATGGCCGCCGCCGACGACGATGACGTCGAATTGAGTTGGAAATAGCATGTTGGGAGCGTAAAGCGAGGAGGTTGAGCCCCGATTATAGAGTCTTTTGTGCCCAACAATTCGTCTCAGCCCGTTTTTGCTGCCCACGCGCCCTGCCACTGCGGCTTTTTCGCCCATCGTGGTTCCACGTGAAACAGCGCAGCGGGCGCGGCCGGCCGCCGTTTCACGTGAAACAATCGCCCTAGACGAGCCGCTTGATGGCGTCGAATCCCGTCTTGAGAATCAACAGGCAGACGACGACGAGGAACAATTTGCGGACGAACACGCTGCCGTGACGAATCGCCAGGCGGGTGCCCAGCAGCGATCCGGCCACCTGGCACACGGCCATCATCAAGCCCAGTTGCCACAGCAGGTGGCCGCTGTAGCCGAACCACAGCAAGGCGGCCACGTTGCAGGCGACGTTGACCAGCTTGGCCGCCGCCGACGCGCTGAGAAAATCGAAGCCGAAAAAGCGCACAAACAGGAACATCAAGAAGCTGCCCGTGCCGGGGCCAAAAAAACCATCGTAAAAGCCGATCGCCGCCCCCATCCCCAGCGCAATGATTTTCTCCTTCGCGCCGCTGTGCAGCGGCGCATGGATGGCGCCAAAGTCCTTCTTGCGAAAGGTATAGACGGCCACGGCGATCAGCACGACCGGCAGCAACAGCCGAAAATAATCGCCCGGCATGCGCGTCACCGTCCATGCGCCCAGGAAGGACAGGGCGAACGCCGCCAGTGCGGCCGGCGCCGCCGCGCTCCACGCCACCCTCACCCGCCGCGCGTAATTGACCGCGGCCGCACCCGTGCCGAACACCCCGGCCAGCTTGCTGGTGCCCAGCAGCGTGGCCGGCACTTCGCGGGGAAAGGCCGAGAACAGCACGGGCACCTGGATCAGGCCCCCGCCCCCGACCACCGCATCGACCAGTCCCGCCAAAAACGCCGCCAGCGCCAGTACCATGTATTCCACGCCATCTCCCCGTGCAAAAACCATAATTGTACGCAGGAAATAGGAGAGCGATGCGGCCGCTGTTCCACGTGGAACAGCGCACGCGCTGCGCAAGGCGAGGCTGCTGGTGTAAGCTGGTGGTCCGAACCGCCACGCCCCCACGCCCATGACCCCGTTCCAGTTCAGCACCGTTCCCCAGTTGATCGCCGAAGCCGGCGCCGCCAATCGCCTGGGCGCGCTGGTGGCCGAGCGTTTCCCCCTCGCCCGCCACGCCCTGATCGTCACCGATGCGGGCTTTATGCGCACGGGTTTGCTGGCCGGCCCCACCGCCAGCCTGGCCCAGCACGCCATCGGTGTGAGCGTGTACGCCGACGTGGTCGCCGATCCGCCGGAGGCGGTGGTGCTCAATGCCGTCGAGTTCGCCCGCAGCAGTGGCGCCGATATCGTCATCGGCATCGGCGGCGGCAGCTCGATGGACGTGGCCAAGTTAATTGCCGTGCTCGCCGCCAGCGCCCAGCCCATCGCCGCCATCTACGGCATCGGCAACGTCCAGGGCACGCGACTGCCCCTGATCCAGGTGCCCACCACGGCCGGCACCGGCTCGGAAGTGACGAATATCGCCATCGTCACCACGGGAGAAACCACCAAGATGGGCGTGGTCGCACCCCAGCTCTACGCGGACCTTGCCGTGCTCGACGCGGCGCTGACCCTGGGTTTGCCGCCCCTGATGACGGCGGCGACGGGCATCGACGCCATGGTCCACGCCATCGAAGCGTTCACCAGCAAGCACAAGAAAAATCCCCTGTCGGACCTGCTGGCCAAGCAGGCGCTGTCGCTGCTGTCGAACAACCTGGTGCGCGCCTGCCAGCACGGCAGCGACATCGACGCACGCCAGGCCATGCTGGTGGGCGCCTGCCTGGCCGGCCAGGCGTTCAGCAATGCCCCCGTGGCTGCCGTGCACGCGCTCGCTTACCCCATCGGCGGCATTTTTCACGTGCCACATGGTCTGTCCAATTCACTGGTATTGCCGCACGTGCTGCGCTTTAATTTGTCGCACGCGACCGCCCACTACGCGGAACTGGCGGGGGTGGTGGCGCCCGCCGCCACTGGCAGCGAAGCGGCCCGCGCCGAGGCGTTGATTATTGCAATGCAGCAAATTGCCACCGTGACGGGAATTGCCACCAAGCTCAAACAAGTCGGCATCGCCGAAACCGACCTCGACCGGCTGGCCGACGACGCCATGCAGCAGACTCGCCTGCTGGGCAACAACCCGCGCGCGCTGAACCGCGAGGACGCGCGGGCGATCTACGCAGCAGCCTTGTAAGCGTTAGCGCTGCTCGGGCGGCACGTCGCGCAGGCTGGCTAGCAAAGGCGCAAAACTGGACGCATCGACCGGTCGGACCAGTTCGCGCGTGGACGCGGGATCATTGCCCAGGTAATTGCCGCTGCGGCGGTCAAGGGCGGGCCGGATGGGCCGCGCCGTAAAACCGCTGCCGCAATTGGGACACACATTGTGCAGCACCGTTTCCACGCAATGGGCGCAGTACGTGCATTCGTAGGAACAGATACGCGCCTCCAGCGAGGCTGGCGGCAGGCGCTTCGCACATTGTTCACAGCAAGGACGCAGCTCCAGCATGGTCGTTTCCCAATTTAAATGAAGTCCACGCCAATATAAGCGCTTCGCGCGACCCGCGCCAGTCCCCTCGATGCCGCAGGCCGTGCCCCGCAACACGCTGGCGGACACGGCTAGGTGTTCGTCCACAGGGATGACACGCTCAAACCTGCGTGAACGGTGCCCCCGTCAGCCCTCGGCGCGGGTGCGCCGATAGCGGGGCAAGCCGTCGCAGACGATGTTCCATGGCAGCGCCTCGCCGGTAAACGTGTGGTCGGTGGGCGCCAGCGTTTCCGGCGCGTCCAGGCTGCACAAGGTGACATCGCACTCCTCCGGCGTGTCGTCGCGGCGGTAGCCGAGCGGGGTGCCGCAGGCGGCGCAGAAGGTGCGCGTCACGCCCGGGCTCGAGCGCAAAATGGCGGGGTTGCCGGCCAGCCAGCGCAAGCCGTCCCGCTTCACGGTGAACCACGACAGCGCGGGTGCGCCGGCAATGCGCCGGCAACTGCGGCAGTGACAGGTGGTGACGTTGAACACATCGCCGTGCACTTCGTAGCGCAGCGCGCCGCAAAAACATCCGCCCGATCTGACCATGATGGTTCCCCCCAATGTCAGTACAGTGTAATACGAAGGTGTCCCGTCAATCGCCCGGCGTGGTGTCGATGGCCTGCTGGACCAGCGCGGCCATCATGGCGGCGCTGGCGGTGCCGGCCGCGCGCAGGCCTCGCACGGTACCAAGCCGGTCCGCCAGCGTTTCGTCCTGGCTCGCTTTGAGCTTGCCGCTGAGGCGCTCGATGGGAATTTCAATGCCCACCACGGCGCCCAGCAGCTTGTCGATGAAGTCGGCGGGCGCATCGGCCACGCGCCACGGCGCAGCTTGCGCCGCCTCGTGCACCGCCGTCAGGCGCGACAACACGTCGAGCAGCCAGGCGCCGTCCTGCACCACGCGCGGGGTGCCGTGCACGTGCGCCACCGCGTAATCCCAGGTGGGCACCACCTTGCCGTGCTCGGCCTTGCCGGGGTACCAGCCGGGGCTGATATACGCCTGCGGCCCCTGGAAGGTGACGACGGCCGCTTCGCCGGCCAGCAAGTCGCGCCACACGGGGTTGGCGCGCGACACGTGGCCCAGCAAGCTGCCGCACGGTCCGCGCGTGCGGTCGAGCAGGAAGGGGAGATGGTTGGCGATCAATCCGCCGGCGCCACGGCACACCCAGGTGCCCAGTGGATGCGCCTCGATCAGCGCGTACAGGGCCTCGCCATCGGGTTGCGCATGGTAAGTCGGCAGATACATGGTGGATCCTCATCAAACAAACAGGGCAGCTGGCGCCATCGCGACGCGGCGAATAACACGGGCGGCAAGAGCGTGGCAGTATGATAAGGCAAATTGCAAGCGCAACTTACCAGGGCCCCTGATGCACATTACTTTCGAATCCCCCGACCAGGCCGACGTGCGCCTGCTCATCGACGAACTCGACGCTTACCTGTATGCGATCTATCCCGCGGAAAATGTGTACGCGCTCGATATCGCCGCACTGCTCAGCCCGAACGTGCTGTTTGCCGTGGCGCGCGACAGCGCCGGCACCGCCCTCGCCTGCGGCGCCGTCGTCGTCACGCCCGCCTGCGGCGAAATCAAGCGTGTCTATGTGCGCCCGAGCGCGCGCGGCCGGGGCCTGGCGCAGCGCCTGATGGGGGCGCTGGAAGCGAAGGCGGTCGAACACGGTTGCCGGGTTTTCATGCTCGAGACGGGGCCGGCGCAGCCGGAAGCGCTGGTGCTGTACCAGCGCCTGGGCTACCAGCGCCGCGCCGCCTACGGCGACTACAGCGAGGATCCGCTGTCCGTGTTCATGGAAAAACAGGCCGGCTAGAAAGCCGGTCTCAACTTTCGCGCAGCCGGTATTTCTTCACGACCCCCTCGCGGTCGAACAGGATCACCAGTTCGCGCTCGTGCTTGACGGCGCCCAGGATGGCGATCACGGGACCGACCACGGGGATCAGGCCCGTGGCCGGCGGCACGTGGCGCTTGTCGCTGTAGACCCACACCTCGTAGCCGCTGGCAAAGCTGTTGACGGTGGCCAGGCCGAACGCCTTGCTCACGTCGGCCCGCGTGCTCACGCCCACCGTCAGCGCCAGCCGCACGCCGTCGTCGCTCAGGGGCCGCGCCGTCAGCGCGGCGCAGCCCGTCAAGCCCAGCACGACGGGCAGCAGCAGGCCAGCCAGGCGCGCCCTCATGGCGCCACCGCGGCGCTCAATACGGCGTCGTCCATGTACTCGAGTTCGATCAGGGTGTCGTCCGGCCAGCTGCTGTCGGAAATCTTGAGGTGGTAGGTGCGATCGATCAGGAAGGGATAAAAATCGTAAAAAATCTGGATGGCGACGGGTGCCTGGCTGCCATACAAATAGGGAGAAAGCAGCACCTGGCGCCGTTGCCCGTGCACCATCGTCACATTGAACACGGCCCGTTCGGCGTAGTACAGCCAGGCGCCGGGAAAGGTGCTGCAGACGTCGATGGTCGCTTCGATCACGTAATAGGCCGGTGTTTTCAGGCCCACCAGCAGCGAGGCGGCGCGGTCGATCTGGCATTCGAGCCGCAGGTCGCCCAGCCGCCGCGTGTTCGGTGGCAAGCCCGGCGTGATCACTTCGGGCGCCCAGGCGAAGCTGCGCGCCTTGCGATTGCTGACCACGTCGGCGCCATCGTCGAGCGCCTGGGCGTCGCGTGGCAAGGTGAAGCCCAGGTCAGGGTCGAGCGCAATGGGCAGGCTGCGCGTGCCACCCTGCAGGCGCAGGCGCACGCCATCCGCCCGCACCCCGGGCAGGCGCGGATAGAGCCGGTAGCGCAAGGCGGCGGCAGGCGCGAGCGCATGGTGCTGCTCGAAGGCATCCATCCCCTTGCGCATGCGCCGGTACGATTGGGTATCGGGATCGGCCAGGCCGTCCACCTGCACCACGGCCATCGGCGCGGCGGCGGGCGCGGGGGCCGTCTGGCCCCAGGCGGCGCCGGCCGTGCAGGCCGTCAGCAGCAACAGGGGCCGCAGCCGGCATTGAAATAAGGGACTCATCAAACATCCTTGTCGAAGTAGGGCGCCATGCCGCAGAATGCAACATTGCAACAAGGGTCATTCTAATCACTGCAAGCTTAGGCTTAGCCAAAGACGGCGCCCCTCCCCCACCATGCACATCCTGATCCTGGAAGACGACCTCGATTTGGGCTTCGCCCTGCAGCAGGCCCTGCAACTCGAAGGCATCAGCAGCGTGTGGCTGCGCCGCCTGGCCGAAGCGCCGCTGGCGTCCGAGGTGGCCGCCTTCGACTGCGTGTTGCTGGACCTGGCGCTGCCCGATGGCGACGGCCTGCATCTGCTGCTGCGCTGGCGCCGCGCGGGGGTGGTGGTGCCCATCGTCATCATTACCGCGCGCGCCGCGCTGGCCGACCGCCTGGCCGGCCTCGACGGCGGCGCCGACGACGTGCTCATCAAGCCGTTCGACACCGCCGAACTGCTCTCGCGCCTGCGCGCGGTGCTGCGCCGCTACGCGCGCCAGGCCAGCGAAGTGTGGACCATCGGCGACTTGCAGATCGAACCGCGCAGCTACGTGGCGCGCCTGCACGGCGCGCCGCTCGAGCTGTCGCCGCGCGAGTTTCACCTGCTGATGGAACTGGCGCGCGAGCCGGGCACGGTGGTGCCCAAGGGCACGCTGGCGCAACGGCTCGAGCCGCTGGGCGACGCCATCGACTTCGGCGCCCTCGAAGTGCACGTGTCTAACCTGCGCAGAAAGATCGGCGCCGAGCGCATCCGCACCGTGCGCGGCATCGGCTACCTGATCGCCGCATGAAGGCCCGGGCCGCCCTGCTGCGCCCGACCCTGGTGCGGCGTGCCATGCTCACGCTGCTGATCGCCTTTGCGCTGGTCTGGCTGGTGTTACTGGGCAAGGGACTGTACGACGCCACCGACCGCGCCGCCCTCGACCGCACCTTGCTCAGGCTGGGCGAGAACCTGCTGACCCTCATCGGACCGCTCGAGGCGCCCGCCGAAGCGCGCGCGGCGGTCGCTGCCAGCGCCACCCTGATCGACGACAGCTATCGCGCCAGCGGCGTGCCGGGCGCGGTGCTGATGGAGCTGAGAAATGCCGACGGCGCCCGCCTGTTCGTCTCCGCCAAGGGGGTGCCGGCTGGCCTGCATGGCATGGCCGGGCAGATCGTCGGCGCCAGCGCCGATGGCCAGCCCTACCGCCTCTACGAAGGGCGCCGCGGCCGCTGGACGCTGCTGGTGGCGGCGCCCATCCTGCCCACCAGCTGGCTCGTCAAGGCCCTGGGCGGGCCGCTGGCGCTCGATATGGTCATCGCCCTTCCCTTCGTCATGCTACCCCTGTGGTTCGCCGTCACGCGCGCGCTGGCGCCCTTGCGCAAGCTATCCGGCCAGCTGACGGCCAGGGGGCCCGACGACCTGTCCGCCCTGGTCGCCGTTCCCGTCCACGCGGAACTGCAGCCGCTGGTGAGCGCGCTCGACCACTTGCTGGGCCAGTTGCGCCACAAGGTCGCGCGTGAACAGGCGTTCGTGCAGGATGCCGCCCATGAATTGCGCACGCCGATGGCGGTGCTGGCGGCCCAGGCCCACGTGCTGGCCATGACCACCGATAACAACGAGCGCACCGCCGCGGCGCGCCGCATGGCCCAGGCAATCGGCCGCGCCTCGCACCTGCTGAGCCAGTTGCTGGACCTGGCCTGCATGGACCAGGGCGCCCAGCCGGCAGCGGCCGCACTCGACCTGGCGCAACCGCTGCGCCAGGCGCTGGCGCTGCTGGCGCCGGCCGCGCTGGCGCGCCAGATCGTGCTGTCGCTGGAGGCGCCCGACGCGCTGCCCTACCCGCTCGAGGCGGGCGCATGGCAATCGATCGTCCAGAATCTGCTCAACAATGCCATCGCCTACGTGCCCGATCACAGCCACATCAGCGTGCGCTTGCAGGCGCTGCACAAGGGCGTGCTGCTCAGCGTGGCCGATGACGGTCCCGGCATTGCACCAGCCCTGCGCACACGCGTGTTCGAACGGTTTTACCGGGGCAGCGGCCACGCCGCGCCAGGCGCCGGCCTGGGCCTGGCCATCGTGCGCGAGGCGGCGCGCAGGCACGGCGGCAGCGTCACGCTGGACGATGGCATCGGCGGCAAAGGCTGCACCTTCAGCGTAACGCTGCAGGACCAGAACGGGTAGGAAGCGCGAACTTGCGCGACGCTTTCATGCACCATCATAAGTAACATGAGACGCGACAGTAAACTAGGCGGTCTCAAGTATCAAGTGCAACACCGGGTTAATGAATCGAATCGGCCTGCAATTGTAGCCGAGCCATGTGTTCGGTATAAACCACCAGAGGCGACTTCCATCCGAGCGTTTCCCGTGGTCGCGTATTGAGCGACAGAGCAATGGCATCGAGGTCGTCCTGCGAGTAAATCGATAGGTCTGATCCTTTAGGCATGTACTGGCGCAGCAAGCCGTTGGTGTTCTCATTGGAGCCTCGCTGCCATGGGCTGTGCGGGTCGGCAAAGTAGATCTGCACTCCGGTGCGCTCGGTGAGGATTTTGTGGCCATGCATCTCGCGGCCCTGGTCGTAGGTCATCGACTTGCGCAGTTCGGCGGGCTGACGGTTGAGCACCGCCGA
>NZ_JAFCXL010000011.1:0-183615 GCF_049898325.1 Massilia sp. DWR3-1-1 | reverse complement strand
CTGGTCGTCCCGCATGGTCATCACGACGGCGCGCTCCTGTGTCGTCAGATGGGTATAGATTTTCGGCATGGCAGCACCTTACAGCAAAGGGTGTTGCACTTGGTTTTAGAGGCTGCCCTTTCTTTTGGGCGCGATCATTGAAAACGTCTCCGGAATGCGGTATGCCGACTTCCTGGCTGAGAAGATTTTCATCCCGCTTGGTATGAACGACACTGCCGTTGAAGGCCACGAGCGCACTGCCATTCGACGCACCGAGGGGTATCGCCAGACCAAAAATGGCTTCGTCCCCAGTCCAGTCATCAGCATGACCCAACCGTATGCTGCCGGCGCCCTCGTATCGACAGTCGACGACCTGGCGCGATGGGATTCGGCGGTCGCAAGCGGGAAACTCCTCCAGCAATCAAGCTGGAAAAAGGCATTTTCTCCCTACGTACTGAACGATGGAAGCGTCACCAGATACGGCTATGGATGGGAAATTGGCAGATTATCTGGAGCGAAAATCATTTCGCATGGCGGTGCGATCGACGGCTTCAACTGCGCAGTCTTGCGCATTCCGGCAGAAGGGCTTTTCGTCGCCGTGTTAAGCAATACTGGCATCGGCAACGACGCGGAGACTGTCGCAGTCCAGGCGGCATCGATCATGATGAACCCGGTACCCAACTAGACTGGCGGGCGCGCTGTTTGCGTGCCTGCCGCTCAGCGCAGCAGCAACTGCAGGTCCGGCGTCCCCGTCTCCGCCGACAGCTGGAATAAATTGAGCCTGGCCGGCGCGTAGCCCTGGTCGGCGGCGGCCTGGAAATAGCTGCGCGCGCGGGCGCTGTCGCGGGGCACGCCGTGGCCCAGGTAGTGCATTTCTCCCAACTCGTTGAGCGCATACGGCATCGCTTGCTGGGCCGCCATGCGCAGCCACTTGAGCGCCTCGACATTGCTGCGCAGCCGGCTGGTGCCCACCCCGAAGCCGTCCCGATACGCACTGCCCAGCACGGCCTGGGCGACCACGCTGCCGCCCCGGGCCTGGCGGGTCAGGCGCGGCAGGTCGTCGGCGTTGAGCGCCCTCGCCTCGCGCGCGATTTGCGTCGTCAGCAGCATCTGCTGGGCCAGGTCGGGACTCTGGAACCATTGCACGATGCCGGGCGGCGCGCCCGCCGCCGGCAGCGCGCGCGCGCCGGCGGCTTCGGGCGCACCGGCGCGGGGGCGAAACAGCAGCGCAGGCTGGCCCGCTGCCGGCACCAGCGCGAAACTGCCCACCATCGAGGTCGCCATCCAGGGGCGCTGCTCGTCGCGGGTGCTGGCGCGCACCTGCGTCATCACGTGCTTCATCGCCTGTTCGACGGCCACACCAGGGCGCGTGAGCCAGTTGGCCAGGGCCAGCGCGAACGGCCCGTGCTCGCCGCTGCCGTCCTGGGCCCGCTCGCCCGGCTGGGTGGCATACGCGACGAGCATGCCGTTGGCCGGCAGCGCGGCCACGAAGCCGCTGTCGCCGCCGCCCCGGTACAGGCGCCCGTCGGCGCCGCCCGGGTCGTTGCGGCAGGCGTCGAGCAGGATCAGGCTCAAGTGCGCGCCGCTGTCTTTCAGGCGCTCGATCAGGTAGTCGACCGGCAAGGCGCTGGGCGCCAGCGCAGCCGCGTGCTGCATGGACGCGTCGACCGGCACCAGGTAATTGCGGCCGTTCTGCTGGACGCCGTGCCCGGCATAGTAAAACGCGCCTACGCCGCCATCCCTGAGTTGCGCGGCCAGCTTGCCGATGTCGGCATACAGGGTGGCGCGGTCGGCGTTCAGGCGCAAGGTGGTGCTGTAGCCCGCCTCGCGCAGGCGAGAGGCAATGAGCTGCGCGTCGCGCTCGGCGTTTTTCAGCGCAAAGGCGCCGCCATAGCGCTGATTGCCCACCACCAGCGCGAACTTGGGCGCCTGCCGGTAGTCGAGTGTGGCGAGCGTGGCTGGCGCAGCCGCGCCGTGGACGGCCGGCGCGGCGCCGGCGATGCACGCCACCAGCAGCGCCAGCAGCAGGCGGCGCCCGTCCTGGATGGACGCTGGCTTCATGGCCGCTTTCCCACCACGCTGGCGTCGAGCACCATCGGCTCACGGCGCAGGGCGGCCAGCGCGGCCTCGCCCTCGCCCTCGCCCACCCGCACCAGCACCACGCCCTGCTCGTCGGGACCGGCGACGATCTCGAGCTTGCGCGCCGCCATCAGCGCGCGCAACTGGCCAATGGTCAGCGGGTCGGCAAACAGCACGCGCAAGGTGGCGCCGGCGGGCACCGGCGCCACCGCGCCCCGGTACAGCCGTTCGCCCTGCTCGCTGTGCAATTGCTCGACGCGGTAGGTCTGCACCGTCGCGCACACGGCCAGCAGGGCCAGCGCGCCCCCCGTCCAGGCGGGCGAGACGGCGTGGCGCCACGCCTGCGCCAGCCAGCCGCGCCAGGCGGGCACGCGGGGCGCGGGCAGCACGCCGGCAGCACCGGCCATCGCCTGTTCGAACGACAGCAGCGGCGCCGCCGCCAGGTAGTTGGCGTCGAGCGCGGCGCGCAGGTCGGCCGCCATGCCCCGCTCGGCGTCGAGTTCGGCGGCGCGCGCGGGATCGCGCTGCAGCTGCGCCGCCATCCACGCCGTCTCAATGGGGTCCAGCTTGCCGCACACATACAGGAAACGCAGTTCGCGGAAACGTTCGTCGTCGTCGTTCATGTGGCCATTCCCTGTGGGCGCAAGTCCAGCTTGCGGTTGATGCACTCGCGCATGCGCTTGAGCGCCTGCCGCACCCAGCCCCGCACCTGCTCGGCATTGAGCAGCGCCCCGCCCTGCACCTGCTCCTGCAGGCGGCTCGTCATGTCGGCGTAGCTCAGGTCCGGGTCCAGCGCCAGTTCCAGCGCCAGCCGGTAATTCGGCCCGCGCCCAGACGGCAGCGTGGCGATGCATTGGGCGGTGGCCTGTTCGACCTGCTGCTGGTAGAGCAGCTCATCGCTCTGCGGCAAGGGGCAGGCGAAGGCCTCAGGCTCCTCGGCCGGTTCGAAGATTTTTTCCGTCACGTAGGCCGAGCGCAGCAGATCGTTCGCGCACTGCCGCGTGATCATCTTGGCCCAGGTCTCCACCGAGGCCAGCGCGGGATCGTAGCGGTGCGCGCTGCGCAGGATCTTGATCCACGCTTCCTGCACCGCCACCCGGGCCAGCTCCTGGTTGTAATTGGTCGATTGCAGCGCCTGCCGGTCGAGCGTCTTGTGCAGGCTGTTATAAAAGGCCCGGTGGGCCGCCTGCGCCACCCGGCCGTTGCCGCCCGGGTCGGCAAACTTGCGCAGCAATCCCGTCAGGACGTCGTTGGCTGGGGTGGACTGGACCATGGGTGATTTTTATATGATCAAACAAGATTTTCGATTTGGCAATTGTACGCTACCGCGTTCCCCGTGCCGGCGCTCAGTTTTGTGCCCGCGAGACGATCCGCGGCGCAGGCGCGGGCCGGGCGGCGTCGGCGCCGCCCACGTCGCCCTCGCGCATCCTGGCGGCAAACAAGCTCAGTGCATGGGCCAGGGCGCGGATGCAGCGCTGGACATGCGCCGTCCAGCCCGACGGCTCCTCGAGCAGCAGCTCGACCGTGAACCACACCTGGTCGCCCTGGGTGTGCCCCTTGGCCATCTTGACCTTGCGGTTCAGGTTGTCGAGCACGGCCAGGGCCAGGGCCAACTCGGCCGGGCTGTCGATTTGCCACACATTGGCCAGGATCAGCTTGCCGAAGGCGGGATCGGTGGCATCGAAACACAGCACGAAGGCCAAGCCCTCGTACTTGAAGCGGATATCGCCGTCCTCGTCGAGTTCGGCGCGAAATCCTTCTGCCTCGAAATAGTCCATCAGTGTCTGAATATGTGCTTGCATGTTCGCTCCCAGGGTGTGCACCGAAGTGGTGTACCTCTCTATTCGCGGCAGCCGGTGAAAAGCGGAGATTATTTTATTTTTTCCGCTCGGTGTTGTGCGCACGGCAACACCACGCCAGATTTGGCCGGATGCGCTTATGATCGTTCTATCAACCAAGGAGCAACAACCATGAGCATCGACAAAGACATCACGCTGGAAGGCCAGCAAGCAATCCCCAGCCACCCTGACAATGCGCACGCCCACAGCGACGCCATCAAGGTGCACGGCGAAGAAGTGCTGCAAACACCCGACTACAACGCACCGCCGTCGGCCGGGGCCATCAAGTCGACGGGTGCGGCGGCCGACCCGGGCGTCGGTGGTGCACTGGGCCAGCCACCGCCGGCCGCGCGCGCCGCGGCGGACCTGCCCGATGGCGGCGTTGACGCCGAACTGGGCGAGAACCAGGGCGGCGGCGACGAAATCGCCGACGAAATGAAGGCCAAGCACTGAAAGTGCCATCCCCGCACGTAAAAAAACCCGCTTGCGCGGGTTTTTTTATGTCGTGCTCAAGCGCTACTGAGTGGCCGAATTGCTCTTGCGTGCATAAAACACGGCCACCTGCTCGATTTCAGCGGTGCTCATGTTTCTTGCCATATTGCGCATCTGCTGCTGGGCATCGTTGGCACGCGCGCCCGTTTTGAAGGCGTGCAGCTGGTCGGCCAGGTATTGCTTGGGCATGCCTTCCAGCCATGGCGCGCCCAGTTTCTGGTCGACCCCGCCGTGGCAGGCGATACACGGTGCGATATTGCGCATCGGATCACCGACCCGCACCAGCGCCGGCAACGATTCGTCGTAGCTGGTCGGCGCCGTGCGCGCCTTCGGCAGGCTGGCATAGTAGGCGGCCAGTTCGGCGATGTGCTCGTCGGTGAGCGCGCCGGCCAGGCTGTTCATCAGAGAATGGCTGCGTTTGCCGCTCTTGTAGTCGTTGAGCTGCTTGGCAATGACTTCCGGGTACTGGCCGGCCAGGTTCGGTGCGTTCGAGCGGCTGTTGCCCAGCGCGCCGTGGCACATCGTGCAGTTGAGCGCCAGGGTGGCGCCGCGGCCCACTACGGCCGAGTCCGCCTGACGCATCATGGCCGGCAGCAGGATCACATTGGTGGCCACCTGCGGCGATTGCACACCGCCGCCGTCGCCCCCCCAACTGCGCGGCGCACCGGCGGCGCGGCAGATGCTGTCCCACACGCCACGCGCCGAGAAATCGGCCTTCACGGAAGGCAGCCACAGAAATCCCGCGGCCGCCGACAGCAAGGTCAGCACCAGCAGCAGCACGATGCACAGGCGCGCCAGCTTGCCCGTCGCACCGCTGTCGTTATTGTCGAGCTTGGTATCGGTAGGCATTAGCGCGCTCCAATCGGAATGACCGGCACATAGGCCTGGGGCGTGAGCGCAAGTTGCACCACGGGGTAGCCATAGTTGACCACGGTCAGGGCGATCATCATGGCAATCCACAGGCGGAACTCATTGAGCACGGCCGGGGTCTTGGCATCGGGATGGACCGACCGGCTGAACACGTAGGCGGGCACGGGCGAACGGGACACCTTGGCGCTGGCCAGGATATACAGGAACAGGGCGGCCGAGATCACCAGGATCAGCCCGCCAAAGGTCGAGATGATCACCGTGATCGCCTGCGACTGCAGGGCCGGGTGCGTGTAATCGTAATAGGCCATCCGGCGCGGCGCGCCCAACAGGCCCACCAGGTGCCACGGCATGGTCAGGATCATCATGCCGCCAAACCACAGGCTCAGCTGCGTCTTGATCAGCGCGGCCGACAGCGGCAGGCTGTTGCGCAGGTTCGGCCACAGTTCGTAGGCGATCATGAAATACATGATGACGATGGTGCCACCGAAAATCAGGTGGAAGTGGCCCGTCACCCATTGCGTGTTGTGGACCGATTCATTGAGCTGGTAGCTCATGTTGATGAGTCCACCAGCGCCGCCGAAGCCCAGCATGAGGAAGGCAAACGTGACCGCCAGCATCATTGGATTGCTCCAGGGCAGCGCCCTGACCCAGCCGAAGGGACCACGACCGCCGCGCAGGCGGCCGACGATCTCGGCCGAGGCGACGATGGTAAACACCGTCAGCAAGGTGGGGATCGACACCATCGCCGTCATGGCCGCGTGCATGAACTTGAAGCCGGCGCCCACCTGGGGATCGGCGAACAGGTGGTGAATCCCGATCGGCATGGAGAACACCAGGAACAGGGCGAACGCCACCCGGCCCATGGTGTCGCTGTAGAGGCGCCCGCCGATGGCGGAGGGGAACATCGTGTAGAACACGATGTAGGCCGGCATCAGCCAGAAATAGACGATGGCGTGCAGGGTCCACGAGAACAGCACCCGTGCCAGGCCGGCATTGATGGTGTCGGTCCAGCCCAGCGAGGCGGGCAGGATCAGCACCAGGATCTCGACGGCGGCGCCGATCGAGGTCCAGGCCCACAGGTAGGCACCGGCCAGGTTGCCGTACATGGCCAGCGGCACGGTGCCGCCCTTGTTGGCCTGGCGCCAGCGATACATATTGATCGACATCAGCGCCACCCAGATCCACGAGCCCACCACCACCAGCACGATGCCCAGGTAATAGAAGGGGTTGGCCAGCATGGGCGGATAGAAGGTGTAGAGCACCGAGGCGTTGCCGGTGGCGGTGGTGGCCGCCGCCATCAGGGTGCCGGCGATGACGAGGCCGAAGCCGGTCCAGGCCCAGCGCAGGCCCACCAGCGGCCGCTTCAAGGTCAGTTCGGTGATGGCGTAGCCGAAGCCCATCGCCACCAGGGTCGGCAGCACGTAGGCCATCACGGTGCCGTGCGCCGTCACCGAGCGGTAGTAATGCTCGGGATTGTTGATCCATGCATGCAGGGGGCTGCGCACGTACATTTGCCATTCGCCCAGCAGGATGGCGGCGAAGAAGGCAATGAAGGCGACCCAGAAATGGGCCAGGACGAGTCGTTTAGCGTGGAACACAGCTCAGCCTTTCCGAAGATTTGGCGCGTGCCAGAAATTCTTCGCGTTCGATGACCTGGACGCGGGCCCACATGGCCTCGTGGCCGGTCCCGCAGTATTCGTGGCAGGGCATGAGCTGTTCACCTGTTTTTGGAAAAGTCGTTGTGAAGGTGGACACGAAACCGGGAATGAGCATGGTATTCGCATTGGTGCGGCCCACCATGAAGCCATGGATGGCGTCGCTGCTGGTGCCGCGGAACGTGACGGGAGTGCCGGCCGGCACGACGATGCACTGGGGCGTGAACGAGTACTGCTGCGCCACCAGGCGCACCGTCACCTTGCCGTCCGCGTCGACGGCCGTGCCCAGGTTGTTCTCGACGAACTCGCCGCGCAGGTGCAGCGTCTTGACGTCCACCGTTTCGACCCGCGACGGCGGCATGGCCGCATAGTGCAGGCCCGTAAAGATCATCATCGCCAGGATGCTGACGGTGATGACGCCCACCACGATGGCCCAGCGCCGCTCGGCGGCGTTGGCCACGGCGGCCGACAGGTGGTGCTGATCGCCACCGGGGGACATGGGCGACGTCATTGGACGGCCCCGCGTGGCAGGTAGACGACGAAATAAAACACAAAGACCATGGCGATCACAAGAAAGGTGGCGACACCGGCGACGGCGAAGGCGCCGCCCGGGCCTTGGGCGACGACTTCGTCGACCCTGCGTTGCGCTTCGACCGAAACGGGGTCATCGTCGGGATGGTTCATAATTTTCATTACTCCGGTAAAAGCGTGCGCAGATCGTTGACCTGCTTGGCGACGACGGGGGTGCCAGTGTTGCCCCAGGCGACGCGGATATACGTGACGGTGGCGGCCACTTCGGCATCGCTGAGGATGTGCGAGAACGGCGGCATGCCGTGCGGCCGGGGATTCTTGCTGGTGCCGGGCGGATAGCCGCCATTGAGCACCATGCGAATCGCATTGACGGGCGAGGCCATGGTGATCGACTTGTTGTTCGCCAGCGGCGGATACGACGGCGTCTGACCCTTGCCTTCGGCACCGTGGCACACCGCGCACTGCGCCACGTACACCTTGCGGCCCACTTCCATCACGTCGGGGCTGACCAGCCGGGCCTCGCTGGTGGGCGCGGGCGTGCCGTCTTTTTGCGGCAGCGCCTTCAGGTACACGGCCATCGCCTTGGCGTCGGCGTCGGTCAGGTATTGCAAGCTGTTATAGACCACTTCGGCCATCGGCCCGTACACGGTGCCGCGGTGCGACACGCCCACCTGCAACAGGTCAGAAATGTCCTTGATGGCCCAGTCGCCCAGGCCCGCTTCGTGGCTCGACGTCAGCGACGGCGCATACCAGTTCTGGTTGGGGATCATGCCCCCTTCGAAGGCCTTCGATTCGCTCGAGCCGCCCAGCGCGTTGACGGCCGTGTGGCACATCGAACAGTGTCCCAGGCCCTTGACCAGGTAGGCGCCGCGGTTCCACTCGACGCTCTGGCCGGCCACGGCTTTGTACTCGCCTTCCTTGAAATACAGGCTGCGCCAGCCGATCAGCAGTTCGCGATTGTTAAACGGAAAGCGCAGTTCATGCTCGCGGTTTTTCTGTTTGACGGGCGGATTCGACATCAGGTACGCGAAAATCGCATCCGAGTCGTCCCGTGTGACCTGGGTGTAGGAGGCGAAGGGCATGGCCGGATAGAGCAGCTTGCCATCGCGCGAAATACCGGTGTGCATCATCCGGTAAAATTCCTCGGCGTTCCAGTGGCCGATGCCCGTCTCGTCGTCGGGGGTGATATTGGGCACGTACAGATTGCCGAACGGCGTCGCCATCGCGCGCCCGCCGGCAAACACGGGGCCGTTCGGCACCGTGTGGCAGGCGACGCAATCACCGGCACGGGCCAGGTACTCGCCCCGGTTGATCACCTGGCTCGACGCACTGACCGCCACCGCCCCCGCTTGCTGGGGCAGCATGCCCGGACGCAGCAGGTAGAAGGCCGCAGCGGCCACCACGGCCAGGCCGATCACGACCCCGCCAACAACAACACTCTTACGCATGGGGTTCACCTCTGGCTGCCGCATGCGAACGGCATGCGGACTAAATTCGATGGTTCGGGTGCGGTGGCAGCGGACGGCGCCTGCTGCGACAGCCAACTGGCGACGGCGGCGACATCGGCGTCCGACAGGCGGGTGGCGATGCGCTTCATGCAATCGGGATCGGCGGCGCGACGCTCGCCCACCCGCCAGCGCGTCAATTGACCGGCGATGTAGGCGGTGCGCAGGCCGGCCAGGCCGGGAATGCCCGGCTCCATGCCATTGAGCTTGGCGCCGTGGCAGGCGATACAGGCGGGAATGCCCTTGCTGGCATCACCGGCGGTGGCCAGCACCTGGCCCCGCTGCATTGATGCGGCGCTGGCCGTGACGGCTTCGCGCTCCGTGAACGGCGGACGCTGCGCGGCGAAGTGGGCCGCCATTTCCTTCAGGTACGGGTCCGGCAGATAGGCCACCAGGTAATTCATCGATGGGTAGCTGCGGGTGCCGTCGCGGAAGGCGGCCAGCTGGTTGTACAGGTAGCCAGCCGGTTTGCCGGCGATGCGGGGAAAATAGCCGTTCGCCGTGCCCTGGCCATTCTGGCCGTGGCAGGTGACGCAGCCCTGCACGCGCGCTTCGATCGAATCGAGTTGCTTGAATGCCGGGGTGGCGTCGGCATGGGGTGACGTTTGCGCCTGCGCGCTGGCGGCGAGCATGAAGCTTGCCAGCACGGGGGCGAGGCGCAGGTGGCGCCATAATTGTCGGAGGTCGGACCAGGAAGAAGTCATTTGAACGCCTGAGGATATTCACAAAATCTCCGGAACACCGGAGGGCGCATTACCAACACTAGCTATTTTGGAATAGGCCTACAGTCAGTATGGGTACTTTAACACAGGGGTCGTGGTGCTTCGCAACAATTTGCAATTTGTATACGACAGGCGCGCGCCAACCCCGGGTCGGCAAGAACCGGGGCGGGCGACGGCGGCGGCCGTCATCAGGGGGGCGTTATTGGGGGCGCTCGGCCTCGGCGGCAATCTGCGCATTGCTGCCGGTCCACTCATTGATGAGCGAATAGGCCACCGCCAGCAGGGTCGGGCCGATGAACAGGCCGACAAAGCCGAACGCCACCACGCCGCCCAGCACGCCCAGGAAGGTGAGCAGGAAGGGCAAGGTGGTGCCGCGCGAGATGAGCATGGGGCGCACCACGTTGTCGACGCCGGAAATGAGGACAAAGCCCCACACCAGCATGAAGATGCCCCAGCCGGTCTGGTCGTGGGCGAACAGCCAGGCGGCGGCGCCGCCCCACACCAGCGGCGGGCCCACCGGCACCAGCGACAGCACGAAGGTGAGCATGGCCAGCAGGGGCGCGCCCGGCACGCCGGCAATGGCCAGGCCGATGGCCGCCACCAGCGCCTGCGCCAGCGCCGTCCCGAGCAGGCCCAGCATCACTCCCCGCACGGTCAGGCTGACGGTGACGGAGACACGCGCGGCGTGCTCGCCGAAGATGCGGGCGGCGCCCACGCCGATCAGGCGCATGGCGCCCTGGCCGTCGCGGTACAGGAAAAAGCTGACGAAGGTGGCCATCATCATCTGCACCACGCCGCCACCGAGCAGCAGGCCGCCGTTGGTGACGATGCGGCGCGCCGGTTCGATCAGGCGCCGGGCCAGTTCGGTCAGTTCGTCGCGGCTGCCCAGCAGACTGTTCAGGTAACCGTCGAGCATGGGGCCCACCAGCGGCACCTTGACCAGCCAGGCGGGCGGGCGCAGGACGTCGCCCTCGACGGCGCTGCGGATCTGGTCGAACAGGCGGGCGATGTCGTCGGCCATGTTGTAGGCGAGCAGACTGAGGGGAATGATGACGAGCAGGGTCAGGAACACCGTCATGGCCAGCGCGGCCAGGTTGCGCCGCCCGTTCAGGCGCAGCAGCAGGCGCTGGTACAGGGGCCAGGACGACACCACCACCACGCCGGCAAACAGGATGGCGGACAGGAAGGGGCGCAGCACCAGCACGCAGCCGATGATGAGCAGCAGCACGGCACCAAGGCGGACGGCCCGCTTGCCGAAGCTGTCGTCCATCTACTTGAGCAGTTGGCGCAGATCGTTCGTGAGCGCCGCCGTGCCCTGGCCGTGGCGCACGAACAGGCGCACCTTGCCGTCATGGTCGAACACATAGCTGCCGGCGGTGTGGTCCATCGAGTAGCTGCCCGGCTGCTTGCCCGGCACCTTGGCGTAGAACACCTTGAATTCCTTGGCCACCTTGGCGGTGGCGGCGGCGTCACCGCGCAGGCCCAGGAAGCGCTTGTCGAAAGCGGGCACATACTCGGCCAGCAATTGCTGGGTGTCGCGCTCGGGATCGAGGGTGATGAACAGCACTTGCACGCGGTCGGCCAGCGGGCCCAGCTCTTTCATGACGCCGGCCAGTTCGACCATGGTGGTGGGGCAGATATCGGGGCACTGGGTGTAGCCGAAGAACACCAGCACCACCTTGCCGCGGAAACTGGCCAGATTGCGCGGCGTGCCCGTGTGGTCGGTCAGGGCGAAATCCTCGGCGTAGCGCAGGCCCGTGACATCGGTGTTCTGGAAGCTGGCCGGCTTGCTGCAGGCGGCCAGACCTGCGGCGAGCACCACGGCGAGCGACACGGCGAGGGCGGCAGTGAGTTTTTTCATCGGGTGGGCACAGTCAGAACGGCAAATAATGGTCGACCAGCAGCGCGGCGAACAGCAGGCCCAGGTACATGATCGACCAGGCGAAGGCCTTGCGGGCGACCTGGTCGGTGTAGTGGCGGTGCACGCGCCACGAGTGCATCAGGAAGATGGCGTTGAGGATCACCGCCGCCACCAGGTAGATCAGGCCGCTCATCTGCACGGCAAACGGCAGCAGGGTGGTGGCGGCCAGCGCGATCGCGTACAGCCACACGTGGTAGCCGGTGAACGCCATGCCGTGGGTGACGGGCAGCATGGGCAGGCCGGAGCGGGCGTAGTCGTCGCGGCGGTACATGGCCAGCGCCCAGAAATGGGGCGGCGTCCAGACAAAAATGATCAGCACCAGCAGCCAGGCCTGCATCGGCACGTCGTTGGCGATGGCGGCCCAGCCCAGCGCCGGCGGCATGGCGCCCGACAGGCCGCCGATGACGATGTTTTGCGGCGTGGCCGGCTTGAGGATCATGGTGTAGATGATGGCGTAGCCGACGAAGGTGACGAAGGTCAGCCACATGGTCAGGGGATTGACCAGCAGGTACAACACGGCCATGCCGAGCCCGCCCACGATGCCGGAAAACAGCAGCGTCTGATTGCGGGTGAGTTCGCCGCTGGCGGTGGCGCGGCGGGCCGTGCGGGCCATGCGGGCGTCGATTGACGCTTCGATCAGGCAATTAAATGCGAAGGCGGCGCTGGTGAGCAGCCAGATGCCGACGGTGGCGGCCAGCACCGTGCGCCAGGGCGGCAGGCCGTCGGTGGCCAGGAACATGCCGATGATGGCGCAAAACACCGCCAGCTGGGTCACCCGCGGCTTCGTCAGCGCCCAATACTGGGCGACGCGACTGGCCGGCTTGAGCGGTTGCTGGGGGGATTCGTGCGTGGCGGTCTGGCTGGTCATGAGGGCTTGGAGTGGAACTTTGCCTTGTAGTTTAACATGGTCACTGCCAGCACCAGCACGGCCGCGCCCGCGTTATGCAATACCGCGATCGCCAGCGGAAAGCTGAAATAGATCGTCGCCAGCCCGCTCGCCCCCTGCAGCAGCAGGGCCGCCACCAGCGCTGCGGCGCTGGGCCGCAGCGCTTGAAAACGCCATGCGCGGCGCGCGGTCCACAACGCCACCAGCACCAGCACGAGGGCGAAATTGCGGTGCACCCAGTGGATTGCCGTCAGCGCGGAGAACGGCAGATAGTGGCCGGCGGCGGTCTTGCCCAGCGCCCGCCACAGGGTAAAGCCATGCTCGAAGTCCATCGGCGGGATCCAGGCGCCGCCGCAACGGGGGTATTCGCTGCAGGCCAGGGTGGCGTAGTTGGTGCTGACCCAGCCGCCCAGGGCGATCTGCAGCGCCAGCACGATGGCGGTCAGCAAGGCGCCGATGCGCACCGCGCGCAAGCCGGCCACGGGCGCGGCAGCGCTGACACCGCCCTTGCCTGCCAGAAAATCTTGCCGTCCACCGAGCCAGGCCAGCATCGCCAGCAGTCCCATGCCCAGCAATAAGTGAATGGTGACGATCACCGGTTGCAGTTTCATCGTCACCGTCCAGGCGCCGAAGGCGCCCTGCAGGCAGACGAACAGGAACAGGGCGGTGGGCAGTCCCGGCGCGAATTCGGCGCGCGGGCGGGGACGGCCCCGTCGCCATTGCAGAAAACTGGTGGCCATCAGGGCCATGATGAGCAGGCCAATGCCCATCGCCAGGTAGCGGTGGATCATCTCGATCCACGCCTTGACGACGGTGACGGGGCCGGTCGGCAACAGCGTTTGGGCCGCGGTGATCTGTTCGTGCGCCTGGAAAGGGTTGGCCAGGCCGTAGCAGCCGGGCCAGTCGGGGCAGCCCAGGCCCGAGTCGGTCAGGCGCGTAAAAGCGCCGAACACGATCAGGTCAAAGGTGAGAAACACGGCCACCCACACCAGTTTGCGGTATTTGTTGGCGTCCGCGGACAGCCACACCATCGACAGGGGCAGGCTTGCCACCAGCAGGCCGGTGACGCCCAGTTGCACCAAGGTTGCAGTTTGCATTCGTGATTATCCGATCGCCGAGGCTTTGAGGAGTTTGGCGATATCTTTCTTGATCCGGGCGTAGTGTTCGACGGCTTGCGCTTCGGTGGCGCCCGCCGGCGGCGGCGCAAAGCGCATCATCAGGTTGCCCAGCGGGTCGACCAGGTAGATCGGCGATGCCGCGCCGGCCTGCTGTGGCGGCGGCAGCCAGGCCGTCACCGCCGCGGCGCGCGCGCGCAGCATGCGCACGCCGTCCAGCTCACGGATGAGCATGGTGTCGAGCGGGGCCTGGTCGGTGATCAGCCAGACCCGTTCGATCCGTTCCATCTCCTTGCCCTGCATGGCGCGCACCTGGCGGATCGCGTACATCTGGTCCAGGCAGGCTTTCGGGCAGGCCGACGGCGATGCCACCAGCATCAGCCATTTGCCCTGGTAGGCGCCCAGTTCGACGCTTTTGCCGTCCAGGCTGCTCGTGCCCAACTGGGGCATCGGGTGCGCGCGCGGGTCGATCAGGTCGCCGTAATTGGTGCGGCCGGTGGGCTTGATGACGTAATACGTCAGGTACGAAAAAATCAGCGGCGCGGCGCACACGGCCAGCACGGCCAGCAGCTTCCAGCGGCCGCGGCGGCGCTGCTCATCGGGGTTCGGTATCTTGCTTGGGCTTGCTTGCACGTCGAAATCCTGTCATTAGGAAAAACAGCGCGGCCATCACGGCCAGCGCATACCACTGGAAGGCATAGCCCTGGTGCTTGTCCACGCCCAGCGAGGGCGCCGGCCAGTCGCGCACCAGGCCATCGGCCTGCTTGCCCGTCTGCTCGAGGATCAAGGGGAGCGTCGGCAGGCCGCTGGCGCTGGCAAACTCTGCCGGCGCCAGGTTTTGCACGATGGCGCCCGCCGCCAGGGGCGCGGGCGTGCCGAGCTGCATGATATGCCCCAGCCCCGTTTTAAGCACGCCTTCAATGGTGACCTGGCCGACGGGCGTCCGAAAGGGCGGCAAACTGGCGGGGTCGGCCACATTGCGCGGCAGCCAGCCGCGCGCCACCAGCACATGGGTGTTGGAGTCGGCCAGCCTGAACGGCATCACCAGGTAAAAGCCCGCCTGGCCGTGCAGCGGGCGGTTGTTCAGGGCCAGCGGCCAGTCGACGAACTGGCCCGTCAGGCGCACGGCGCGAAATTCCAGCTGCGCGCCCTGCGCCAGCGTGGCGCCATCGAGCGCCAGCGGTGCCTGCCGCGCGGCCGCGTCCAGGCGCTGTTGCAGGGCCTGCTTCTGGTGCGCCCTGCCCGTTTGCCAGTTGCCCAGGCAAACGCCGAGCAGCACCAGCACGATGGTGACGATCAAGGGCACGGGCCGCCACGCAAAACGCGAAAATAGCCGGGGTTTACGCATTACAATCACACTTTGCCGCTCTTCTGCCCACCATGAAATCCCTGATCGCCATTGCGTTTATCCTGATCCTGTCGAGCCTGAGCATCGCCCTGTTTTTCCTGATGCGCGACAAGGGCAAGAGCAACCGCACCGTGCAGGCCCTGGCCATGCGGGTGGCGCTGTCGATCACCCTGTTCCTGATTTTACTGGGTTCGTACAAGATGGGTTGGATCGCCCCCACCGGCCTGCACTAGGACCTCGCTGCACGCACGCTGGCAGAAAAAAGCCGCACGGGGCGCCTGTCCCCGTGCGGCTTTTTTTATCGCCGGCGGCGCCGGCCGCCGACTACAACCAGTAGATGACGACGTACAGGCCCAGCCAGACGACGTCGACGAAGTGCCAGTACCAGGCCGCCCCTTCGAAGCCGAAATGGTGGTCCGCCGTGAAGTGCCCCTTGAGCACGCGGTACAGCATCACCGACAGCATGATGGCGCCCACCGTGACGTGAAAGCCGTGGAACCCCGTCAGCAGGAAGAACGTCGAACCGTAAATGCCCGAGGTCAGCTTCAAGTTCAGTTCGCTGTAGGCGTGCATGTATTCATAGGCCTGGAAGCCCATGAAGGTCGCGCCCAGCAAGATGGTGGCGAACAACCAGGTGGCGGTCTTGGCGCGCTGGCCGGCCAGCAGGGCGTGGTGGGCGATGGTCAGGGTCACGCCCGAGGTCAGCAGCAAGGCCGTGTTGATGGTGGGGATCGGGAACGGCCCCATGGTCTGGAACGGGTCGACCACGCCGGCGGGGCCCGTGTTGCCCCAGTGGGCGGCGAAATCGGGCCAGATCAGCTTGTGATCGAGGTCGCCCAGCCACGGCATGCTGATGGTACGGGCATAGAACAGCGCGCCAAAGAAGGCGGCGAAGAACATCACCTCGGAAAAAATGAACCAGCTCATCGACCAGCGGTAGGACAGGTCGACCTTGGCGCCGTACTGGCCCGCCTCCGATTCGCCGATGGCGTCGCCGAACCAGAAATACAGCACGATCAGCACGGCGGCGATGCCGGCCAGGTTCACGGCCGGCCCCCAGCCCTGGCCGTTGACCCAACCGGAGGCACCGGCCATCGTCACCAACAGGGACATGCCGGCCAACAAGGGCCATTTCGAGGGGCCTGGCACGAAATAGTGCGGCGCTGCGCCGTGTGATGCACTCATCTGAAATCTCCTGTCAACTTGGTGTTGTCGTTGCCTGCTTTTTTAGGTTGCCACTGTACTGCTATTTTCTATGCTGCTATTTTGCCACCACAAAGTGGACAATCGTCACGAGGATGCCGATAAACAGCGCCGCCCCCAGCACACCGGCGATGACCAGGTGCAGCGGATTGAGATTGGCGGCATCGCTTTCATAATCGCTCTTCTTGCGGATCCCGAAAAACGACCAGAATACCGCCTTGATGGTGGCCCCCAGCCGGGCCTTGCGGGGCGCTTGCGGGTCCATCATCGGGACGCCACCGTCTTGGCGGGATTGCCGGTGGTCCCGCCCACTTCGAAAAAGGTGTACGACAAGGTAATCGTGCTCACTTCACGGGGCAGCGCCGGGTCGATGAAAAACACCACCGGCATCTGGCGCGCTTCGTGCGGCTGCATGGTTTGCTGCTTGAAACAGAAACACTCGACCTTCTTGAAATGCGGCGTGGCCGACTGCGGCGCGTAGCTGGGAATGGCCTGGGCCTGCACCGCGCGGTCCTGCGTGTTGACCACTTCGTACAGTACCGTGGCCAGTTCGCCCGGGTGCACCACGATGCTGCGGGTGGTGGGGCGAAAGCGCCACGGCCCCTGGGCATTGCCATCGAGCTCGACCGTGATGCTGCGGCTGGTGTCGACCTGGGTGTTGGCGGGGCGCGCCACCGTGCCATCCTGTTGCGTGAGCACATTGATACCGAGCAGCTCGCACATCTGGCGGTACACGGGTACCAGCGAGTAGCCGAAGCCGAACATCACCACCGTCACCACCAGCAGCTTGCCCAGCATGGCCCGGTTCAGCCGCAACAGGCGCTTTGGCGCGACGCTCATGCCGGCGCCCCGTTCACAGCCAGATCCGCTTGATGAAGACCATCGCGAAGAAAAACAGCGCGACGCCGGCCAATATCAGGCCCAACCGGGAATTGCTTGGTTTTTTACCGTCAGACATTGCCGCTACCCCGAGGCGGAAAGCGCTGCCCTGCTTTCCGATGCTCCAAAATTACGTGACGACGCAAGCCTATCACTTACTTGACGATCGGCGGCACCTCGAAGGTGTGGAACGGCGCCGGGCTCGGCACAGTCCACTCGAGGCCTTCGGCGCCATCCCACGGCTTGGCGGGCGCCTTGGCGCCGCCGCGGATGGTGGGCAGCACGACGAAGAACAGGAAGTAGGCCTGCGACAGGCCGAAACCGAAAGCGCCGATGGTGGCGATGGCATTGAAGTCGGTGAACTGCGCCGAGTAATCGGCGTAGCGGCGCGGCATGCCCGCCAGCCCCAGGAAGTGCATGGGGAAGAAGGTAATATTGAAAGTGATCAGCGAAGCCCAGAAGTGGAACTTGCCGCGCCCTTCGTTGTACATATGCCCGGTCCACTTGGGCGACCAGTAATAGAAGCCGGCAAACAGGGCGAACAGGGAACCGGCCACCAGCACGTAGTGGAAGTGGGCGACGACGTAATACGTGTCCTGCAACTGGATGTCGATGGGGGTCACGGCCAGGATCAGGCCCGTGAAGCCGCCCATGGTGAAGACAAAAATGAAGCCGACCGAGAACAGCATCGGCGTCTCGAAGGTCATCGACCCCTTCCACATGGTGGCGACCCAGTTGAACACCTTCACGCCGGTGGGCACGGCAATGAGCATGGTGGCGTACATGAAGAACAGCTGCGAAGTGACCGGCATGCCGGTGGTGAACATGTGGTGGGCCCAGACGATGAACGACAAGATGGCGATCGAGGCGGTGGCGTACACCATCGAGGCGTAGCCGAACAGGGGCTTGCGGGCGAAGGCGGGCAGGATCTGCGAGACGATGCCGAAGGCGGGCAAGATCATGATGTAGACCTCGGGGTGGCCGAAGAACCAGAAAATATGCTGGTACATGACGGGATCACCGCCGGCGGCGGCATTGAAGAAGGCCGTGCCGAAGTGGCGGTCGGTGAGCGTCATGGTGATGGCGCCGGCCAGCACGGGCATGACGGCGATGAGCAGGTAGGCGGTGATCAGCCAGGTCCAGCAGAACATCGGCATTTTCATCAGCGTCATGCCAGGCGCGCGCATGTTGAGGATGGTGACGATGATGTTGATCGACCCCATGATCGACGAGGCGCCCATCAGGTGCATGGCGAAGATGGCCATGTCCATGCCGGGGCCCATCTGGGTCGACAGGGGCGCGTACAAGGTCCAGCCGGCGGCGGTGGCGCCGCCGGGGGCGAGGAAGGAGCCGGCCAGCAGCAGCGCCGCCGGGGGCAGCAGCCAGAACGAGAAATTGTTCATGCGGGCAAACGCCATGTCGGCGCAGCCCACCTGCAGGGGAATCATCCAGTTGGCGAAGCCGACGAAGGCAGGCATGATGGCGCCGAACACCATCACCAGGCCGTGCATGGTGGTCAACTGGTTAAAAAATTCGGGCTGGAAGAACTGCAGGCCCGGTTGAAACAGTTCGCTGCGGATCATCAGGGCCAGCACGCCGCCCGACATCAGCATGATCAGCGAAAACCACAGGTAGAGCGTGCCGATATCCTTGTGGTTGGTGGCGAACAGCCAGCGCTGGTAGCCGTGCGGGTGGTCGTGGGAATGGTCGTGGCCGTGGGCATGGCCGGCGGCGTGATCGATGCTGGTGCTTGTGCTCATCTTCTGCTCCCGATTACTTGCGTGCAGCCAGGACTTCGGCCGGTTGAACGATGTTTTCCGCAGCCTTGTTCGACCAGCTGTTGCGCGTGAACGTGATCACCGCAGCGATGTCGGAATCGGACAACTGCTTCCATGCCGGCATTTCGGTCGGGTAAGCGCCGCTCTTTTTACCATTGAGCAAGACGTTGATCTGTTCGCCTTTCGGCCCCGTGACCACGGGCGAACCGTCCAGTGGGGCGAAGGCGCCCGGCAAGCCCTTGCCGTTGGCCTGGTGGCACACCGCGCAGTTGGCGGCGTACACTTTTTCGCCCTTGACTTTGAGCTCGTCGATGGTCCAGACCTTGCTCGGGTCATCGGCCAGCGCCGCCATTTCTTTTTGCTTGCCGGCCACCCAGGCCGTGTAATCGGCGTCCGAGACGACCTTGACGACGATGGGCATGAAGGCGTGCTCCTTGCCGCACAGCTCGGAGCAATAGCCGCGGTACATGCCGATTTTTTCGGCGCGGAACCAGGTGTCGCGCACGAAACCGGGAATCGCATCCTGCTTGACGCCGAACGCGGGAATCGACCACGAGTGAATGACGTCGTTGGCAGTCAGTACCAGGCGGATTTTCTTGTTGACGGGCACGACGACGTCGTTGTCCGTCTCCATCAGATAAAACGCGCCCCGTTCGGCGGTGGGGGCGACCCCGGGAGAGCCGATCTGCGCGCGCGGGGTGGCCAGGTTGGCCAGGAAGGAGATCCCCTCGCCCTCGCCTTTGAGGTAGTCGTAGCCCCATTTCCACTGCATGCCCGTGACCTTGATGGTCAGGTCGGCGTTCGAGGTGTCTTTCATGGCGACGACGGTCTTGGTGGCCGGCAGCGCCATGCCGATGACGATCAGGAACGGGACGATGGTCCAGGCCAGCTCGACGGCGGTGGACTCGTGGAAGGTGGCCGGTTTGTGACCGACCGAACGGCGGTGCTTGATGATCGAGTAAAACATGACGCCGAACACGGCGACGAAAATGGCCACGCACACCACCATCATCCAGGTGTGCAGGGCATTGATTTCGGCGGCGATCCGGGTAACGGGTGGTTGCAGGTTGAGCTGGCGAACCGTGGGTTGGCCGGTAATTTCTTCTGCGGCAAGGGCCGTCGTGCTGACGGCAAGGCTGGCGGCAATCGCCAGTCCGAACAACCAGGCCTGAAGTTGCTTCACATATGTCATGTTTTCCCCAACCACCAAAAAATAAAAATATTTTTATAGTCAGCGAGCCAGACATGGTTCGCCGCATCTCCCTACCGTCTCGCAACGGCGCCATGGTGAACATGGCGCCGGGACATCGGCCAAGGATGAGCAAAGCACACCGATGAACGACGACTTGCTGTTGCGGCTGCCGGCCTGGCCATGCACCATGATTGCCTTTTTAGCATGTATGGACGGGGCGGCAAAATTAGTCGTTGATTATACTCATTGCGTAGCAAAAGCATCAAGAAAATTGCTGGCGCCCCCGTCACGGCCTGCGTGGCTGGAAACGGACAATGGACTCGCCCGCCGCCGTGGCACGGGGCGCCGGCCGAAAAGCGTGGCCGTAGATCACTTCAAAGCTCAATACCAGCTTGCCAGAAGCGTCGCGCCCCTTCTCCAGCGCCGCCAGCAGGCGCTGCTGGGCAGCGCGCCCGCGCAAGCCGCGCGCGCGCGTGGCCAGCGGATTGCCGCCCAGCGCGCGCACATCGGCCAGCAGGCTGGCCGCGCTGTCGTAGGTGACCTTGATCAGCTCCATGTCCATGACGGGGGTGGAAAAACCAGCCGCCACCAATTGGTCGCCGAAATCGTGCATGTCGACAAACGGCAGCACATGGGGATGCTCATCGATCTCGGCGTACGCGCGGCGCAGCTCGCGCAGGGTGTCGGGACCGAAATTGGAGAACATGAGCAAGCCGTCGATGCGCAGCACGCGGCGCCATTCGGCAAACACGCGGTCGGGCTGGGGGTGCCAGTGCAGCGCCAGGTTAGACCACACCAGGTCGATCGAGTTCGGTGCGAACGGCAGATTGCCGAAGTCGCCCGCCAGCACGTCGACGCCCGCCCTGGCCGGCATCAGGCGGCTGAGCATCTGGTTGAGCGCGCGCAGGGCGGGCGCCGGGGTGCGCGCGGCGGCCGCGGCGGCCATGCCGGCGGCGGCGTCGATGCCGATGACCTGGGCGGCCGGATAGTCTTTTTGCAGCAGGGACAGGTCGGCGCCCGCGCCGCAGCCCGCATCGAGCACCCGCTGGGGCGCAATTTTCACCAGTTCGAGGCGCTCGTGCATGCGGCTGGCGATTTCGCGGCGCAGGAAATCGGACCCGGCGACGCTGGCCGGATCATTGAACAGCCGGCGCACGGTGGCGCCATCGATTGGGGCGCTCATTTTGCTGGGAGCTTGGGGTGTGGCCATGGCGAACAAAACGGAAAAGGGATAATGGCGGCAGTGTACATCGTGACGGCCAGGTCGAAGGAGGTGAAGCATGTGGACGCTGCGCGCGCTGAGCAGGGTGCTGCCGGGCTTGTTGCCCGGTTTACTACCGGGTTTGCTACCATCGTCCTGCGCCCTGTGCGGCCAGCGCTGCCCCGGCGTCGTCTGCGACGGCTGCCGCGCCGATGCCGTGCGGCCACGGACGCGCTGCCGGCGCTGCGCCAATCCGCTGGCGCCGCGCGACGCCGCCGCCGGCCGCGACTGCGGCGCCTGCGTGGCGGCGCCGCCCGCCTTCGACGCCACCGTCGTCGCCGCCGACTACCAGGCGCCGTTCGATCAACTGGTGCTGCAACTCAAATTTGGCGCTGGCTTGCCGCTGGCGCCGTGGTTCGCCACCCTGCTGCGCGACCAGGCCCTGCGCGATCCGGCCACCGCTGGTGCCCTGCCCGACGTGCTCGCGCCCGTGCCGCTGGGCCGGCGCCGGCTGGCCGAACGGGGGTTCAACCAGGCGCTCGAAGTGGCGCGCCCCCTCTCGCGCATGCTGGGGGTGGCGCTCGATGCGCGCCTGGCCACGCGGGTGCTGGAAACGGCGCCCCAATCGGCCGTCGCCCCGGCCGCGCGCGCGGCCAATGTGCGCGCCGCCTTTGCCATCACGGCGCCCGTGGCCGGCCTGCACGTGGGCATCGTCGACGACGTCATGACCAGCGCGCGCACCCTCGACGCCCTGGCCAGCGCCCTCAAGCAAGCGGGCGCGCTGCGCGTGAGCAACTACGTGGTGGCGCGTACCCCGCCGAAGTAAAGCGACTGCTGTACCATGGCGAAAAAAATCTCAAGGAGACGCACTTTGTTCCACGTCGTACTGGTCGAACCGGAAATCCCGCCCAATACGGGCAACATCATCCGCCTGTGTGCCAACACGGGGGCGCAGTTGCACCTGATCGAACCGCTCGGCTTCCCGCTCGACGACAGCAAGATGAAGCGTGCCGGCCTGGACTACCACGATTACGCCACCATGAAAGTGCACAAGCACTGGCAAGCCTTCATCGACGACGTCGCGCCCGATCCGGCGCGCATGTTCGCCCTGACCACCCATGGTTCGGCGCCGTTTTCCCAGGCGACGTTCGTGCCGGGTGACGTCTTCGTGTTCGGTTCGGAAACGCGCGGCCTGGCGCCGGCCTTGCGCGAGAGTTTTCCCGTCGCGCAGCGCATTCGCCTGCCCATGCGGCCCGACAACCGCAGCCTGAACCTGTCGAACACGGTGGCGGTGGTGGTCTACGAGGCGTGGCGCCAGAACGGTTACGCGGGCGGCGCCTGAGCGCTCAGCCCTGCGCACGCACCTTGTCGAGCAGTTTCGTCGTCGAGCGGTCGTGGGCGAAATCGATGGCGACGGCTTGTCCGCCATACGCCAGCACCGCCTGCCCTTCGGGGATCGCCGCCATGGCGTAATCGCCGCCCTTGGCGTAGATGTCGGGGCGCGCTTCGAGCACCACCTCGAGCGCCGTGTCTTCGTCGAACGACACCACCAGGCTGACCGATTCGAGCGCCGCCAGCACCGCCAGGCGGTCGTCCGCCGTGTTCAGGGGGCGGTCGTCGCCCTTGCCCAGGCGCTTGACGGAGGCGTCGGTGTTGGCCGCTACCACCAGCGAGGCACCCAGCGCGCGCGCCTGCGCCAGGTAGGTGACGTGGCCGCGATGCAAGATGTCGAAGACGCCGTTGGTCAGCACCACCGGCTTGGGCAGGGCGGCGACCCGTTCGGCCAGGTCGGCGCGGGCACAGATTTTTTGTTCGAAGGCGGGCATGGTCATGGAATGGTGGAAAAATAAAAGGCAGGACTGCTAGTCCTCGGGCACTTCGTCGGCCAGCATCGACAGGTCGTCCGAGGTGGTGGCCCCGCTCACGCCTGGCTCCTTGCGCTCGCCGCGCAGCTTGATTTGCAGGCGCAGGCCGTTGGCCGAGTCGGCATTGCGGATCGCTTCGTCGTAGCCGATAAAACCCTTGTTATACAGGTCATAGAGGGCCTGGTCGAAAGTGCACATGCCCAGCTCGCGCGACTTGTGCATGATTTCCTTGATGCCCGGGAAATTGCCCTTCAAGATCATCTCGGCGATGGTGGGCGTATTGAGCAGGATTTCAATGGCCGCCTTGCGCCCCTTGCCATCCTCGGTGCGCACCAGGCGTTGCGAGACGATCGCCCGCAGGTTCGACGACAGGTCCATCAGCAACTGGCTGCGCCGCTCTTCCGGGAAGAAGTTGATGATGCGGTCCATGGTCTGGTTCGAGTTGTTGGCGTGCAGCGTGCCCAGGCACAGGTGGCCCGTTTCCGCGAAGGCGATCGCGTGTTCCATCGTTTCCGTGTCGCGAATTTCGCCGATCAGGATCACGTCGGGGGCCTGGCGCAGGGTGTTTTTCAGCGCGTTGTGCCACGACAGGGTATCGACCCCCACTTCGCGGTGGGTGATCAGGCAGCCCTTGTTCTTGTGCACGTATTCGACGGGGTCTTCGACGGTGATGATGTGGCCGGCCGAATTGGCATTACGGTAATCGATCATCGCCGCCAGCGTGGTCGACTTGCCCGAACCGGTGCCGCCCACCACCAGCACCAGGCCGCGCTTGGTCATGATGACGTCCTTGAGCACCTCGGGCAGATCCAGTTTGTCGAAATTCGGGATTTCCGAGGCAATCGTGCGCACCACCATGGCCACGCACTGCTGCTGGACAAATACATTGACGCGGAAGCGGCAGACATTCGGCAGCGAGATGGCGAAATTGCACTCCATTTCCGCCTCGAACTCGCGCTTTTGCTTGTCGTTCATGATCGACAGGGCCAGCGCGCGCGTGACGTCCCCGCTCAGCTTTTGCTGGCTCAGCGCTTTCATGGCGCCCTGGTGCTTCATGCTAGGCGGGAAGTCGGCCGAAATGAACAGGTCGGAACCGCCCTGGTGCTGCATGACGGTGAGGAGCTTGTGGAGATACGCCTGCGCTTCGACGGGGCCGAACTGGGTGGACATGGAAACCTCGGAAATGAATCGACAAAAATCGCTGGCCCGGCAATTATATCGACTGGGCTTCCGGTAAAATATAAAAACTTTGCTGGACGAAATTGCAACGCGCCCCGTGGCAGCACGCACGCTCGACCACGCCTTCCCCGCTTTGCCTGGCCTTCTCGACGATCATGACCCTCACAGAACTCAAATACATTGTTGCTGTCGCCCGCGCACGCCACTTCGGCCATGCCGCCGAAGCCTGCCATGTCGCCCAGCCAACCCTGTCGGTGGCGATCAAGAAGCTCGAGGATGAACTGGGCGTGGTCCTGTTCGAGCGGGGCGGCACCGAAGTGTCGGTCACGCCGCTGGGCGAGCAGATCATCGCCCAGGCCGAACGGGTGCTCGAGCAGACCGCCGCCATCCGCGAGCTGGCCAAGCAAAACAAGGATCCGCTGGCCGGCCCCCTGCGGCTGGGCGTGATCTACACCATCGGCCCCTACCTGCTGCCGCCGCTGGTGAAGAACATGATCGACAACGTGCCGCAAATGCCCCTGATCCTGCAGGAAAATTTCACGGTGCGCCTGCTCGAACTGCTGCGCCAGGGCGAGCTTGACGCCGCCATCATGGCCCTGCCCCTGCCCGATCACGGCATGTCGATGCAAACCCTGTACGACGAGCCCTTCGTGGTGGCCATGCCGAAAAGCCATCCGTGGGCGCGGCGCGCCGCCATCACGGCCGAAGACCTGAAGACGGAAACCATGCTGCTGCTCGGCAATGGCCACTGCTTTCGCGACCAGGTGCTGGAAGTGTGCCCGGAAATGGCGCGCTTTTCCACGCCCGGCAATGGCATGCAGCGCACCTTCGAAGGGTCCTCGCTGGAAACCATCCGCCACATGGTGGCCAGCGGCATCGGCCTGACCGTGCTGCCGCGCGCCTCCGTGCCTGACATGAACGACAAGAGCGGCATGCTGCGCTTCGTGCCGTTCAGCGCCCCCGTGCCCTCGCGCCGCGTGGTGCTGGTGTGGAGAAAAAGTTTTACGCGCCGGGCCGCCATCGACGCCATTTGCCAGGCGGTGGCGGCGTGCAATCTGGCCGGCGTGGAGATGGCTGAACTGGAACTGCAGGATGCGCTGCCCGGGCTTGCCGCGCGCGCGCTCGGGCACGCCCAAGCCGCTTGAGCCCCCCGCTCAATTGCGGGCGGTCAGCACCGGCTGCTTGCTGTCCTGCAGCAACTCCTGCAAGGTTTTCGGAAACCGCGGCGCGCTCCTGCGCACCTGCTTGATCCAGTGCTCGCCATGGCGGCGCCACTCGGCGGTCACGGAGTCATGGGCGAAGCCGCCCACTTCGACGGCGACCACGACCACATCCGTGCCCAGCGCCCCCATCAGGAAGCGCCTGCGCGGCGTCGCATCGGCAATCACGCAACCGCCGTTGAACGGCTCGCCCCGGTCGGCGATGGGATCGGCCGCATTGCCCACCCCCAGTTGCTGCTGCACTGCCGCCGGCAATTCCTTGAGCGAATTGACCTGCACAAATTGTTGCGCCTGCGCCTGGGCGCCGCCGGTGGCCAGCGAGACGGCGCACAAAGTAAAATGCTTGAGTTGCATGATATTGATCCGAAGTGAAGGGCAAACAAGTATAGGCCGGCGTTGGCGCGCCAAGACGCGCCAGATCAATCATAGCATCTTGTAAAGCTTAAAATTTCGACAGCATCAATTATGCAAGCTTGCGCATAAAACTGCTGTGCACGCCCTCCCCTGACAAAATCGGGGTTCCCCGTTGTTGGAAGACCTTCGATGCCAAGACTGATCCTGTATTTCAAGCTAATCCGCGCCGACAAACCGATCGGCATCCTGCTGCTGCTGTGGCCCACCCTGATCGCCCTGTGGCTGGCCGCCGACGGCCGGCCCGACCCGCAGGTGGTGCTCATTTTTACCGTGGGCACGGCCTTGATGCGTTCGGCCGGCTGCGCCATCAACGACTACGCCGACCGCGACTTCGACAAGCACGTCAAGCGCACCGCCGAGCGCCCTTTAACGAGCGGCAAGATTGCCCCGTGGGAAGCGCTGGCGGTGGCGGGCGTGCTGGCGGCACTGGCCTTCCTGCTGGTGCTGCCACTGAACGCGCTGACCAGGCAGTTGTCGGTGGCGGCCCTGCTCATCGCCGGCAGCTACCCGTATTTCAAGCGCTTTTTTGCCATTCCCCAGGCCTATCTGGGGATTGCCTTCGGCTTCGGCATCCCGATGGCCTTCGCCGCCGTGCAGGGCCAGGTGCCGGCGCTGGCCTGGGCGCTGCTGGTGGCGAACGTGTTCTGGGCGGTGGCCTACGACACCGAGTATGCGATGGTCGACCGCGACGATGACCTGAAAATCGGCATCCGCACCTCGGCCATCACCTTCGGCCGCTTCGACGTCGCCGCCATCATGCTGTGCTATGGCGCGGCGCTGGCGATCGACCTGGCCTGTGGCTGGGCGCTGGGCCTGCGCTGGTGGTTCGCCGCCGGCGTGGCGGTGGCGGCCGGCATGGCCCTGTACCACTACCGCCTGATCCGCGGACGCGAACGCATGGCTTGTTTTGCCGCCTTTCGCCACAACAATTGGTTGGGTGCGGCGCTTTTTGGCGGAGTCGCGTTAGACTACGCATTCAGATGATGTCGTACCAATAACAGCGCGCAGGACGCCTGTCCGCCGCTGGCTTTCTAACAAACACTAATGAGGCATTCCATGATGGAAAAAATCCCCACCCAGACCGGCACCCGTGATCAACTGATGAGCGATTTGAAATCGGTCATCTCGGACGCTGAAGGCTGGCTGCGCAACAGCTCGCTGACGGGCGAGGACCTGCGGGCCGCCAAGGAAAAATTCGAGCGCACGCTCACCAGCGCCAAGGACAACGTGATCTACTACCAGGATGCGGTGGTGGAAAAAACCAAGGTGGCGGCCAAGGCCACCGACGAGTTCGTGCACGAAAATCCATGGCGCTCGATCGCCATCGGCGCCACCATCGGCCTGCTGCTGGGCGTGGCGATCTCCCGCAAGGAGTAATGTGGTAGCGGGACCGGCACCACGCGGTGCCGTCCCCCTCAGTCCCGGCCCAGTTCGGCGCCCAGTTCCACCCCGCGCGCCGCCGCCGCCTTGATGGCGCGCACGATCGCCTCTTTCACGCCCGCCTGCTCCATGCTCTGCAAGGCCGCATAGGTGGTGCCGCCCTTCGAGGTCACCCGTTCGCGCAACACCGCCACCTCATTGGGCGACTGCGCCGCCAGTTGCGCCGCCCCCGTAAACGTCGCCAGCGCCAGCTGCTTGCCCTGCTCGGGCGACAAGCCCAGCTCCAGCGCCGCCTGCTGCATCGCCTCGATGAAGAAAAACACATAGGCCGGGCCGCTGCCCGACACCGCCGTCACCGGGTCGATCAGGCTTTCGTCGTCCAGCCAGACGGTCTGGCCCACCGAGCCCATGATGCGCCCGGCCGCCTCGTGGTGGCTGGCCGACAGGCCGGCCGGCGCCACCATGCCGGTGATGCCCTGGCCGATCAGGGCCGGCGTGTTCGGCATGCTGCGCACGATGGTGCGATAGCCACCGAGCCAGCGCGACAGGTCGGCGCTGCGGATGCCGGCGGCGATCGACAGCAGCAACGGCTGCCCGCCCAGGTGGGGCAACAGGGCCGCCGCCACCTCGCGCATCTGCTGCGGCTTGACCGCCAGCACGATGACATCGCTGGCCGCCACGCGCTCGTCGATGGCCGCCGCCGTGCTCACGCCAAAGCTGGCCGCCAGCCGCGCCAGCTGGGCCGGATTGGGGTCGACCACGTGGATATTGCTGCCCGCCGTCATGGGCCCGGCCAGGCCGGCGATCAGGGCGGCGGCCATATTGCCGCCGCCAATGAAGGTCAATCGCAGTCCCCGTTCTTCATGCATAGTTGCGTGCTCCAAAAATGGCGCTGCCGACGCGCACGATGGTGGCGCCTTCGGCAATCGCGGCGCCCAGGTCGGCCGACATGCCCATCGACAAGGTGTCGAGGCCAAAGCCGTCCTGGTTCAATTGGTCGAACAGGGCGCGCACCTGCGCAAACGCGGCGCGTTGCCGGGCGACGTCGGTGTCCGGCTCGGGAATCGCCATCAGCCCCCGTAATGCCAGTTGCGGCAAGGCGGCCACCTGCTGCGCCAGCGCGGCCAGCTCGGCCGGCGCCACCCCGCTCTTGCTGGCCTCGCCGCTAATATTTACCTGCAAACACACATTCAAGGGCGACAAGCCGGCCGGCCGCTGTTCGGCCAGGCGCTGGGCGATTTTCAGGCGCTCGACCGTGTGCACCCAGTCAAACCCGGTGGCCAGCGGGCGCGTCTTGTTGCTCTGGATGGGACCGATAAAATGCCATTCGACGGCCGTGCCGGGACGGGCCGCGGCCACGGCGGCGATCTTGTCGAGCGCTTCCTGCAGGTAGTTTTCGCCGAACGCGTGCTGGCCCGCATCGATCGCCTCGAGCACGGCATCGGCGCCGAAGGTCTTGGAAACGGCCAGCAATTGCACGGCCCCGCGGGGACGTCCGGCGGCCGCGCAGGCGGCCTGGATGGTTGAATCGACAGCTTGCAGTTTGTGGGCGATTGTGGACATAATCTTGTCAGGTGGCAATTAAAAGCGGACCGAGGTGATGCTTACGCGCATACTTGCCGAACGCGCCCATTTTCACGGCTCAAGGATTATAAATGGACATCTCCGAATTACTCGCATTCTCCGTCAAGAACAAGGCGTCCGACCTGCACCTGTCGTCCGGCCTGCCGCCCATGATCCGCGTGCACGGCGACGTGCGGCGCATCAATTTGCCGCCGCTCGAGCACAAGGATGTGCACGGCATGATCTATGACATCATGAACGACGGCCAGCGCAAGCAGTACGAGGAAATGCTCGAATGCGATTTTTCCTTCGCCATTCCCGGCCTGGCGCGCTTTCGCGTCAACGCCTTCAACCAGGAACGGGGCGCGGCGGCCGTGCTGCGCACCATCCCATCGAAAATCCTGTCGCTCGAAGACCTCAACGCGCCCCGCATTTTTGCCGACCTGGCCATGCGCCCGCGCGGCCTGGTGCTGGTGACGGGCCCCACCGGTTCGGGCAAGTCGACGACGCTGGCGGCCATGGTCAACCACCTCAACGAAAACGAGTACGGCCACATCCTCACCATCGAAGACCCCATCGAGTTCGTCCACGATTCGAAAAAATGCCTGATCAACCAGCGCGAAGTGGGGCCGCACACGCTCTCGTTCAACAACGCCCTGCGCTCGGCCCTGCGCGAAGACCCCGACTGCATCCTGGTGGGCGAACTGCGCGACCTGGAAACGATCCGGCTGGCCCTGTCGGCGGCCGAAACGGGCCACCTGGTGTTTGGCACCTTGCACACTTCGTCGGCGGCCAAGACCATCGACCGCATCGTCGACGTCTTCCCCGCCGATGAAAAAGAAATGGTGCGGGCCATGCTGTCGGAGTCGCTGCAGGCGGTGGTGTCGCAGACCCTGCTCAAGACCAAGGATGGCACGGGCCGCGTGGCGGCGCACGAAATCATGATCGGCACGCCCGCCATCCGCAACCTGATCCGCGAGTCGAAGATCGCCCAGATGTATTCGGCCATCCAGACGGGATCGAATGTCGGCATGCAGACGCTGGACCAGAACCTGACCGACCTGGTACGCCGCAACATCATTTCCAACAGCGCCGCCCGTTCCGCGGCGAAAACGCCAGACAATTTCCCCGGGTAAGACAATGGAACGCGACCAGGCCTCAAAATTCATGTTCGACCTGCTCCGGCTGATGACCAGCAAGGGCGGCTCGGACCTGTTCATCACCGCCGGCTTTCCGCCGGCCATCAAGATCGACGGCAAGATGACGCCCGTGTCGAGCCAGCCGCTGACGGCCGCCCACACGGCCGACCTGGCCCGTTCCATCATGAACGACAAGCAGACGGCCGGCTTTGAATTGTCGAAAGAAGCCAATTTCGCCATCAGCCCCGGCGAACTGGGTCGCTTCCGGGTGTCGGCGTTCGTCCAGATGAGCTGCGTGGGCATGGTCCTGCGCACCATCACCACCACCATTCCCAAGCTGGCCGACCTGGAGTTGCCGGCCATCCTGTCGGACATCATCATGACCAAGCGGGGCCTGGTGATCATGGTGGGCGCCACCGGCTCGGGCAAGTCGACGACGATGGCGGCGATGGTGGGCTACCGCAACGAGCACAGCTACGGCCACATCATCACCATCGAAGACCCCGTCGAGTTCGTGCACCCCCACAAGAATTGCGTCATCACCCAGCGCGAAGTGGGGGTCGACACGGACAGCTTCGCAGCAGCCCTGAAAAACTCGCTGCGCCAGGCGCCCGACGTGATCCAGATCGGCGAAATCCGCGACCGCGAAACGATGGAACACGCCATCGCCTTCGCCGAAACGGGCCACTTGTGCCTGGCCACCCTGCACGCCAACAGTTCGAACCAGGCGATCGACCGCATCATCAACTTCTTCCCCGAAGAGCGCCGGGCGCAACTATTGATGGACCTGTCGCTCAATCTGAAGGGCATGGTGTCGCAGCGCCTGATTCCCCGCAAGGCATCGAAAGGGCGCGTGGTGGCCATTGAAATCATGCTCAACTCGCCATTGATTTCCGACCTGATCTTCAAGGGCCAGGTGCACGAGATCAAGGAAATCATGAAGAAGTCGCGCGAACTGGGCATGCAGACCTTCGACCAGGCCCTGTTCGACCTGCACGAGGCCGATAAAATCAGCTACGAAGACGCGCTGCGCAATGCCGACTCCGTCAACGATCTGCGGCTGGCCATCAAATTGCAGGGCAAGGATGCGAAGAACCGCGACCTGTCGGCCGGCACCGAGCACCTGGGCATCGTCTAAGGTCCTTGCGCTGTCATTAAGCTGTCATTCAGCTATCATTGCAGCGCAGCAGCGTTTCAGCCCGATCCCGCGGCCGGCGCCGCCATCCCTGGAAAGCCCCTGATGACGATCTATGAACACAGCGCCACCTCGCTGGCCGGCGCAGCGGTCGACCTGGCCCAGTACAAGGGCAAGGTGCTGTTGATCGTCAATACCGCCAGCGCCTGCGGCTTCACGCCCCAGTACAAGGGCCTCGAAGCGCTCTACCAGCAGTTCCGCGACCAGGGCGTGGAGGTGCTCGGGTTTCCCTGCAACCAGTTCGGCGCCCAGGAAAAAGGCTCTGAGCAGGAGATCGGCGCCTTTTGCGAAAAAAACTTCGGCGTCAGCTTTCCCCTGTTCGCCAAGGTCGACGTGAACGGCGCCCACGCCCACCCCCTGTTCAAACAGCTCAAGCACGATGCGCCGGGCTTGCTGGGCACGCAAGCGATCAAGTGGAATTTCACCAAGTTCCTGGTCGACCGCAACGGCACGGTGGTAAAACGCTACGCGCCCACCACCACGCCAGCGGCATTGCTGAAAGACATCGCCGCGCTGGCCGCCGCCTGAGGCGCCGGGGCCCGGATTAAACTTACTATCAGTAAACGCGTGTAAAGTACGATTGGTAATTTGCGACCATTTCAATCGCGTGGCCGATGCCGTCAGGTATTATCTTTCCATGTTGTTATCGCAAAGCGCTGTACATGGAAGCCCCCCTTCACGCTGCCCCCCCTGATCAAACCGATCAGCACCCTGGATCCTGCACCGCGCCCGTCAGCCTGGACTGGGCCTTCGAGCAAAGCCCCGACTGCATCAAGCTGATCGCGCCCGACGGCAATCTGCTGGCGATGAACCGCAACGGCCAGAGCGCCCTCGAAATCGACGACGTCGGCCAGTTCTACGGCACCAGCTGGGCCAATCTGTGGCCGGAAGCGGCCCGCCCCACCGTGCTGGCGGCCATTGCCGGCGCCCTGACCGGGCGCGTGGAGCGCTTCGACGCCCTTTGCCCGACCGCCAGGGGTACCCTCAGGTGGTGGGACGTGGTGCTCACCCCCATGCTGGCGGCGGACGGCACGGTCGAGCGCCTGCTGGCGGTATCGCGCGACATGTCGGCGCTGCGCGAGGCGATCGACCATGATCTGGAAACGGCCGCGCGATTGCAGTTCACGCTGGCCGCGACCCGGCTGGGCGAATGGGAAATCGACCTGGTCACGGGCGCCTGGCTGCACAATGAGCGTTTCGACGCCTGTTTCGGCCACCCGCCGGGGGCGCCTTCGTGGAACCTGGCTGCGCTGCTGGCGCGGATTCACCCGGACGACCGGGCCCGCGTGGCCAGCGTGTTCGACTTCGCCCTGGCCAACTGCGCCACCCTGCACTTCGACAGCCGCATCTGCTGGCACGATGGCAGCGTCCACTGGATCACCATGCAGGGCAGTTGCTACCGCAGCGCGCTGCGCCCCGACTCCCACCCGCGCCTGCTCGGCATCGTCGACGACATTTCCGAGCGCATGGCGCTGACGGAAACGCTGCGCGATGCCGCTCACAAAAAAGACGAATTTCTGGCCATGCTGGCGCACGAACTGCGCAACCCGCTCGCGCCGATCAGCGCCGCCGCCCAGTTGCTGGCGCTGGGCGGGGCCAATGAGCGCATGACGCAACGGGCCGGCGCCGTGATCGACCGCCAGGCGCGCCACATGAACCGCCTGCTCGACGACCTGCTCGACACCGCCCGCGTCACCCAGGGCCTGGTGTCGCTGGACATGCAACGCATCGAACTCAAGCACATCATCGTCGATGCCGTCGAACAGGCGCGCCCCATGATCGAGCAGCACCGCCACCACCTGAACCTGCAGATCGCGCCCGGCCCCGTCTGCGTCGAGGGCGACGACAAGCGCTTGGTGCAGGTGCTGGTCAACCTGCTCAACAACGCCGCCAAGTACACCCAGGATGGCGGCACCATCAATCTGCGCCTCGAGTGCGCCGACTGCCGCGCCTGCATCAGCGTCAGCGACAACGGCATCGGCATGGATGCGAGCACGCTGGCCAACGCGTTCACTCTGTTCAGCCAGGCCGACCGCTCGTCCGACCGCACCGCCGGCGGCCTGGGACTGGGCCTGGCGCTGGTAAAAACCCTGGTCGAACGCCATGACGGCCAGGTGCGCGCGCGCAGCGCGGGCAAGGGCATGGGCAGTGAATTCGTGGTCAGCCTGCCGCTGTCGTCGGGCGAGTGCGCGATCGCCGACAGGGGCGAGCCACCGGCGCCGGCAAGCATCGCGCCGGCCCCGCTGCGGCTGCTGATCGTCGACGACAACCGCGACGCCGCCGAGATGATGGGCATGCTGCTGGCCGAGGCCGGCCACCAGGTGGCGCTGGCGTTCAATGGCGTCGATGCCCTCTGCCATGCGGGGCGCAGCTGGCCCGATGTATTCTTGCTCGACATCGGCCTGCCCGACCTGAGCGGCTACGAGCTGGCGCGCGCCGTGCGCGCCATGCCGGGCGGCGTCGACGCCACCATCATCGCCGTCACCGGCTATGGCAGCCCGGCCGACCGCGCCATCAGCCGCCAGGCGGGCATCGATCATCACCTGACCAAGCCGGTCGACATCGACCAGCTGGCGCAGCTGCTGGCCCAGGTGGTACCGCGCCGCTGACCCCCTTGCGCCGGCCGCCTCAGGCCAGCATGCGGTCGATCAGTTCGATCCAGTGGGTGACAGGGGTGCTGGTGCCCGCCTGCAGGTGGGTCAGGCAGCCGATATTGGCCGAGACGATTTCGTCGGCGCCGGTGGCGGCCAGGCTGGCCAGCTTGCGCTCGCGCAGCGCTTTCGACAATTCCGGTTGCAGCACCGAATACGTGCCGGCCGAGCCGCAGCACAGGTGGCTGTCGGCGCACAGCACGACGTCGACGCCGGCGGCGCGCAGCAGCGCTTCGACCTTGCCGCGGATCTGCTGGCCGTGCTGCAGGGTGCACGGCGGATGCCAGGCCACCCGCTTGCCCGCCTTGCCGGCCAGCCGCCCCGCCAGTTCGGCCTCGAACTGCGGCATCACTTCCGACAGGTCGCGCGTCATCAGCGACACCCGCGCCGCCCTGGCCGCGTAGGCGGCGTCGTGCGCCAGCAGGTGACCGTATTCCTTGACGGTGACGCCGCAGCCGGAGGCGGTCATGACGATCGCCTCGACCTGGTCGAGCAGCGGCCACCAGGCGTCGATGTTGCGGCGCATGTCGTCGAGCGCCGCGTCCTGGTCGTTCAGGTGGTAGCGCAGCGCGCCGCAGCAGCCCGCCTTGGGCGCGACCACCAGTTGCACGCCCACGGCGTCGAGCACGCGCGCGGTGGCGGCGTTGATGTTGGGCGCCATCGACGGCTGCACGCAGCCATCGAGCACCAGCATCTTGCGCGCGTGGACGCGGCTGGGCCACAGGCCCGCCGGCGCCGTCTTGGGCAGCTTGTCCTGCAGGGACGGCGAGAGCAGGGGCCGCACCAGCTGGCCCGCCTTGAAGGCCGGCTTGAAGACCCAGGCGCGCGGCAACGACGCCTTGAGCGCCGTGCGGGTGAGCCGTTCCATGGGCGGACGGGGCACCCGCTCGTCCACCACGCGGCGGCCGATGTCGATCAGGCGGCCATATTTGACGCCCGACGGACAGGTGCTTTCGCAGTTGCGGCAGGTCAGGCAGCGGTCCAGGTGCAGCTGGGTCTTGCGGGTTGGCGTGGCCCCTTCGAGCACCTGCTTGATCAGGTAGATGCGCCCGCGCGGGCCGTCGAGCTCATCGCCAAGAATCTGGTAAGTCGGACAGGTGGCCGTGCAAAAACCGCAGTGGACGCAGGCGCGCAGGATCGATTCGGCTTCGATGCCATCGGCCGTGCCCTTCATGAAATCGGCGAGATTGGTTTGCATGGATCAGAACATCCGTCCGGGATTGAAAATGTTGGCAGGGTCGAACGCCTGCTTGAGGCGCGCGTGGATACGGGCGATGGCGGGGGCGAGCGGCTCGAACACGGGCACGCCGCTGCTGCCCGGCCCCTTGCGGAACAAGGTGGCGTGGCCGCCGGCGGCGCGCACGCTGGCACGGATGCTGGCCGCGCGCGCGGCGTCGTCGCCGGCCGCCACTTTCAGCCAGCGCAGCGCGCCGCCCCATTCGATGAGCTGCGCGCCACCCATCACCAGCGCCCCGGTGACGGAGGGCACCGACAGGCGCCACAGCGCGCCCCCGCCGGCGTCGGCATCGGCAAAAAAGGCATGGCGCTGTTCGCGCACGTCGGCCCAGAAGGCGTCGGCGGCGTCGGCATCGAGCTGCTCGCCGCCAAACGCGCGCAGGGCGGCGTCGACCGCCGCGCCGGCGCCCGACAGGCGCACCGTCAGCACGCCGTCATGCCAGCAACTGGCCGACAGCGGCAGCGGCTGGCCGCCCCAGGCGTTGAGGCGGGCGATGGCGTCGATCTCGCTGCTGGCAAAGCGCACGCTGGCCTCGCACACGGGGCGCGGCAGCACTTTCAATGAATGCTGGAGCATCACGCCGAGCATGCCCATCGAGCCCGCCAGCAGGCGTGAGACATCGTAGCCGGCGACGTTTTTCATCACCTGCCCGCCGAAATTGAGCACCTCGCCGCCTCCGTCCATCAGCACCGCGCCCAGCACGAAGTCGCGCACGGCGCCGCTGCTGGCGCGGCGCGGGCCGGACAGGCCGGCCGCCACCACCCCGCCCAGCGTGGCGGCGGGACCGAAATGGGGCGGCTCGAAGGCCAGCATCTGGTTGCGCTCGCGCAGCGCCGCCTCGATCTCGGCCAGCGGGGTGCCGCTGCGGGCGGTGATCACCAGTTCGGTCGGCTCGTAATCGATGATGCCCGACAGCGCGCGCATGTCGAGGATGTCGCCGGCCAGCGCGCCGCCGTACCAGTCCTTGGTGCCGCCGCCGCGGATGCGCAAGGGGCGCTGGTCGGCGGCCGCGGCCAGGATCTGTTGACGCAATGAGTCGATCTGCTGCACGGGGACGATTTCCTTCGGTACGTTAAAAACGGGGCAGGTCCGCAAACGGCAGCAAGCCGGCGGTAACGCGCATCTTGCCGAATTCGGCGCAGCGGTTCAGGGTGGGGATGGCCTTGTCGGGATTGAGCAGGAAGGGCACATCGAAGGCGCGCTTGACGGCGAAGAAGGCGTCCAGTTCGGCGCGGGTAAATTGCACGCACATGGAGTTGATCTTTTCCTTGCCGACGCCGTGCTCGCCCGTGATGGTGCCGCCGACGGCCACGCACAGGGCCAGGATGGCGGCGCCGAACGCTTCGGCGCGGTCGAATTCGCCGGGCTGGTTGGCGTCGAACAGGATCAGGGGGTGCAGGTTGCCGTCGCCGGCGTGGAACACATTGGCGCAGCGCAGGCCGTATTCGGCTTCCCTCAGCTCGATGCCAGTGAGCACCTCGGCCAGGCGCTTGCGCGGGATGGTGCCGTCCATGCAGTAGTAGTCGGGCGAAATGCGGCCCGCCGCCGGGAAGGCGTTCTTGCGGCCGGACCAGAACTTCATGCGCTCGGCGTCCGTTTGCGACACCGAGATGGCGCTCGCGCCGGCCGTTTCCAGCACCGCAGTCATGCGGGCGATTTCTTCTTCGACTTCTTCGTGGGTGCCGTCCGCCTCGCACAGCAGGATGGCGGCGGCGTCGATGTCGTAGCCGGCCTTGACGAAGGGCTCGACCATGCGCGCCGAGGTGCGGTCCATCATTTCCAGGCCGGCCGGGATGATGCCGGCGGCGATCACGCTGGCCACCGCGTTACCGCCGGTGACGACGTCGCCGAACGAAGCCATGATCACGCGCGCGGCGGCCGGCTTGGGCACGAGCTTGACGGTGACCTCGGTGACGATGCCGAGCATGCCTTCGGAGCCGATGAACACGGCCAGCAGGTCGAGGCCGGGAGCGTCGAGCGCCTCGCTACCGAGTTCGATGATGTCGCCGTCGATGGTGGCCACGCGCACGCGCAGCACGTTGTGCACGGTCAGGCCGTATTTGAGGCAGTGCACGCCGCCCGAATTTTCGGCCACGTTGCCGCCGATGGTGCAGGCGATCTGCGAGGACGGGTCGGGCGCGTAGTACAGGCCGTGGATGGCGGCCGCCTCGGAGATGGCCAGGTTGCGCACGCCGGGCTGGACGACGGCGCTGCGCGAATGGGGTTCCATGCGCACGATGCGGTTCAGGCGCGCCGTCGACAGCACCACGCCGTCGGCCAGCGGCAGCGCACCGCCCGACAGGCCGGTGCCAGCGCCGCGCGGCACGATCGGCACCTTCAGGTCGCGGCAGATGGCCAGGATGGTGAGGATCTGGTCTTCCGAATCGGGCAGGCAGACCACCATCGGCAACTGGCGATAGGCGGCCAGGCCGTCGCACTCGTAGGGGCGGGTGTCCTCGGGATCGGACAGGACGACGCGGGCCGGCAAGGCGGCGCGCAGGGCGTCGGCGACCTGCTGGCGGCGGAGGGGATCGATGGCGATGGATTCGGACATGCACTGATTGTACTGGATGTTGGTTTTGCCGTATCCTCGGCCTTCTTCAACACCAAAAAATACAGGAACGCATCATGGGAAACAGGCTATCGAAAATCGCCACGCGCACCGGCGACAACGGCACCACCGGGCTGGGCGACGGCAGCCGCACGCAAAAGGACAGCGCCCGCATCACCTCGCTGGGCGATGTCGATGAACTCAACAGTTTTGTGGGCTTGCTGCTGTGCGAGCCGATGCCGGACGACTTGCGCGAAGAACTCGTGAGCATCCAGCACGACCTGTTCGACCTCGGCGGCGAACTGTGCATTCCCGGCTACCAGATGATCACCGAAGCGCACGTCGAACGGCTTGACGCGCTGCTGGCGAAATACAACGCCACCCTGCCGGTGCTGCAGGAGTTCATTTTGCCGGCGGGCTCGCGGGCGGCGTCGATTGCCCACGTATGCCGCACCGTGTGCCGGCGCGCCGAGCGGGCCATCGTCACGCTGGGCCACACGGAAACGATCAACGACCATCCGCGCCAGTATGTGAACCGGCTGTCGGACCTGATGTTCGTGCTGGCGCGCGTGCTCAATCGCTTCGCCGGCGGCAGCGACGTGCTGTGGCAGCACGAACGGAAGCGCTAAGGCGCTCCCCCCTTTCAGGCGTTGTTGACCACCAGCCGCGGCTCGCCCACGCCGAAGCGCTTGGTGATCGAGGCGGCGATGCCGCGCGCATCGAGCCCGACCCCGGCCAGCAGGGTGGCCGGGTCGCCATGGTCGATGAACAGGTCGGGCAAGCCCAGCATCAGCAGGGGCTTGACGATGCCTTCGGCGGCCAGCGCCTCGGCCACGGCCGATCCGGCGCCACCCATGATGCAGCCCTCTTCCACCGTCACCAGGAAATCGTGGTCGGCCGCCAGCTGGCGCACCAGGTCGATGTCGAGCGGCTTGACGAAGCGCATATTGGCCACCGTCGCGTCGAGCTCCTCGCCCGCCTTGCTGGCCGGCGCCACCATCGAGCCGAAGGCGAGAATGGCCACCTTGCTGCCCTGGCGGCGAATTTCGCCCTTGCCCATCTCGATCGAGGTGAGACCGGTTTCGATGGCCGCGCCAATGCCGGCGCCGCGCGGATAGCGTACCGCGGCGGGGCCCTTGTAATGAAACGCCGTCGTGAGCATGCGGCGGCACTCGTTTTCGTCCGACGCGGCCATCACCACCATGTTGGGAATGCAGCGCAGGTAGGCGATATCGTAGTTGCCCGCGTGGGTGGCGCCGTCGGCGCCGACCAGGCCGGCGCGGTCGAGCGCGAACACCACGTCCAGGTTTTGCAGGGCGACGTCGTGGATCAGCTGATCGTAGGCGCGCTGCAGGAAGGTGGAGTAGATCGCCACCACCGGCTTCATGCCCTCGGTGGCCAGGCCGCCGGCGAACGTCACCGCGTGCTGCTCGGCGATGCCGACATCGAAATAACGGTCCGGGTACTGCTGCTCGAAGCGCACCATGCCCGAGCCTTCGCGCATGGCCGGGGTGATACCGACCAGGCGCGCATCGCTGGCGGCCATGTCGCACAGCCAGCTGCCGAACACCTCGGTGTAGGTGGTCTTGCCGGCCGCGGTCGGCTTGATGCCCTCGGTGGGATTGAACTTGCCGGTGCCGTGGTACAGGATCGGCTCGGCCTCGGCCAGCTTGTAGCCCTGCCCCTTCTTGGTCACCACGTGCAGGAACTGCGGCCCCTTGAGCTTCTTGATGTTCTCCAGCGTGGGGATGAGCGAGTCGAGGTCGTGGCCGTCGATGGGGCCGATATAGTTAAAGCCGAATTCCTCGAACATCGTGGCCGGCACCACCATGCCCTTGGCATGTTCTTCGAAGCGCTTGGCCAGTTCCAGCACGGGCGGCGGCAGCACCGACTTGCCGACGTTCTTGGCGGCGGCGTAGAACTGCCCTGACATCAGGCGCGCCAGGTAGCGGTTGAGCGCGCCCACGGGCGGCGAAATCGACATGTCGTTGTCGTTGAGGATGACGAGGAAATTGAGGTCTTCCTGCACGCCGGCGTTGTTGAGCGCCTCGAAGGCCATGCCGGCGGTCATCGAGCCGTCGCCGATGACGGCGATGGCGTGCCGGTGCTCGCCCTTGATCTTGGCCGCCTGCGCCATGCCCAGCGCGGCCGAGATCGAGGTCGACGAGTGGGCCGTGCCGAAGGTGTCGTACTCGCTTTCGTCTCGCTTCGGAAAGCCCGACAGGCCGGCGAACTGGCGCAGCGTGTGCATGCGCTCGCGCCGGCCGGTGAGGATTTTGTGCGAATAGGTCTGGTGGCCGACGTCCCAGACGATGCGGTCGTACGGCGTATTGAACACGTAGTGCAGCGCGATCGACAGCTCCACCGTGCCCAGGTTCGACGACAGGTGGCCGCCCGTCCTGGCCACCGATTCGAGCAGGTACTGGCGCAGTTCGGCCGCCAGCGGGGTCAGTTGGGTGCGCGCGAGCTTGCGCAGCTCGGCTGGTTGATTGATAGTCTCTAGCAAGTTCATTTATGCTTTCCGCTGCACGATCAGGTCGGCCAGCTCGCGCAGACGCCGTCCCTGTTCGCCAAATGGCAGGAGCGCCTCATGCGCGTCCCGCCTCAATGTTTGCGCCAATGCGCGCGATTCGTCCAGCCCCAGGATCGACACGTAGGTCGGCTTGTTGGCGGCGGCATCCTTGCCGGCGGTTTTGCCCAGCGTGGCCGAATCGGCCGTTGCATCGAGCACGTCGTCGACCACCTGGAAGGCCAGGCCGATGGCGTTCGAATAGGTGGCCAGGGCGGCGCTTTCGGCGTCCGTGACGGGGCGGCCGGCCAAGGCACCCAGCATCACCGAGGCCTTGAGCAGCGCGCCCGTTTTCAGCTGGTGCATGCGCTCGAGCTGGGCCAGCGTCAGGCTCACGCCCACGCTGGCCAGGTCGATCGCCTGGCCGCCGCACATGCCGGCCGAACCGGCCGCGCCGGCCAGCACGCGCAGCATCGCCAGCAGCCGCGCCGGCGGCACCAGCGGGTCGTTGGCCAGCACCTCGAAGGCCTGCGCCTGCAAGGCGTCGCCCACCAGCAGGGCGGTCGCCTCGTCGTAGGCGATGTGCACGGTCGGCTGGCCGCGGCGCAGGGCGTCGTCGTCCATGCACGGCATGTCGTCGTGCACCAGCGAGTAGGCGTGGATCATTTCGACGGCGGCCGCCGCACGCGCCAGCACGTCCAGTTCGGCGCCGCTGACGACGCCGGCGGCGAACACCAGCAGCGGGCGCACCCGCTTGCCGCCGCCCAGCACCGTGTAGCGCATCGCTTCGTGCAGGCGGGCCGGCTCGCTGGCGGCCGCGGGCAGGTAACGCCCGAGCGCCTCTTCGACGTGCGTTTGCACCGTCTGCATCCAGCCATCGAAGCTGGCGATCAGGGTCATGGGGCGTCGCCTTCGACGCCGGCGCCGGCCAGCGCCTCGGCCGCGAACGGCTTGAGCATGTCGCCCTCGATCACCTTGACCTGGGCCTCGACTTTTTCCAGCTGGGCGGCGCAATACTTGACCAGTTCGGCGCCGCGCGCATACGCGGCCACCGACGCCTCCAGCGCCAGCGTGCCCGATTCCATCTGGCTCACCAGCTGCGCCAGTTCCGCCATTGCTGCTTCGAACGAGACGGGGGCGCCGGGGGCGAGCGCGTCATCGGCTATTATTTTCTTTGCCATAGGTGCTTTTTGATGGGGACCGGCCGCGCCAACGGCGCCACGCACGGCGTCTTGCGCAAGCAAGAGCACATTGTGTGCGCAACTTCGGCGGCGGCGGCCGGTCCAATTCCTTATTCTAGAACAATCCCGGGTATTCGTGACCACGGTTGGCAAGCTTGCCATGGCGGCCAAACAGGCATTTTATCGCAAGCGCCGCGCCGTCCCGTGGTGCGACTGCAAAAAATTGTTGATCAATCAAGCTTTGGCCGCCCCACCCACCCGTGTTGCCGCATGCGGGGGAGACTGTTGTGTCCGTTAGCAGGTATAATCGCCGGTTCTGTCCGAAAACCCGTCCTGCGCAGCCCGGCAGAGGGCGCCTGGATTTCTTCTTTTGCTGTGCTCGAGACTTTATTCGATGCAACTTTGATTGGGGGTTGGGATGTCCGATCTGGCTACCCACGCCAAGCTGGCGCGACCAAGCGCGCAGCTTCCGGTAGATGTGTATTTTGATGAAGCGCTGTTGCAGCGCGAGTTGCAGACCCTGTTCAAGGCCGGGCCGCGCTACATTGGCCACGAATTAATGGTGCCCAATGTGGGCGATTTCGCCACTCTCCCCGCCGAGCACGAGGGTCGCATGCTGGTGCGCAACAAGGATGGCATCGAGGTGCTGTCGAACGTCTGCCGTCACCGCCAGGCGCTGATGTTCAATGGCCGCGGCAACGCCGCCAACATCGTCTGCCCCCTGCACCGCTGGACGTACGACCTCAAGGGCGAACTGATCGGCGCACCCCATTTCGCCGAAACGCCGTGCTTGCACCTGTCGAAGACGCCCCTGCAGAACTGGAATGGCTTGCTGTTCGAGCAGAACGGCTACCACGTCATGGAGCAACTGGGTAACTTGTCCGTGACGGCCGATTTCGACTTTTCCGGCTACCTGCTCGACCATGTCGAAGTGCAAACGTGCAATTACAACTGGAAGACGTTTATTGAAGTCTACCTCGAGGATTACCACGTCGAGCCCTTCCACGCGGGCCTGGGCGGCTTCGTCAGTTGCGAGGACCTGCGCTGGGAATTCGGCCGCGATTACTCGGTGCAGACGGTGGGCGTGAACCGCGGCTTGCAACAGTCGGGCTCGAAGATTTACCAGAAGTGGCAGGAGCAGGTGCTGAAATTTCGCGGCGGCGTGCCGCCCGACAAGGGCGCCATCTGGTTCACCCTGTATCCGAACATCATGGTCGAGTGGTACCCGCACGTGCTGATCGTTTCGACCCTGTGGCCGGACGGCCCCCAGAAAACCCGCAATGTCGTCGAGTTTTATTATCCCGAAGAAATCGTGCTGTTCGAGCGCGAGTTTGTCGAAGCCGAGCGGGCCGCTTACCTGGAAACCTGCGTGGAGGACGATGAAATCGGCCTGCGCATGGATGCCGGCCGGCGCGCGCTGCTGGCGCGCGGGGTCAGCGAGAGCGGCCCCTACCAGTCACCGATGGAAGACGGCATGCAGCATTTTCACGAGTGGTACCGCAGCAAGATCGACCTGACCGACGGGGCCGGCTAGGGTGGCCTCGCTGTGGATGCTGGCTGCGGCCTTCCTGTTTTCCGTGATGGGGGCCTGCGTCAAGCTGGCCTCCGACCATTTCACGGTGGCCGAAATCGTCATGTACCGGGGCCTGATCGGCGTCGTCCTGCTGGCCGTGATGGTGCGCCAGCAAGGCGGCACCTTGCGCACCGCCCATATCAAGGATCACCTGTGGCGCGGCACGGTGGGCGTGGTGTCGCTGTGGATGTGGTTTTACGGCATTACGAAACTACCGCTGGCCACCGCCGTCACCCTCAATTACATGTCGCCCATCTGGATGGCGGCCTTCCTGTTCTGCGCCGGCTGGTGGCACTCGAAAGACCACGTCGCCTGGCCGCTGGTGGCGGCGATCCTGTGCAGCTTCGTCGGCGTCACCCTGGTGCTGCAGCCCGCCTTCGAAGCGCGCCAGTGGCTGGGGGCGATCACCACGCTGGCCTCGGGCGTGTTCTCGGCGGCCGCATACTTGCAGGTGCGCAAACTGTCGCTGCTCGGTGAGCCGGAATACCGCGTCGTGTTCTTCTTCGCATGCATCAACCTGGCGGCCGGCCTGGCCGGCAGCGCCACCACCGCCTTCGATCCCGCCGTCGTCACCTTTCACGCGCTCGACTGGCGCAGTGGCGGCTTGTTGCTGGTGATGGGCCTGTCGGCCACCCTGGCGCAACTGGCGATGACGCGCGCCTATGCCGTCGGCAACACGCTCGTCGTGGCCAACCTGCAATACACGGGCATCATTTTTTCCAGCCTGTGGAGCATGCTGCTGTGGGGCGACCGCTTCGGCTGGCACGTCTGGCTGGGCATGGCCGTCATTCTCGGCTCCGGCCTGGCCGTCACCTATTACAATACCCGCAGCACCGAGCGCGGCACCGCGGTCGAAAAAACCGATCCCATCGCCAGCGAAACCTGAGGAGACGCCCATGTTCACCACCTTGATCAGCGCCAGCGAATTGGCCAGCCACAGCCCTGACCAACTCGTCATCGTCGATTGCCGCCACGACCTGCTGGACCTGGCGGCCGGGCGCGCCGCCTACGAGGCCGGCCACATCGCCGGCGCCGTGTTTGCCGACATGGAACACGAACTGTCGGGACCGAAGCGCGATGCGGCCGGCGTCTTCCAGGGCCGCCATCCGCTGCCAGCGCCAGCCGATTTGCTGGCGCTGCTGCGCCGCTGGGGCGTCAGTGACGCCACCCAGGTCGTCGCCTACGATGCCCACGCAGGCATGTATGCGGCGCGCCTGTGGTGGCTGCTGCGCTCGCTCGGACACGAAGCGGTGGCGGTGCTCGATGGCGGCTTGCCCGCGTGGACGGCAGCACTGACGACAGCGCCGCCGCCCGCGAAGGCGCCGGGCACCATCACGGCCCGCCCTGCCCTGGTTGGCACGGTCGACGCCGCCACGCTGCTGGCCAACCTGGACACGCTGGCGCTGACCGTGGTCGACGCCCGCGCACCCGACCGTTTTCGCGGCGAAAACGAGACCATCGACCCGGTCGGTGGGCATATCCCCGGCGCCATCAACCGTTTTTTCAAGGACAACCTGGCCGCCGACGGACGCTTCAAGGACCCGGCGACCCTGCGCGCGGAACTGGCGCTGGTGGGCGATCCGGCGCGTGCCGTCATGCAGTGCGGCTCGGGGGTGACGGCCTGCCACAACCTGCTGGCGCTGGCGGTGGCGGGCATGCCGGGCGCGGCCCTGTACCCCGGTTCGTGGAGCGAGTGGAGCGCCGATCCGGCCCGCCCCGTCGCCCGCGGTTGATCAGTGGCGGCCGGTGAGGAACAGCACGATGAGCACGCCCAGGCCGATCAGCAGCACCTGCGGTACCGATTCCTTCACCGTCGCCCGTCGCTGCATTTGCGGCATCAGGTCGCTCACGGCGATATAAATAAAGCCTGAAGCGGCAAACACCAGCACGTAGGGAATCAGGCCGCTGGCGCGGTCGAGCGTGAAGTAGCCAAGCAGGCCGCCGGCCACCGCCAGCAGGCTGCACAGCAGATTGAACACATAGGCGCGCGTGCGCGAAAATCCCGCGTTGAGCAGCACGATGAAATCGCCGATTTCCTGCGGAATTTCGTGGGCGATGATGGCCACGCCCGTCACCAGCCCCAGTGTCGGGTCGGCCAGGAAGGCGGCGGCAATCAGGATGCCATCGGTAAAATTGTGCATGCCGTCGCCGATCAGGATCATCCAGCCGGCGCGGCCCGCTTCGATGGCGTCATGGCCGTGGGCGTGGTGGTGGCCGTCTCCCTCGTGGTGGTGCGAGTGGCGCAGGATGGCCAGCTTTTCCAGCAAAAAAAAGCACAGCAGCCCGCCCAGCAGGGTGGCGAACAGGCTGCGCGGATCGGCCTTCGATTCGAACGCTTCCGGCAAGGCGTGCAGCAGGGACGTCGACAACATGATGCCAACCGACAGGCTGACCATGCGCTCGACCATCTTCGACAGGAAGGTGAATGAAAACACCGCCGCGGCGGTAATGCTGACGACGCCGGCAAGCGTGGTCGCCAGCAAGATGGAGATGAGAACGGGATCGATTTTTAGCCTCGTGGATACGGTCGCCGCCACGCAGGCGACCGCGCATTGTACTGCACAGGCCGGGTCAAATCCCCGTCGTGGGGCGGTTTGCGCGCTGATGTCGCACTTTTAGACGAACTCGTCCGACGTCCAGCGCCGATGGCGCCGGCCCTGCCAGCGTGCCGCCCCGTCAGTGGGCCTCGTCCCAGTTCTTGCCCACGCCCACCTCGGCCAGTAGCGGCACCCGCAAGCTCGCCACGCCCGCCATCAGCGCCGGCAATTTCACTTTCACCAGCGCCAGTTCGCCCTCCGGCACTTCCAGCACCAGCTCATCGTGCACCTGCATGATCATGCGGGTGGCCAGCCCATCGTGTTCGAGCCAGTCCTGCACGGCGATCATGGCCAGCTTGATCAGGTCGGCCGCGGTGCCCTGCATGGGCGCGTTGATGGCGGCCCGTTCGGCGCCCTGGCGGCGCGGGCCGTTCGGCGAATTGATTTCCGGCAGCCACAGGCGGCGGCCGAACACGGTTTCGACGTAACCGCGCGCCTTGGCCTGGACGCGGGTGTCTTCCATGTACTGGCGCACCCCGGAAAAGCGGGCGAAGTAGCGGTCGATGTAGTTCTGCGCGGCAGAGCGTTCGATCGACAGGTTGCCGGCCAGGCCGAAGGCGCTCATGCCGTAGATCAGGCCGAAATTGATGACCTTGGCGTAGCGGCGCTGCTCGTTGTCGACCTCGGCCGCCAGCACGCCGAAAATTTCCGCCGCGGTGGCGCGGTGAATGTCTTCGCCTTGCGCGAACGCGCGCAGCATTGCCTCGTCGCCCGAGATATGGGCCATGATGCGCAGTTCGATCTGCGAGTAATCGGCCGAGACGATCACATTGCCGGGCCCGGCAATGAAGGCTTCGCGGATGCGGCGGCCTTCCTTGGTGCGGATCGGAATGTTTTGCAGGTTCGGATCGTTCGACGACAAGCGCCCCGTCACCGCCACCGCCTGCGCGTAATTGGTGTGCACGCGGCCCGTGTCGCGGTTGACCATGCGCGGCAATTTATCGGTGTAGGTCGACTTCAGTTTCGACATGCCCCGGTATTCAAGCAAAATTTTCGGCAGCGGGAAATCCTCGGCCAGCTTTTGCAGCACTTCCTCGTCCGTCGACGGCGCCCCGGTGGGGGTTTTCTTGATCACCGGCAGGCCCAGCTTGACGAAGAAAATCTCGCCGATCTGCTTGGGCGAACCCAGGTTGAAGGGGCCGCCGGCCAGCTCGTAGGCTTGCTGCTCGAGTTCCATGATGCGCTTGCCCAACTCGGCCGATTGCACGTTGAGCAGGTCGGCGTCGACCAGCACCCCGTTGCGCTCGATCTTGTGCAGCACCACGGAGGTGGGCAGCTCGATCTTGCGGTAGATATAGTCGAGCTTGGGATCGCTCTCGACGTGGCCCTTCATGGCCTGGTGCAGGCGCAGGGTGATGTCGGCGTCTTCGCCCGCATACTCGGTGGCGCGCGACAGTTCGACCTGGTCGAAGCAGATCTGGCCGACGCCCTTGCCGCACACTTCGCTAAACGCAATGGTGGTGTAGCCCAGGTGGCGCAGGGCCAGGTTGTCCATGTCGTGCGGCTTGTGCGACTCGAACACATACGATTCGAGCAGGGTGTCCTCGACGATGCCGCGCAGGGTAATGCCCTGGTTGGCGAAGATGTGGCTGTCGTACTTGAGGTTCTGGCCCAGCTTCGGCTTGGCGGGGTTTTCCAGCCAGGCGCGCATTTTTTCCAGCACTAACTCGCGCGGCAATTGTTCCGGCACGCCCGCGTAGCGATGCGCCAGCGGGATGTAGCAGCCGTGACCGGGCTCGACGGACAGGGAAATGCCCACCAGCTGCGCCGTCATCGGCTCGAGCGAGGTCGTTTCCGTGTCGATCGAGGTCAGCGCCGCCTGGTTGATCAGGGCCAGCCAGTGTTCAAGCTGCTCGAGCGTGGTGACGCTGTCGTAGTCGCCACGGATCAGGGGCAGCAAGGCGGGCGCGGCAAACTGGTCGCCCTCGGGGGAGTTCAGGGCCGGCGCCGGCGCGCGGCCCGCATCGGGATTGGCGACGATTTCGCGCAGCAGGGTTTTGAAGCCGAAGCGCTGGAAAAAGCCCGCCAGCGCTTCCTTGTCTTCCGGCTGCGCCACCAGCGACTGCGTGATCGAGTGCATGTGCGCGCTCAAGTCGCAGTCGATCTTGACGGTGATCAGCTCGCGCCCTTTCGGCAACCACGCGAGCGCCTGGCGCAGGTTTTCGCCGACGGCGCCGCCGATGGCGCCGGCGTGTTCCATCACGCCGTCGAGGCTGTCATACGCCGCCAGCCACTTGAGGGCGGTTTTCGGGCCGCACTTGCTCACGCCGGGAATATTGTCGACCGTGTCGCCGATCAGGGTCAGGTAATCGATGATGCGATTGGGCGGCACGCCGAATTTTTCCAGCACGCCCGCCTCGTCGAGCTTTTCATTGCTCATCGTGTTGATCAGCATGACCTTGTCGTTGACCAGTTGCGCCAGGTCCTTGTCGCCCGTCGACACCACGGTGTGCATGCCCAGCTTGCTGGCGGCCACCGACAGCGTGCCGATCACGTCGTCCGCCTCGACGCCGTCGACCATCAGGATGGGCCAGCCCATGTGCTTGACGGCTTCGTGGATGGGCTCGATCTGCAGGCGCAGGTCGTCCGGCATCGACGCGCGCGTGGCCTTGTATTCCGGGTACATATCGTCGCGAAAGGTCTTGCCCTTGGCATCGAACACGCAGGCGATGAACGCCGCCGGGTAATCGGCGCGCAGACGGCGCAGCATATTGACCATGCCGTGCATGGCGCCGGTGGGATGGCCTTCGGCGCTGCGCAGGTCGGGCAAGGCGTGGAACGCACGGTAGAGATAGCTGGAACCGTCGACTAACAGCAGGGTATTTTGCATGATGGAACTGAAATGAGAGTGAAGCGGGATGGCCGCCGCGGCGGCAAAGTGGCAGCCATTATCGCAGAATCGCCCGCCACATCCGCTCGAAGAAAACGCCGGCCCCTACAAGCCTGTATGCTATCCATACAGGGACCAATTCGACGCGCGCACGAAGCGCAGGTGTCGATTTGTTACAATGATGCTTATCGAATTTCAAGGCGAACGACCATGGCGCGTACCCCACGTAAGATTGCTACCAAGACCGCTTTTCTGCTCAGTATGCTGGTGACGGCCGGGGTCGCCCTGGCCCAGCAAACCCCCAGCGCGGCACCGCCGCAGCAGCAGCTCGAGCGCATCGAACCGGGCAGCGACACGCCCGTCACCATCACGCCGCAAACCCGCAGCAAGAATAAAATCTCGCAAACCAAGGAAGGCGGCCGCGTCAAGGAAGTCCAGGTCAGCGCCGGCGGCAGCCATTACACCATGAAGGGTGTACGTCCCGGCTCGGTCGCCGAGATGAACGCGCAAGGGGGCAGCACGGTGCAGCCGCCCCAGTGGAAGGTGCTCGAATTCGACATGAACAAGAAAAAGAAATCCGATCCTGAAGCGGCCGGTGCCGACACCACCGTCAACGCACCGCCACCGCAGACGGTCAAGTAAGTCCAAGCCCCTGCCAGGGCGGCGGTCGCCGACCGTCCGCCCGGCCTGGCACACCCTGCCCACCGGCTTTCCCGCCTTTTATTTACTAACCCTTCATCGCTCGCACATGGCAGTTTTTACCGCGGTCAGCCTGGACGACCTCACCCCCTGGATCGAGCAATTCCCCCTAGGTAAAGCGACCGCCCTGCAGGGTATCGCTTCGGGCATTGAAAACAGCAATTTCTTCCTCAGCACGGACAGCGGCGAATTTGTCCTGACCATCTTCGAGAACCTCAGCTTCGCGCAATTGCCGTTCTATCTCGAACTGATGGGCCACCTGGCACAGCGCGGCGTGCTGGTGCCGGCGCCCGTCGCCACCCGCGCCGGCGCCCTGGTGGCGAACCTGCACGGCAAGCCGACGGCCATCGTCAGCAAGCTCGAAGGCCGTTCGCAGATGGACCCGGCGCCCGTGCACTGCGCCGCCGTCGGCGCCATGCTGGCGAAGATGCACCTGGCAGCGCGCGACTTTCCCCTGCAGCAGCCGAACTTGCGGGGCCTGGCCTGGTGGACCTGGGCCACGCCACAGGTGCTGCCGCTGATGGACCAGGACAGCGCCGGCCTGCTGCGCAGCGAGATGGGCCTGCAGACGGCCACCGCCGCCAGCGCCGACTACGCGGCCCTGCCGAACGGCCCCATCCACGCCGACCTGTTCCGCAACAACGTGATGTTCGACGGCACGCGCCTGACGGGCTTTTTCGACTTTTATTTTGCCGGCTGCGACAGCTGGCTGTTCGACCTGGCCGTCACCGTCAACGACTGGTGCGTGGACCTGCCCAGTGGCGTGCTCGACACGGACCGCGTGCGCGCCATGCTCGACGCCTATCACGCCGTGCGCCCGTTCACGGCCCCGGAACGGCGCCTGTGGCAGCCCATGCTGCGCGCCGCCGCCCTGCGCTTCTGGCTGTCGCGGCTGGTCGACTGGCACCAACCGCGCGCGGCAGAACTGCTGACCCCGCACGATCCCACCCATTTCGAGCGCATCCTGCGCGAACGTATCGCCGTCACGGCACCGGAGTTAAGTCAATGAGCACCACCCCCGCCAATATCACCGCAAAGACCGGCTGGTTATGGCTCAAGCAAGGCATGACCCTGTTCCGCCAGCAACCTGCCGCCCTGACCACGGTGCTGTTTGCCAATGTGTTACTGGTGCTGCTGCTGCACGCCATTCCCCTGCTGGGCCAGTTCGTTGCCGTGCTGCTCATTCCCTCGTTCAGCATGGCGCTGATGCAAGCGTGCCTGCTGATCGAAAACAAGCAGCGCGTCACCCTGCCCGTGCTGCTGACGGGCTTTCAAAAGCCGCTGGTGTTCAAGCTGATCAAAATCGGCGTGGCCTACCTGGCGGTGGTGATCGTGACCACCCTGCCCGGCTTGCTGGTGCTGGGCGACACGGTGTTGCGCGGCGCCCCCCTTACCCCGGGCAATATCACCGGCGGCGACGCGTTCGTGCTGATGCTGTGCAGCGTGGTGCAGATTTTCGCCATCGTCGCCCTGTCCTTCGCCGCCCCGCTGGCCACCTGGCAAAACATGGCCCCCGTGAAAGCGCTGTTCTACAGCTTTTTCGCCGTGTGGCGCTCGGCCCGCGTGTTCGTGGTGATGCTGATGGCCTGGCTGGGCTTGTTCGTGCTGATCAGCATCGTCCCCCGCGCCGTGCTGGGCAACTCCGCGGTCGGTTTTGTCGTCATGGCCTGGGTGGGTTTCCTGTTCATCCTGCTGCTGCAATGCGCCATGTTTGCCAGCTACCGGCAAATATTCGGGCTGCCCGGCAAAGCGGTCAGCCTGGCCAAGCCCTAGCCCTCCAACAATCCCCAAAAAAAAGCCGGGCGCATGCGCCCGGCTTCTTTGCGTGTGCTGGCGCGCCAGCTCAGCGGGCCACCCGGTCCAGCTTGGCAACCGACAGGTCGAGCATCTTCATGCCCGTGCGGCCAAAATTGATCTGCGCCCGCGCCGAGCTGCCGCTGCCCTCGATATTGACGATCACCCCTTCGCCGAACTTGGCGTGGGCAACGGACTCGCCGATGCGCCAGCCGGAGCCCGTTTGCTTCTGGGTAATCGCCTGGGCGATCTTGTTGTCGGAGCCGGACAGGCTCAAGGTCGGTTCATCCCAGGCCGATTTGCGGTTACCGGACCAGTGCGACTGCACGCGGGGCGACAGCCATTTGAGCGATTCTTCCGGCAACTCGTCGAAAAAGCGCGACTTGGCGTTATACCGGGTCTGGCCATGCAGCATGCGCGTTTGCGCAAAGCTCATGTACAGGCGCTTTCTGGCGCGCGTGATCGCCACGTACATCAGGCGGCGCTCTTCGTCGACGCCGTCGAGCTCGCGCGAGCTGGACTCATGCGGGAACAGGCCCTCTTCCAGGCCGGTGATGAACACGGCGTCGAATTCGAGCCCCTTGGCCGAGTGCACCGTCATCAGCTGCAGGGCGTCCTGGCCCGCCTGCGCCTGGGCGTCGCCCGCTTCGAGCGAGGCGTGCGAGAGGAAGGCCGACAGGGGCGACATGATGGTCGCCAGGGGCGCGTCGGCGTCGAGAATGTCGATGCCGTCCCCGAACACGACGCCGGGACCGGCCTGCGGCTGGGCCGGCGGCCCCAGGTGGGCCGGTGCGCCCTGCCCGAAGCCCTCTTCCTGGACGAACTGGGTGGCCGCGTTGACCATTTGCTCGAGGTTTTCGATGCGGTCGGCGCCTTCTTTTTCCTTGCCGTAGTGGATCAGCAAGCCGCTCGCCTCGAGCACCACGCGCACCATTTCCGGCAACGCCAGTTGCTGCGTTTCAAACCGGGCGCCCTCGATCAGCTTGACGAACCCGCCCAGCGAGGAGCCGGACTTGCCGCTCACGTAAGGCACGGCCGCGTACAGGGAAATGCCGTACTGCTCGGCCGCCGCCTGCAAGGTTTCGATCGAGCGCATGCCGATGCCCCGCGTGGGGAAATTGACCACGCGTAAAAATGCCTGATCGTTATTGGGATTGTCCATCAGCTGCAGGTAGGCGATCGCGCTCTTGACCTCGGCGCGCTGGAAGTAGCGCTGACCGCCATACACGGTGTACGGCAGGCCGGCGGCGAACAGGGCGTGTTCGATCACGCGCGACTGCGCATTCGAGCGGTACAGGATGGCGATGTCGCGGCGCAAGGCGCCGTCGGCCACCAGGCTCTTGCTCTCTTCGACGATCCACTGCGCTTCTTCCAGGTCGGACGAGGCTTCGTAGATGCGTACCTGCTCGCCGTGCCCCGCATCGGTGCGCAGGTTCTTGCCCAGGCGCTTGGTATTGTTGGCGATGAGCACGTTGGCGCTGTCGAGAATGTGGCCATGCGAGCGATAATTCTGCTCGAGCTTGATCAGATTTTCGACCCGGAACTCGCGCTCGAAGGCGCTCATATTGCCCACGTTGGCGCCGCGGAAGGCGTAGATGCTCTGGTCGTCGTCGCCGACGGCGAACAGGGCGCCGCCGATGCTGGTGCCGTGACCGGCCAGCATTTTCAGCAAGCCGTATTGCAGATCATTGGTGTCCTGGAACTCGTCGACCAGGATGTGCCGGAAGCGCTGCTGGTAATGCTCGCGCAGGGGCTGATTGCGTTGCAGCAGTTCGAAGGCGCGCAGCAGCAATTCGGCAAAGTCGACCACGCCTTCGCGCTGGCATTGCTGGTCGTACAGTTCGTACAGCTCCACCATCTTGCGCTCGATGGGGTCGAAGGCTTCGACCTTGTTGGCGCGCAGCCCCTGGTCCTTGGCGCCATTAATAAAATACATCAGCGCCTTGGCCGGGTATTTTTCATCGTCGACGTTGTTGGCTTTGAGTAAGCGCTTGATCATCGACAACTGGTCTTGCGAGTCGAGAATCTGGAACGCCTGCGGCAAGGCGGCGTCGCGGTAATGGGTGCGCAGAAAGCGGTTGCACAAGCCGTGGAAGGTGCCGATCCACATGCCGCGCGTCGACACCGGCAACATGGCCGACAGGCGCGTGAGCATTTCCTTGGCCGCCTTGTTGGTGAAGGTGACGGCCATGATGCCGGCCGGCGACACCTGGCCCGTCTTGATCAGCCAGGCTATGCGCGTGGTCAACACCCGCGTTTTGCCCGAGCCGGCGCCCGCCAGGATCAGGGCGCTCTGGGCCGGCAAGGTGACGGCGGCAAGTTGTTCGGGATTGAGGTTGTGGAGGAGTTTCTGCATCCTGCCATTATACCGGCAGAGGCGGGCGTTCCGTAGCGGACGCCGCCGCCGCGGCGGCTCAGGGCAAGGGGCAGGCGGGTGCCGGCAAGGACGCCGCGCCGTCGAAACTGGTCCACGCCGCCCGCGCCGCCCGCGCATCCTTGGCGAACTCGGCAAGGTGGCGCTGGCGCTCCTCGCTGTGCCACTCGCTGTCATCGAAACTGTGCAGGGGGTAGGACTTGCCGGTCAACACCGTGCCCTCCAGGCGCGGCATCAAGGCGCGGTCCGGGTCGGTGTTTTCTTTAAGTAAATATGCATCGACGTCGCGCAGGGTCAGCGGCAGCGCCGCCGCCTGGTCGCGCAGCAGCTTGCCGAACACGCTCAGGCGGATCTCGTTCGGTCCCGTGGGCAGCACCTCGTTGAAACTGAGCAGGGCAAACGGTTTACCACGGGCATCGTCGACCCGGCCGCTGACCACGTAGCGCCCGGCCGTGCGGATGTCCGCCTTCAATAGATACGTGAGCCCGCCGTTCTCGCGCAGCTCGCGCGCGGGGCCGCTCCACACGGCCGGCAGCTCGGCGCTGTGGATGACGTCGAAGGCCACGCTGCCGCCCTGCCCGCCCACGTTGTAACTGACCCGCGTGCGGATGGTGCCGTTGAACTGGGCCAGCGCCGTCTGGCCCGGCGCCAGCGTGGCGGCAAAGGCACCGTCGCCGGCCACCGGGTCGGCGCCGCTGCCGTCGTCGACAAAGGCCAGCGCCAGCGCCGCCAGGGGCCGCTGCTGGCCCACCGGCAGGGCCTGCGCGCTGGCGCCCGTCACCACCAGCGGCAGCACCTTGCCGTCGCTGTCGACGGCGCGCAGCGAAAACGACACCGCTTCGCCGGCGGCCAGGTAGACCCGCGTCTGCGAGGTCTGGATCAGGACCTGGGGATCGCTGCCGCCACCGTCGCGGCGCATGGGACTGGTCTCGTTGACGGCGGCGTTCGGAAACACCTGGTCGGGCTGCTCGGCGATCGGGCGCGCATTGTGGGGATACTTGCTGCTGTCGCGGTAATTGCAATAGGTGTGTTCGGTCAACTGTACCTGTTCAAGCAACTGGCGCCGCCGCGTGGCCGGGTCCGGCAGCGCGGCCGGGGCGACCGCCCGCACGGCAGGCGGGCGCGGCGGCGCCGCATTGGCCACCACGATGGGGGCCTGCTGATCGGCCCGCTCGGCGCCGATCAGCCAGGCGAAGCCTGCCAGCACCGCCAGCAGCGCGCATGCCGCCGGCGCCCAGCGCCAGCGCCAGCGCCTGGTCGATGCAGGTGTCGATTGCACGGTCGATGTCCCCACGGGGACCCGGTTGACGGCGTTGAAGGGCGGGCCCGGTCCCCTATCGGCCGCGCCCTGTCACCCAATCTACGCCGCGCGTGCCACCCTGTCAACGCGCTGGCAGGAGGGCTGTCAGGGGGCGCTGCGGGCCACGCCATTCGCCATCGCCTCGCCAATGAGGCGCCGGGTCGCCTGCTCGGACAGCCTGGCCTGCGCCTCGATGCGCGCGCCCAGGTCCGCCATGGTTTTACCGAGCGCGTCCATGGGTTTGCCCGCCTGCTCCATCTGCCGCGCGGTCACTTCGACGGGCCGCTGGGCCAGCGCCAGGCGGGCGCTGTGCTGCCCCAGTTGGGCGCCAGTGCGCCCCATGCGGGCACCAAGCTCCTGCATTTGCGCCTGCAATTGCGCGCGCCGGGCGGCGTCGGCGCTGCCCATCTGGCGCCCCAGCCGCTCGATTTCATTGCCCAGCCGGTCCTGTTCGCGCGACAGGCGCGCCATCTCCCCGTCCTGCGCTGCGCTGCCTGCATCGACCTGCCGTTCCATCTGCCGCCCCAGCGCTTCCATCGCGCGGCCATGGGCATCCATCTGTTCGTCGTAGCGCTGCATTTGCTCGTTCAAGGGGTCCAGCGGCGCCCACGCCCGCGCCACCTCGCCCAGGGTGGCATCGTCCGTCACCACGTAGGCCTTGGCGCCCTGGCGGAACCACAGGAACTGACCGGGGATGCGGCGCCTGGCCGCTTCGAGCTGCTGCCGGTCGGCGCTGGTACTGCTGCCGTTGATGCCGGCATGGCCGGGGCGCACCAGGGCGAATGGTTCGGCGCTGCGAAAGTGCATCGTCTCGCTGCGTGGTGGGCGCGCCGGCGGGGCGGGCGGGGCGGGCGGGGCCGGCACGGCCGGTGGCGCCGGTGGCGCTGGTCGCGCTGGCGGGGCTGGCGGCGCTGGCATGGCCGCCATCGCCGGCGGGGCCGGCGGGGCCGGTGGCGCGGGCGGCGCCGATTGCGCATTGGCGTACAAGGTGGCACAGGCTGCGGCCAGGCCCGCAAGCGGGACCAGCATTTTCCAGCCCGAGGGGTCCGATTCGGTGCCAAGCAGGCGTTTGATGCGTTGCATGAGATGTCCTCCGTGTGGCGCGTGGGCAAGTGGGTACTGCGCGGTGGTGAGCTGAAAACGATCGAGCTCGGCAAGTGCCACCGCCAGGCGCCGCGGTTCGCCCAGCAAGGTGGCGGCAATCGTGTCGGCGACCTGCTCGCGTTCGGCCCGGATGCGGCGCGACAGCCACCACACGCTCGGGTGATAGAACAGCACGATCTCGATCGCGCTTTGCAGCAGGTTCACCAGGTAATCGTGGCGGCGGATGTGCGCCAGTTCGTGCGCCAGCAAGGCTTCGAGCAAGGGGACCGGCATGCCGCTCACCAGCGCGGCAGGCAGCAACACCAGCGGGCGCCACCAGAGCGCCGTCAGCGGGCTCGAGACATCGTCGGCAATTCCCAGCCGCACCGGCCGCGCAATTCCCAGCCGCAGGGCCATCTGGGTGGCGCGCCCCTGCCACGCCGCATCGGCCCGCCAGCGCGCGGGATCGCTGCGCCGGCGCACCCAGACCAGGCCCAGCATCAGCCGCAGCGCCAGCGTGGCCGCCCCCGCCGACCACAGCATCAGCACCAGCGGCAGGCGTTGCTGCGCGATTGCCTGCCAGTCGATGGGCATCGCCGGCACGGCCATGGTCTCGACGACGGGCGCGACGGCGACCACCGTCAGCGCCAGCGGCGCCGGCGCCGCCGCCGTCTGCCAGTGCGCGAGCAGCCCGGCCAGCGGCAAGGCGGCGCACAGCAACAAGGCGCCGCACGCGACGCCATAGCGGGCCTGGGCACTGGCCCGCCGCATCGCCGCCAGCAACAAGGCGGCCGACCAGCCCACCAGCGCGCCCTGCCACACAAAGTCGAGCAGCGCCCACGCCAGGGCGGACAGGAACGGGGTCGTCATCGCATCATCGCTTGCAGTGGGTGCATGGGGGCTCCTTGATGGAAGTAGAATAAAATATCTAGAACGAAAAGTCTAGAAGATTTTTTCTAGATTAATTCATCACGCCGACCCATGGACGATAGCCAGGCGTGCGGCGGCCCGCCAGCGCGCTGCGACGAAACGGAGAAAAGGGGGAATGGATGGCGCAAGGGGCGTAAAAAAGGCCGGCAAGAGCCGGCCCCGCAAGGACAGTGGCGCGGCCAGGGGCGCGCCGCCGGAGCGTTCGTCAGTACATGACGACGGAGCGAATCGACTCGCCCGCCTTCATCAGGTCGAAGCCCTCGTTGATGCGCTCGAGCGGCAGGCGGTGGGTGATCAGGTCGTCGATGTTGATCTTGCCGTCCATGTACCAGTCGACGATCTTCGGCACGTCGGTGCGCCCGCGCGCGCCGCCGAAGGCCGAGCCTTTCCAGACGCGCCCCGTGACGAGCTGGAACGGCCGGGTGGAAATTTCCGCGCCGCCTTCGGCCACGCCGATGATGATCGACTGGCCCCAGCCCTTGTGGCAGCACTCGAGCGACTGGCGCATGGTGGTGGTGTTGCCGATGCACTCAAAACTGTAGTCGGCGCCGCCGTCGGTGAGGGCGATGATGTCGTCGACCACATTGCCCGAGGTGGCAGGATTGATGAAGTCGGTCATGCCGAATTTGCGCGCCATCGCTTCGCGGGCCGGGTTCAGGTCGACGCCGATGATCTTGTTGGCGCCGACCATTTTCGCCGCCTGGATCACGTTCAGGCCGATGCCACCGAGCCCGAACACGACGACATTCGCGCCCGCCTCGACTTTCGCCGTGAACAGCACCGCGCCCACGCCCGTGGTGACGCCGCAGCCGATGTAGCAGATCTTGTCGAACGGGGCGTCCGAGCGCACCTTGGCCAGGGCGATTTCCGGCACCACGATGTAGTTCGAGAACGTCGACGTGCCCATGTAGTGAAACAGGGGCTTGCCGTCGATCGAGAAGCGGCTGGTGGCGTCGGGCATCAGGCCGCGCCCCTGGGTGGAGCGGATCGCCTGGCACAGATTGGTTTTTTGCGACAGGCAGAATTTGCACTGGCGGCATTCGGGCGTGTACAGGGGAATGACGTGATCATCCTTGCGCACGCTGGTCACGCCGGGGCCCACATCGACGACGATGCCGGCGCCTTCGTGGCCGAGAATGGCGGGGAACAAGCCTTCCGGGTCGGCGCCGGACAGGGTGTAATAGTCGGTGTGGCAAATGCCGGTGGCTTTGATTTCTACCAGTACTTCACCGGCCTTCGGGCCCTCGAGCTCGACTTCTTCGATGGTCAAGGGGGCGCCGGCTTTCCAGGCGACTGCGGCTTTGGTTTTCATGATGCTCCTGTGTCGAGAAATAGGCACAATGATAACCGCGACAGGGTTCAGCTTGCCCGCAGGAGCGAAAATCCTCGCCCGCTCACGCTATACCACCTGCAGGCGCTGCTCCCACAGTTGGCTGACCTGCCCCGCCAGCCGCAGCGGCACCAGCGGTTTCGCGATCACGCCAATGGCGCCCACGCCGACGTAGCGGGCCAGGTCTTCCGGCATGGTCAGCCCCGTCACGAACAGCGCGGGGGTGTCGGCCATGTGCGGCAACAGGCGCAGCGCTTTGAGGGTGGCCAGGCCGTCGAGCTCGGGCATCATCACATCGAGCAGGATCAGGTCGGGATGAAAGTCTTCCGCCGCCTGCAAGGCCTGCTGGCCCGAACTGCATTCGCGCACGCTGAAATTGCCGATCACTTCAAGGACCAGCTTGGCGGTGGTGCGGACATGTAAATCATCTTCGACATACAGGATGGAGTGAAGATCGGTGGTGGCAAGACTCATGGTGGAACTCCGGCGAAACAGGATCAAATACGGCGGAGCGGGGCCGAACGGAAGGGGCTGGCAGCAGGGAGGGGGCGGCCGAAAAAATGGGAGCCGCCGTGGGGCGGGTTGACAGGGAAAGCGGTGGCGTATGTGCCGAGGATGCACAATTATAAAGCAAAAGTTGCCTTGCATCACTCTTCACTACGAACTAGCCTTGTCGCGCGCGGCCGGGGGGCGGCCTCGCCGGTGCGCCTGCCCGTCAAGAGCGAGCGCTTACTTGGTCTTGATGCGGCTGGCAAAGCCCGTGTGCAAGGCGTTCAACATTTCTTCGGCGGCCAGCAACTGGTCGGCCACTTCGTTGATCTTGCGCCGGCTCGAGCGGGCATGGTCGCGCAGCACTTCGAAGGCGGTGTTGCGGTCGGCGTGGTAGCGGCCCATCAGCAGGCCCACCGCCAGGCTCGTTTCGCGGCCGGCCGACAGCGCCGCGTTGAGGTTGATCTCGGTACGACGCAACTGGCGGATTTCATCGGCGCGCGCCAGCCCTGCTTCGAACGCCGGCATCAGGCGGGCGGCGTCGATCGGTTTGAGCAGAAAGCCCACGGCGCCGAACTGGGCCGCCTGGCGGGCCGACTCGCCGTCGGCGCTGCCCGACAGGAACATGAACGCGACGCCCGTGTTCTCCTGCAGGTGGCGGGCCAGCTCGAGGCCGGACATGCCGGGCATGGAAATATCGAGCAGGGCCAGGTCAGGCTCGCGCACCTCGATCTTGCGGATCGCTTCGGCGGCCGAGGCGGCGATGTCCGTCTCGTAGCCGGCATGGCTGAGTACTTCAGCAAGAAATTGCAGCAACAAGGTGTCGTCGTCGACGAGCAGGATCAGGCGTTTGGTGCTGGCGGAGGCGTTCATTGTCTGAGAATCGATCATGGTCCGGTTGGAAATATTATACGAGCTACATGGGGGGCTGTGTGACATTTGATGGGCCCCGACCAGGGCCGGCGCGTGCGCGCCACCGCGCGAAAACCGCTGGCAACGGGACAGGGACGCCGGCGCGTCCTCTATAATGGGCGTTTCCGCATTCCCACTCACTCTTCACTCTGCCCACACCATGGAATTAGCCAAGTCTTTCGAGCCAGCCGATATTGAACAATTCTGGCGCACCGCCTGGGAACAGCGCGGCTACTTCGCCGCCACCATGGACGCCGACAAGCCCTCGTTCAGCATCCAGCTGCCGCCACCGAACGTCACCGGCACCTTGCACATGGGGCACGCCTTCAACCAGACCATCATGGATGGCCTGACCCGCTACTACCGCATGCGGGGCTACAACACGGCGTGGGTGCCGGGCACCGACCACGCGGGCATCGCCACCCAGATCGTCGTCGAGCGCCAGCTCGACGCGCAGAAAATTTCGCGCCACGACCTGGGGCGCGAACAGTTCGTCGAGAAGGTGTGGGAGTGGAAGGAAAAATCGGGCAACATCATCACCGGCCAGATGCGCCGCCTGGGCGCCTCGGCCGACTGGGCCCGTGAATATTTCACCATGGACGAGCCTCGCTCGAAAGTGGTCACGGAAGTGTTCGTGCGCCTGTTCGAGCAGGGCCTGATCTACCGCGGCAAGCGGCTGGTCAACTGGGACCCCGTGCTGGGCACGGCCGTGTCCGACCTGGAAGTGGCGCAGGAAGAAGAAGACGGCTTCATGTGGTACATCCGCTATCCCTTCGCCGACGGCAGCGGCCATGTCACGGTGGCCACCACGCGCCCTGAAACCCTGTTGGGCGACGTCGCCGTCGCCGTCGACCCGACCGACGAGCGCTACGCGCAGCACGTGGGCAAGATGCTGCAACTGCCGCTGACGGGCCGCGAGATTCCCCTCATTGCCGATGAGTACGCCGACAAGGCCTTCGGCACGGGCTGCGTGAAAATCACCCCGGCGCACGATTTCAACGATTACGCCGTCGGCCAGCGCAACAAGCTGCCCCTGATCAGCATTCTCACGCTCGACGCCAAGATCAACGAGAACGCCCCGGCCGTCTACCAGGGCCTGGACCGCTTCGCCGCGCGCAAGCAGATCGTCGCCGACCTCGACGCCATCGGCCTGCTGCAGGAAGTCAAACCGCACAAATTGCAAGTGCCGCGGGGCGACCGCACCGGCGTCGTCATCGAGCCCATGCTGACCGACCAGTGGTTCGTCGCCATGAGCAAGCCGGCGCCCGAGGGCACCCGCTTCCCCGGCAAATCGATCGCCGAAGTGGCGCTGGAGAAAGTGGCGAACGGCGAAATCAAGTTCGTGCCGGAAAACTGGAGCACCACCTACAACCAGTGGCTGGGCAATATCCAGGACTGGTGCGTGTCGCGCCAGTTGTGGTGGGGCCACCGGATTCCCGCCTGGTATGACGAGGCCGGCAACATCATCGTCGCCCGCGACGAAGCCGAAGCACAGCAAAAAGCGGCCGCAGCCGGCGTCACCGGCGTGCTGCGCCGCGACGACGACGTGCTCGACACCTGGTTCTCGTCGGCGCTGGTGCCGTTTTCCACCATGGGCTGGCCGGACGAGACGGCGGACATGAAACTGTTCCTGCCCTCGTCCGTGCTGGTGACCGGTTTCGACATCATTTTCTTCTGGGTGGCGCGGATGGTCATGATGACCACCCATTTCACGGGCAAGGTGCCGTTCGAGACGGTCTACGTGCACGGCCTGGTGCGCGATTCCCAGGGCCAGAAAATGTCCAAGTCGAAGGGCAACACGCTCGACCCGATCGACCTGATCGACGGCATCGACCTCGAATCGCTGGTGGCCAAGCGCACCACCGGCCTGATGAATCCGAAGGAAGCGGGCAAGATCGAAAAGGCGACCCGCAAGGAATTCCCGAGCGGCATCGCCGCCTACGGCACCGACGCCGTGCGCTTTACCATGGCCAGTTACGCCTCGCTGGGCCGCTCGATCAATTTCGACCTGGGCCGCGCCGAAGGCTACCGCAACTTCTGCAATAAACTGTGGAACGCGACGCGCTTTGTGCTGATGAACACCGAGGGCAAGGATTGCAGTGCGTCCCCGGACGACCTGTCGCAGGCCGACCGCTGGATCATTTCGCTCCTGCAGCGCGCCGAGCAGGACGTGGCCAAAGGGTTCGACGACTACCGTTTCGACAACATCGCCTCGACCATCTACAAGTTCGTCTGGGACGAATACTGCGACTGGTACCTCGAAGTGGCCAAGGTGCAAGTGCAGCACGGCAGCGAAGCGCAGCAACGCGCCACCCGCCACACCCTGTTGCGCGTGCTCGAAGTGGTGCTGCGCCTGGCCCATCCGATCATTCCGTTCGTCACCGAGGCGCTGTGGCAAAGCGTGGCGCCGCTGGCCGGCAAGACGCTCGATGCGAACGGCGACTCGGTCATGCGCCAGGCCTATCCGATCGCCAATCCCGCACTGATCGACGAGGCGGCCGAAGCCTGGATGGCGCAATTGAAATTGCTGGTCGACGCCACCCGCAACCTGCGCGGCGAAATGCAGATTTCGCCGTCGCTGCGGGTGCCCCTGATCATCGAGCCGGGCGTCGATGCGAAAGCCGCCCTGCCCGCCTTCGCCCCGTACGTGCAGGCGCTGGGCAAACTGTCGGACGTGCAGATCGTCGACGCCTTGCCGGAGTCGCCGGCGGCGGTGTCGATCGTGGGCACCACCAAGCTGATGCTGAAGGTGGAAATCGACGTCGGCGCCGAGCGCGAACGCCTGGCCAAGGAAATTGCCCGCATCGAGGCAGAAATTGCCAAGGTCAATGGCAAGCTGGGCAACGAAAGCTTCGTGGCACGGGCGCCGGCGGCCGTGGTGGCGCAGGAAAATGAGCGCTTGGTCAATTTCTCGGCCACCATCGCCAAGCTGCGCGAACAATTCGACAAGCTGGCAACGGCTTGATGCGCTAATTTGCGGAGACACCGATGCGAGCACTGCGTGCCGTGCGCTGCACCCTGGCGCTGGCCATACTGTCAGTATTGGCCGGCGCTGCCGTTCCCACCCTGGCCGCCGACGGCTCGCCCGTGGGCCTGTGGAAAAATATCGACGACGCCTCCGGCAAGCCGACCGCATTGATCCGCATCAGCGACCACAATGGTGTGCTGCAAGGAAAAATCGAACGGCTGTTTCTGCCCGTGGAACAAGACCAAAACCCCTTGTGCGTCAAGTGCGAGGGCGCGCTGAAAGACCAGCCCATCGTCGGCATGGTCATCCTGGCGGGCCTGAAAAAATCGGGCGCCGCCTACAGCGGTGGCCACATCCTCGATCCGGGCAACGGCACCAGCTACAAGAGCAAGCTCACACTCATCGACGGCGGCAACAAACTCGATGTGCGCGGCTACCTCGGTGTACCGATGCTGGGCCGCTCGCAAATCTGGCTGCGCGAGCAGTAGGCGGCTCTGGACGCGCTACCTGGCCAGGCGGGCCAGGTGCCGGTCGAGCTGGTTGGCGAAATTCTGGCGGTCGCTGTTGCCATACGGCGGCGGGCCGCCCGTGTCGACGCCGCCGCTGCGCAGCGTTTCCATGAAGGTGCGCATGCTCAATTGCTGGGCAATATTGTCCACGGTAAAAAAGTCACCGCGCGGATTGAGCGCATAGCCCTGCTGGTCGAGTACCAGGCTGGCCAGTGGAATGTCGGCGGTGATGACCAGGTCGCCCGGCGTCACCATGCGCACGATGTGCGCATCGGCCGCATCGGCGCCGGCCGGCACCTGCACGGCGCGGATGAAGCGTGAGCCCGGCACGCGCAACAAGGTGTTGGCCACCAGGGTGACCATCAATTGGCGCTTGTCGGCCAGTCGGTACAAAATTTCCTTGCACACGGTGGGACAGGCGTCGCCATCGACGAGGATTTGCATGTTAGTAACTCCTCAAGAAAAAATTGTCAAATTGATCAAAAATCTGTTGGTTTTAGCCACAACAGACATTGCTTTTAAGAACACATCCGCTAGCTGTGGTATCGTTATTCGGTAGCAGCAAACTGCCGGTCGATGCACCTTGGCGGCAAGCGCAGCCTGGAGCCTCCATGATTTTTCTTCGTTGTATTTCGTTTCTGATCGGCGTTGCCATCGTCATGGGCGCGCCGTTCTTCCTGCTGCCTGAGTCGCCCACGCGGGCCATCAATTTTAACGGCGCCGTCATGGCCTGCGTCGCCATCGCCCTGGCCGCTTCCGGCTTCCTGATGGTGGGCGTGGCCGGCAACCACCTCAAGCGTTCGCTGCGGGCGCGCGTCCTCGCCGGCGTGCTGCTGGCGGTGCCGATGGTCGGTTCGATCGGCATCCTCCTGCAAGACAATCTGCCCGAGTCGGTGTGGGCCCTGGCGCCGCTGTTTTGCAGCGCCGCCATCATGTTCATGGCCTTCGTGTTTCCCGGCCGCCGTTCGACCGCGCGCCGCCTGCGCCCGCGCGAGTCGACGGGCGTGTTGCCCTGAGCTGCGCCACCATCGCCACGACGACGGCGCCGCGCGGCGCCGTTTGACCGTCTACTGCTGGGCTTCCGGCACGCTATCCCACAGATCGCCCGTCGGACTGGTACGCGGGGCCGCCACGCCAAAGTGGCGGTAGGCCAGCGGCGTGGCAATCCGGCCGCGCGGGGTGCGCTGCAAATACCCCTGCTGGATCAGGAAGGGCTCGAGCACGTCCTCGATGGTGTCGCTCTCTTCGCCGATGGCGGCGGCCAGGTTGCCGATGCCGACGGGGCCGCCACCGAACTTGAACAGCACCGCTTCGAGCAGCTTGCGGTCCATCACGTCGAAGCCCACGCTGTCGACGTCGAGCATCTTGAGGGCGGCATCGGCGGTCTGCCGGGTGATCTCGCCATTGCCCTTCACTTCCGCATAGTCGCGCACGCGACGCAGCAGGCGGTTGGCGATACGGGGGGTGCCGCGCGCGCGCAGGGCAATTTCGCGGGCGCCATCTTCGACGATGGGCGCCCCCAGCAAATCGGCGCTGCGGGTGACGATGCGGGTCAGTTCTTGCGTATTGTAAAACTCGAGGCGGGCAACGATGCCGAAGCGGTCACGCAAGGGGTTCGTCAGCATGCCGGCGCGGGTGGTGGCGCCGACCAGGGTGAACGGCTGCAAGTCCAGCTTGACGGAGCGGGCCGCCGGGCCTTCGCCGATCATGATGTCGATCTGGTAGTCTTCCAGCGCCGGATAGAGGATCTCTTCGACCACCGGCGAGAGCCGGTGGATTTCATCGATGAACAGGACGTCGTTCGCTTCCAGGTTGGTGAGAATGGCCGCCAGGTCGCCCGGGCGCTCGAGCACGGGGCCGGAGGTCTGGCGCAGGTTCACGCCCATCTCGCGGGCGATGATGTGGGCCAGCGTGGTCTTGCCCAGGCCTGGCGGACCGAACAGCAAGGTGTGATCGAGCGCTTCGCGGCGGCGGCGCGCGGCCGTGATGAAAATTTCCAGCTGGTCGCGGATTTTTTCCTGACCGACGTACTCGTCCAGGTGCTTCGGCCGCAGGGCCCGCTCGATCGCCTCCTCGTTGGGCGAAGCCGGCACCGCGGCAATGAGGCGTTGTTCGCTGAAATCGTCGGTCTGGATACTCAATGCAATCTTTCTGGTAGTGGTGACGGCGCGCTTAACCCTTCGACAGCGCCTTCAAAGCGTATTTGATGCCGTCCGAGACGGTGCTGGCCGCCGGCATGTTTTTGATCGCCATCAAGGCTTCCTTGTCCGAGTAACCGAGCGCGATCAAGGCATTGAGGATATCCGATTTCGCGTCCGGCGCGGCGGCCACGCCACCGGCGCCCAGGTCGGCGCCCAGCTTGCCCTTCAATTCGAGCAACAGGCGCTCGGCGGTTTTCTTGCCGATGCCGGGCACCTTCATCAGGCGGCCCGATTCCTGCAAGGTGACCGCCTGTGCCAGGTCGCCGATGGTCATGCCCGACAGGATCGACAAGGCAGTGCGCGCGCCCACGCCCGTGATCTTGATTAACAGGCGAAACACCGCCCGTTCCTCGCTATTGCCAAAACCGAACAGCAAGTGGGCGTCTTCGCGGATCGCCTGGTGGGTAAACAACACCACCTTCTCGCCCAGTCCCGGCAAATTGTAATAGGTGCTCATCGAGACGTCGACTTCGTAGCCGACGCCGGCGCATTCGACCAGCAGCTGCGGCGGATTTTTTTCCAGCAAAATTCCAGAGAGTCGACCGATCATCGGCAGCCTTTTATTGAGAGTAGGTGGAGTGGTAACAGGGTCATACCAGGCGGCCCCGCTTCATGCGCAGGGTGCCCAGCGCGGGCGCCAGCGCGCCCAGCAGCAGCAGCGCGTCGTGGCTGTGAGCATGGCAGATGGCCACGCCCAGCGCGTCGGCCGCATCGGTACCAGGCAGGCCCGGCAGCACCAGCAGGCGCGCCACCATGTCCTGCACCTGCTCCTTGGCGGCGCGGCCCGTTCCCACCACGGCCTGCTTCACTTGCAGGGCCGTGTATTCGGCCACCTCGAGATCGGCGCCGACGAGGGCGGTGATGGCCGCCCCCCGCGCCTGACCGAGCAGCAAGGTCGATTGCGGATTGACGTTGACGAACACTTTTTCGATGGCCGCGCAATCGGGCCGGTAGGTGCGCACGATCTCGCTGATACCGCCCAGTATGAGCTTCAGGCGGGGTGGCAAGGCGCCCTCGCTGCCCGTCTTGATGGTGCCGGAGGCGATGTAACGCAGCTTGTTGCCGTGCTTTTCGATCACCCCGAAACCGGTGGTGCGCAAGCCGGGGTCTATACCAAGAATAATCATGAGCGCATGGTATACCGGCGGCCCGCGCTTGGGGGGAGATTTCCCCCCAGGGCGGCGTTTCGTTTAATGGCGGAAGTGACGGATGCCCGTGTAGAGCATGACCACGCCCCGTTCGTCGGCCGCATCGATCACTTCCTGGTCGCGCATCGAGCCGCCCGGGTGGATCACGCAGGTGGCGCCCGCATCGACGACGACGTCGAGGCCGTCACGGAAGGGGAAGAAGGCATCCGACGCCACCGCCGAACCGACCAGCGACAGGCCGGCGTTGTGCGCCTTGATCGAGGCGATGCGGGCCGAGTCGATCCGGCTCATCTGGCCGGCGCCCACGCCCAGCGTCATGCCACCGGCACAGAACACGATGGCGTTCGACTTGACGAACTTGGCCACGCGCCAGGCGAACATCAGGTCTTGCAGTTGTTGCTGGGTCGGCTGCTTCTTGCTGACCACGCGCAATTCACCGAGGCCCACGTTCTTCGCGTCGGGTGTCTGCACCAGCAGGCCGCCGCCGACGCGCTTGACGTCGTAGGGGTTGTGGCCATTGCCCAGGGCAATTTTCAGCACGCGCACATTTTGTTTGGCGGCCATGACCTGCAGCGCTTCGCCGGTGAAACTGGGCGCGATCAGCACTTCGACGAACAGCTTGGCGATTTCGCGGGCCGTGTTGCCGTCGACTTCGACGTTGAAGGCGATGATGCCGCCAAACGCCGAGGTCGGGTCCGTTTGCAGGGCGCGTCCGTAGGCATCGAAGGCATCGTTGCCGATGGCCACGCCGCACGGATTGGCGTGCTTGACGATGACGCAGCCGGCGCTCTGCTCGAAGCCGCCCAGCGTCTTGACGCATTCCCAGGCGGCATCGGCATCGGCGATGTTGTTGTACGACAGTTCCTTGCCCTGCAACTGGACGTAGCTGGCCAGGGCGCCGGCGCCGGGCGCCAGGTCGCGGTAGAAGGCGGCCGCCTGGTGGGGATTTTCGCCGTAGCGCATGTCCTGGACTTTTTCCACCGTCATGTTGAGCGTCTGCGGGAAGGCGGCGCGGGTGGCGTGGGCGCGGTCGGCGCCCAGGCTGGTGAGGTAATTGGTGATGGCGCCGTCGTACTGGGCCGTGTGGGCGAACACTTTTTTGGCCAGCATGAAGCGGGTGTCGTAGCCGACGCCATCGGCGCCGTCCATTTCCGCCAGCACGGCGCTGTAGTCGGCCGGGTCGCACACCACCACCACGTCGCGGTGGTTCTTCGCTGCCGAACGCAACATGGTGGGGCCGCCGATGTCGATGTTTTCAATTGCATCTTCCAGCGAGCAATTGTCTTTCGCCACCGTCTGCTGGAACGGGTACAGGTTCACCACCACCATGTCGATGGTGGGAATGGCAAATTCAGCCAGCTTGGCGACATGGTCGGGAAAATCGCGACGCGCCAGGATGCCGCCGTGCACTTTCGGGTGCAGCGTCTTGACGCGGCCGTCGAGCATTTCGGGAAAGCCCGTGTAATCGGCCACTTCGGTGACGGCGACGCCGTTGTCGGCCAGCAGCTTGGCGGTGCCGCCGGTGGACAGGATCGCCACCCCTTCGCTGGCCAGGGCGCGGGCGAAGTCGAGGACGCCGGTTTTGTCGGAAACGGAGATAAGCGCTTGTTTGATCATGGGATGGGCCGGGTCAAGGAGTGATAAATGCGGTGGTGCGACGGCAAAGGCGGCGGCAAGACAGGCAGCTTTACAGCAAGCCGTGCTCCTGCAGCTTCTTGCGCAAGGTATTGCGGTTGATGCCCAACATCTGGGCGGCGTGCGACTGGTTGCCATCGGCGCGCAGCATCACCACTTCGAGAATGGGCTTTTCGACGGTTAATACAACCATGTCGTAGATATTCGACGGCTGCTGTTCGCCCAGGTCGTTGAAATATTCTTCAAGACTTTTCTGGACAACTTCCTGGATACTTTCTTTGCTCATGTAATAACTTCATCCGGCTGATGTTTTTGTTGTCGTCACGGCAATGGCCGGCTGTCTGTGGCGCCGGTCCGCGCCGTGGTGCTCTGTCATGCTGTGTCGTGCTGCCACCCCCGCGCATCAAGCTGCCATGGCGTCGCTCAACACGCTGGCGGGCCGGTATTGTAACCGCTCGCCCCGCAATTCTTGCATTTTGAAAAAGGCGTCGACGGCGTGCAACTGGTCCGCCGTCGATTCCAGCAGGTTCATTCGCTGGCGAAATTCTTCGCCGCCCTCGAGCTCGCGCACATACCAGCCGATGTGCTTGCGCGCCGTGCGCACGCCCAGAAACTCGCCGTAGAAGGCGTAATGGGCTTCCAGGTGTTCGTGCATGAGGGCGCGCACTTCGGCCACCAGCGGCGGCGGCAACAAGGCGCCCGTGCGCAAATAATGGTCGACTTCGCGGCAGATCCACGGCCGCCCCTGCGCGGCGCGGCCGATCATGACGGCGTCGGCGCCCGTCACGGCCAGCACGTGGCGGGCTTTTTCCGGCGTGGTGATGTCGCCGTTGGCCACCACGGGAATGGCGACGGCCGCCTTGACGGCGGCAATGGTGTCGTACTCGGCCTCGCCGCTGTAACCGTCGGCGCGGGTGCGCCCGTGCAAGGTCAGCATCGCGATGCCAGCCTGTTCGGCAATGCGGGCGATGGTGAGGGCATTGCGGTTGGCACGGTCCCAGCCGGTGCGAAATTTCAAGGTGACGGGCACGTCGACGGCGGCCACCACCGCGTCGAGAATGCGCTCGACCAGGTCTTCGTGCTGCAGCAGGGCCGAGCCGCACCAGTTGTTGCAGACCTTCTTGACGGGGCACCCCATGTTGATGTCGATGATCTGCGCGCCCCGCTCGACATTGAAGCGGGCGCAATCGGCCAGGTCGCGGGGATCGGCGCCGGCGATCTGCACCGCTTTCGGTTCCATTTCGCCCGCATGGTCGGTGCGCCGCGCACTTTTTTCGCTGGCCCACAGGCGGGGATTCGAGGCCGCCATCTCGGAGACGGCATAGCCCGCCCCCAGCTGCTTGCACAGCTGGCGGAACGGCCGGTCGGTGACGCCGGCCATGGGCGCGACGAACACATTATTACGCAGCAAGTAGGGGCCGATTTGCACAGGGAGCGAAGAAAGTGATCAGGGGAACCTGCGATTTTACCCCAGATGCTGCTCAATTAATATGCACAAAATTGTTACGGTAGCTCATCGAGGGTGGCTGGGGCCAGGTGATCGACCTCGCCCCAGCCCTGCACGGCGAGCACGCCGTCCGTCACGCTGAAGCGGTTGATGCTGGCGTTGAGCACGGGAAAATCGCGCGGCGTGTCCAGCGCCAGGCCGCGCGCGGCGCGGTAGGCGCACTCGAGCACGCCGCCGTGGGCGACGATGGCGATGGTGGCGCCGGGATGGCGCGCCGCCCAGCCGAGAATGGCTGCCACGGCGCGCGCATAAAACTGCCGGAAACTTTCCGCCACCCGCTCCCCGGCCGGCATCACGGCATCGATATCGCGCGCTTGCCAGGCGGCAAACTGGGGCGGATAGGCGGCCTCGATGTCGGCGTACAACAAGCCCTCGAAGCCGCCGTAGCAGCGTTCACGCAGCGCCCCATCCTGCTGCACGGCCAGCGCGCGGCCGGTGCCGATCGCCGCCGCCGTCTGCCAGGCCCGTTGCAGATCGCTGGCGATGATGGCGTCGAGGGGCGTCTGCGCCAGCGCCTGCCCCAGCGCGCGCGCCTGCGCCAGGCCCCGTTCGTTCAGGCCGATATCGATGTGGCCCTGCAGGCGGCGTTCGGCGTTCCAGGCGGTTTCGCCGTGGCGGATCAGGATGATGCTGGTGGTGGCGGTAGAAGACATGGCCGCCATGATACAGGCGGGCGCGCCAATCCGCCGCTAGAGCCCGGCGACGACCTGGGGATTGAGCGAATAGACGCAAAACGTTTGCGCTTCGTCGAGGATGTGGCCGCGCAGCGCCTGGCGCGCCTGGGCGCCCGTGAAGCGGCCCTCGAGGGGGAAGCGCGAGGTGTCGAGCGCATACAAGGTGAACACGTAGGCGTGCGGCCGCTCGTCGTTCCACGGTGGACAGGGGCCATCGTAGCCGTAGTATTCGCCCGCCATGTCCGGGTCGCCCGCCAGCCAGGTGGTGTAGTCGTTGAGGCCCTGGCGCAACTGGTGCTCGATGCCGTTCTTGACCATGAACGGCACCAGCGGGCCCCCTTTGCCGTGCGGCGTCACCAGTTCGGAGAACCGCCCTTCTCCCACCGCGTGCAGTTCGGGGGGGATATCGACGAGGATCCAGTGATAAAAATCGACGCGCGGCAGATTGGCGGGCACATGCTGACCGGGCTGGTTGATGTGCTCGGTGCTGACGGGGGCATCGACGTCGCGGCAAAACAGCGCCAGCGAGTGGGTCGCTGCCGGCACATCGTCCCAGGCCAGGTGGGGATTGCGGTTGGCCGCCAGGCGCATGCGGCGCGCCGGATCGACGCAGGCAAACGCGCATTCGGCCGGCAACACGCCGCCTTCGGTAAATGAATCGCTCCACAGTCGCATGTCGGTCTCCGCTTGAAAGGTTGGACCACGCGGGCGGGGGGAGGTTCAATCGATCAAACAAAAGTGGACCCCGACTTTTGTTAGTTTCGTCAGGCAAAAATTCCCGGCGAAGCCGGGCCTTTGGGGAGGACGCAAAACCGACGGGGGGCAGCGTTCGCCTCGGAGGCGGGCGGCAGCGCAGGCGTTGACGGCGTCAGTGCAGTGTGCGCCGCGCAGGCTTTTACGGCGACGGTGGGGGGACCTGGAGCCAGAAGGTGACGGGGCCGTTGTTGGTCAGGCTCACTTGCATGTCGGCGCCGAAGCGGCCGGTGGCGACGGTGGGGTGGCGCTGGCGCGCTTGCGCCACGACATGGTCAAACAGGCGGGTGGCGTCGGCCGGGGCGGCGGCGGGGGTGAACGACGGCCGGGTGCCGGAGTTGGTGTCGGCCGCCAGCGTGAACTGGGGCACCAGCAACAGGCCGCCCGCCGTGTCCTTCAGGCTCAGGTTCATTTTGCCCGCACTATCGGAAAACACGCGGTACGCCAGCAACTTGCTCAGCAAGGCGTCCGCCTGCTTGTCCGTATCGCCCTTTTCGGCGCACAACAGCACCAGCAAACCGGCCTCGATGGCGCCGATGGTGAGGCCATCGACCACCACGCTGGCGTGGCTGACACGTTGCAACAGGGCGATCATGCGCTGAGGGTGATGCGGGCGAACTTGCGCTTGCCCACCTGTAACACGTAGACGCCGGCGTCCAGTTTGAGGGCCTTGTCGGCCACCACCGCGCCGTCGATGCGCACGCCCCCCTGGTCGATCAGGCGCATCGCTTCCGAAGTGGAGGCGCACAGATTGGCCTGCTTGCACAGTTGCGGTACGCCCAGCGGCGCGCCGGCCAGGGCCAATTCGGCCACGTCGTCGGGAATGCCGCCCTTCGAGCGGTTGACGAAGTCGGCCAGCGCGCCGTCGGATGCCTGCGCCGAGTGAAAGCGGGTGACGATTTCCTGCGCCAGCGCCACCTTGGCGTCGCGCGGGTTGGCGCCGCCGTCGGTGGCCGCTTTCAGGCTGGCGATGTCGGCGATCGAGCGGAACGACAGCAATTCGAAATAGCGCCACATCATGACGTCGGAAATACTCATCAGCTTGGCGAACATGGTGTTGGCCGGCTCCGTGATGCCAATATAGTTATTTTTTGACTTCGACATCTTGTCGACGCCATCGAGGCCTTCGAGCAAGGGCATGGTCAGGATACACTGTTGTTCCTGACCATAATCTTTTTGCAATTCCCTGCCAACGAGCAAGTTAAACTTCTGATCCGTTCCACCTAGCTCAAGGTCCGCCTTCAAAGCGACCGAATCGTAGCCTTGCATCAAGGGATACAGGAACTCATGGACGCTGATCGGAGTCCCACTCTTGAAGCGCTTGGTAAAGTCGTCGCGTTCCATCATGCGCGCCACCGTGTAACGGGACGACAATTCAATCATGCCGCGTGCGCCGAGCGGATCGGACCACTCGGAGTTGTAGCGAATTTCCGTGCGGGCGGCATCGAGCACCATCGATGCCTGATTGAAGTACGTGGTGGCGTTTTGTTCGATTTGTTCGCGCGTCAACGGAGGGCGCGTCACGTTGCGGCCAGACGGGTCACCGATCATTGACGTAAAGTCACCGATCAAAAAAATCACCTGGTGGCCCAGGTCCTGCAACTGGCGCATCTTGTTGAGCACAACGGTGTGGCCAAGGTGCAAGTCGGGCGCCGTGGGATCGAGGCCCAGTTTGATGCGCAGGGGCGTGCCGCTTTGTTCCGAGCGCGCCAGTTTCTGGGCAAATTCGGCTTCGATCAGCAGTTCGTCGACGCCCCGCTTGGTGATGGCGAGCGCTTCGCGGACGCGGTCCGTCAATGGCAAGGGCACAGCGGAAGCGTGCTTGGAAATGGTCGTCGTGGTCATGATAACTTTATCAACAGAAATTAAAAAAGGCGGCTAGCGGTCTCGAGTTTGTTATAATGCTCGATCCTATTAACGTTGCCCAATGAAAACTAACGCAATAACAATAATAAAAATACCTAGTCTTCGATTGGAAGTTCAAGCGGCAAATTTTAACTGATTGCATGAACCCTACCCAAAAAACCCCCAGCACGCGCCTCAGCGGCCTGCCAGTACTATCGCGAAAGGCGCGCATCATCGGCGCTGGCGCGATCTTTCTTGCAGTGTGCGCATTCGGCGCCGCGGCCATCGCGCCGCTACCGGATGCGTCCGACCTCCCCGTCAAATCGATCGCCCAGGACCTGGCACTGCCCAACCTGTCGGACCAGATCACCGCGCTGCAGCAAGAACCCCAGCAATTCATCCACGAAGAAAAAGTACGCCCCGGCGATTCGCTCGCCTCGCTGCTCAATCGTCTCGGCGTCGATGACCAGGAAGCGGCCGCCTTCATCAAGAGCGACCGCGTGGCCAAGGGCGTCATGCAATTAAAGACCGGCAAGCGCGTCCAGGCCCAGACGGACGACGACGGCCAGTTGCAGTGGCTGCACGCCACCGTGGTCGACAACCAGGACATGCCGGTCAAGACCATCTCGATCAGCCGCAATAACAACCATCGCCTGGTCGCGCAGGAATCGGCGCCCAAGCTCGAACGCCGCGTCGAAATGCGCGCCCGCACCATCACCAATTCGCTGTACTCGGCCACCGACGCCTCCACCGACGGCGGCAGAATGCCCGACACCATCGTGGCGCAAATCATCGAGATGTTCTCGACCAGCATCGACTTCCGTTCCGACCTGCGCCGCGGCGACCATTTCAACGTGGTCTACGAGACGTTCTGGCAAGACGGCGAAATGGTCAAGGCAGGCCGCATCCTGGCCGGCGAATTCGTCAACCGCGGCACCACTTACCAGTCGGTATGGTTCGAAGATCCCAGCAGCAAGGCAGGTGGCGGTTATTACACGTTCGACGGCAAGGCCCTGAAACGGGGCTTCCTCAAGTCGCCGCTGGAGTTTTCCCGGATTTCCTCGGGTTTCTCGATGCGCGTGCACCCGATTTCGGGCAACTGGAAAGCCCACAAGGGCATCGACTTCGCCGCCTCGCTGGGCACCCCGATCCGCGCTTCGGGCGATGGCGTGGTGGACTTCCAGGGCGTCTCCGGTGGCTACGGCAACATGGTGGTGATCAAGCACTGGGCCAATTACAGCACTGCCTATGCGCACATGAGCCGTTTTTCGTCCAACCTGCGCAAGGGCGCCAAGGTCAGCCAGGGCGACATCATCGGCTACGTGGGCTCGACGGGCTGGTCCACCGGCGCCCACCTGCACTACGAATTTCGCGTCAACAACGAAGCCCGTGACCCGAACACGCTCAACGTGATCGCCCAGGCCCCGCTGTCGTCATCGGAGCTGTCGCGCTTCAAGACGGCCGCCGCCGACATGACCCACCGCTTCGCCCTGCTGCGCCCGGGTAGCGCGGGACAGGCGATGGCGGCACGATGACAATCAAGCAAAAGTGAACCCCTACTTTTGCTTGGTTTGATCAGATAAAAAAGCCCCCGGCAGAGCCGGGGGCTTTTTCAGTATACGCAACCCCGATTTGTGCATGGTTCGCCTCGGGGAAGGATGTCCACGCTACTCAACGGTACGGGGTCAGCCCGCAGCGCGGTTCCCCGAGGCGACGATCGATCAGAATCGGGCTTGCGTATACTGAAAAAGCCCCCCGGCTCTGCCGGGGGGCTTTTTTATCTGACTAGCCCAAACAAAAGTAGGGGTGTACTTTTGTTTGATTTTTTACACTGAGAACGACGACCCGCAACCGCAGGTGGACGTGGCGGTGGGGTTCTTGATGACGAACTGGGCGCCTTCGAGGTCGTCCTTGTAGTCGATCTCGGCGCCAACAAGGTACTGGTAGCTCATCGAATCGATCAGCAACTGCACGCCGTTCTTGACCATCGTGGTGTCGTCTTCGTTGACGATTTCATCGAACGTGAAACCGTACTGGAAGCCCGAACAGCCGCCACCTTGCACGAACACGCGCAGTTTCAGATCGGGATTGCCCTCTTCTTCGATCAGCTGGGCCACTTTCTGGGCGGCGCTGTCGGTAAAGACGATCGGCGACGGCATGGCGTCGGCCGCTGGCGGCATGGTGAGTTCTACGGCATTCATGGGTGACTCCTGACGGGATACGGTTGGGGCCATTATAGACTGTTGGGACAAGTCATGCTGCCGACGCTTCCGCTTCGGTCAGATGGAACTGCGCGGGACTATCGGGCTGATGTTTCAAGACACCCGTCACCGCCGCACCGCCTTGCATCTCCAGCAATTTGTAATGGACATCTCCTACTATGCGGGCTTTTGGCTGTAATTCAAGCACTTCCGACACGCGCACCGTGCCGGCAATGTAGCCATTGACCACCAGGATGGCGCAACTGACCGCCCCTTCGATGCGGGCATGCTCGGACACGATCAATAAATGGCCCGGACCGTCGGCGGCGATGACGTTGCCCAGCACCTCGCCATCGATGCGCAAGCCGCCACTAAACACCAGGTCACCCTCGATACGGGCGGCGATGCCAATCAAACTATCGATTTCTGGACGGGGATTCTGGTTGCGGCCGAACATGGGAGCGACCTTTCGCGGTAGATGCCCGATCGCGCAAGGCACCGGGACAGGGGAGGTAGGGCACGGTCATGCAGACACCGTGAACTGTACTATTCCCCCGAGGCACGACCTTGATCTATCGCAAAACGGCCTGTGCAGCCCCGTTCGCTTTACGGCAGCAGGGCGATGTGCTGCAAGCCCTGCCCTTCCGGCAAACCGAACATCAGATTCATGCACTGCACCGCCTGACCAGCGGCCCCCTTGACCAGGTTGTCCTGCACCACCAGGATGACGACGGTGTCGCCGCCCTCGGGACGGTGCAGGGCCAGGCGCAGCATGTTGGCGCCGCGCGTCGAGCGCGTCTCGGGGTGCGAACCGAAGGGCATGACGTCGACGAACTGGTCGTCCTTGTACTGCGCTTCATACAGGGCCTGCAGTGCCTCGTTGCTGATCTCGCTGGTCAGGCGCGCGTACAGGGTGGCGTGCATGCCGCGTATCATCGGCACCAGGTGCGGGGTGAAGGTCAGCCCCACCTTCTGGTCCGTGAAGCGCTGCAGTTGCGCCGTGGTCTCCGGGGTGTGGCGGTGGCCGGACACGCCGTAGGCCTTGAAATTGTCGCTCGACTCGGAAAACAGGGTGCCGATCTCGGCCTTGCGGCCGGCGCCCGAGACACCCGACTTGGCGTCGGCGATCAGGTGGCTGGCGTCGATCAGGCCCGCCTTGAGCAGCGGATAAAAGCCCAGCTGCATCGTGGTCGGGTAGCAACCGGGATTGGCGATCAGGCTGGCGCCCTGGATGGCTTCGCGGTTGAGCTCAGGCAAGCCATACACGGCCTGCTCGATCAGCTCGGGCGCCGTGTGGGCAATCTTGTACCACTGCTCGAAGACGGCCTGGTCTTTCAGGCGGAAGTCGGCGGCCAGGTCGATCACCTTGACGCCGGCGGCAAGCAAGGCGGGTGCTTGCGCCATGGCGACGCCGTGCGGGGTGGCGAAGAACACCACGTCGCAGGCGCTCAGGTCGACCTTGTCGGGGGCGGAAAATGCCAGCGCCACGTGGCCGCGCAGCGAGGGGAACATGTCCGCCACGGGCAAGCCGTCTTCCTTGCGCGACGTAATCGCGGTCAGCTCGGTGCCGGGGTGCGCCGACAGCAATCGCAGCAATTCGACGCCCGTGTATCCGGTGCCGCCAACGATGCCAACTTTGATCATGTCTGTTCCTTTTGAAGATGAAATAAATGCTGCTGCCAGCGAGGCGCAATTTTACCAGCAGCGCACAAACGCTGCGCCCGGCCGCGTACGGCCGGCAGATGGCCAGGGCGATCGACGTAAAAAAACCGCCGGCTTGCGCACGGCGGTTTTTTCGCACAGCGCCCGAAGGCGCCGCCAGAAGCAAATTAACGCTTCGAGAATTGTTTTGCGCGACGTGCTTTGCGCAGACCAACTTTTTTACGCTCGACTTCACGCGCATCGCGGGTCACGAAACCGGCTTTGGCCAGGTCTGGCTTCAACGATGCATCGTAGTCGATCAGGGCGCGGGTGATACCGTGGCGCACTGCACCTGCCTGGCCGGACTCGCCGCCGCCGTGCACGTTGACTTTGATGTCAAAACGCTCGACGTTACCGGTCAGTTCCAGCGGCTGGCGAATGACCATCAGGCCCGTTTCGCGCGAGAAGTAATCCGACGCTGGCTTGCCGTTGACGATGATTTGGCCAGTGCCAACTTTGATGAAGACGCGAGCGACTGCACTCTTGCGACGGCCGGTGCCGTAATTGTAGTTACCGATCATGTCAGCTCCTTAGAGAACGAGTGCTTTAGGTTGCTGCGCAGCGTGCGGATGGGAACCTTCCGCGTACACTTTGAGCTTCTTGATCATCGCGTAGCCAAGCGGGCCCTTAGGCAGCATGCCCTTGACCGCTTTTTCCAGCGCGCGACCCGGAAAACGCTGTTGCATTTTCAGGAAATTGGTTTCGTAGATACCGCCTGGGTAGCCGGAGTGACGATAATAGGTCTTCTCGGTGGCTTTGGTACCCGTGACGCGCAGTTTGCCTGCGTTGATGACGACGATAAAGTCGCCGGTGTCGACGTGGGGAGTAAATTCTGGCTTGTGTTTGCCGCGCAGTCGGAGTGCCACTTCGCTGGCAACACGTCCGAGGATCAAGTCCGTCGCGTCAATCACCAACCAGTCGCGCTGGACTTCATGTCCTTTAGCGGAAAAAGTTTTCATGATGACTTCCTAATTCAATACATCGCTCAAATGGTGGTTCCGCCATGTTACCGCGGACTCTGCCTTATGTTCTTTCCTGAGCAAACGGAAAGCCGGCTAGTATAGCGCGCTTGAACGGGCCGCGTCAATCCCCGATGGGCCACTTCCCTGGCTGCGCATTCTTGCCGCAAAACATCATTCAAAAATAAAACTATCGATTGACCGCTGAAACATTGGCAATTTAGACTGGTTGCCTGCTTGCTCAAACTAACCGCATTCCCGGGAGACCCCTTGTCCTTTTCTCCGTGTTTGGCCCTGGTGCTGCGTGGCGCGCTGCTCGCTGCCGCGATGCATGGCGCCGCCGCCGCGGCGGCGCAGACCACCCGCCCCTGCCACCTGCCCGGGGTGGAAGAGCCCTTGCGCTGTCTGACCCTCCATGTCCCGCTCGAGCGCGCCCGTCCGGCCGGCGCCAGCATCGCCCTGCACGTGGCGGTGGCGCCCGCCTTTCGCGAAGCGGGCCGCGCCGACCCCTTGTTCGTGCTGGCCGGCGGCCCCGGTCAGGCGGGCTCGGACGTGCTGCCGCTGGTAAACAATGCCTTCCGCCGCATCCGCGCCACCCGCGACATCGTCTTCATCGACCAGCGCGGCACGGGCCTGTCCGGCAAGCTCGACTGCGAGACTACGCCGGCCCAGGAGACCATGACGGAGCAGCAACTCGAGCAGGAGCTGATCGCCTGCATCGGCCGTCTCAAGACCAACTTTGGCGCCTACGGCACGGCCGAGGCCGCCGCCGACATCGACAGCGTGCGCCAGGCGCTCGGTTACCAGCAGATCAATGTCTGGGGCGGCTCCTACGGCACCCGCCTGGGCCAGGTCTATGCGCGCGCCTATCCGGCGCGGGTGCGCTCGCTGATGCTCGACGGGGTGGCCGCGCCCGACCAGGTGATCCCGGCCGGTGGCCGCGACGGCCAGGGCGCGCTCGATGCCCTGTTCCGCCAGTGCGCGCAAGAGACGGGATGCAAGCGGGCGTTTCCCCAGGCCCGCCAGGAATTCGACGCCCTGAGCGCACGCGTTGCCGCCGGCAAGGTGCTCGTCAGCATCGCCGATCCCCGCACCAGCCTGCCCATCAGCCTGCCGATGACCAGTGCGCGTTTTCTCGCCACCGTGCACAGCATCCTGTATTCGCCCGTCGACAGCCGCCGCCTGCCCTTCCTGATTCACAGCGCGGCGCAGGGACGCTGGGAGCCGTTCATGGCGCGGCGCAATGTGGCCGCCGATTTTGGCGCCGAGGGCGGCGGCGCCATGCTGCTGCACCTGGCCGTCATTTGCGCCGAAGACATGCCGCGCCTGACCCCCGCCTTGCGCGCCGAAGATGCATCGGCCCTGACCGCGCCGATGCTCGAGCGCCTGCCCAGGCTGTGCAAGGCCCTCAACGTGGCGCCCGTGACGGCGAGCGCGCCCACGCCAATTGCCGCGCCCACGCTGATGCTGTCGGGCGCGCTCGACCCCGTCACCCCGCCCCGCCGCGCTGAGGCGGCCGGCAAATTCATGCGCCGGGCGCAGCACCTCGTGGTCGCCAGCGCCGGCCACGGCATTTCGCAACTGGGCTGCGCGCCGCGCCTGCTGCGCGAATTCATCGACCAGCCGGATCAGCCCGTGCTGGCCAAGTGCCTCGAAGAAATTCCGATTCCCGGATTCCAGCTCGGCAGCGCCGGCCCGCAGCCATGAGCGCCGCCCGCCCCGGCTCCATCGACTGCAACGACTGCCCCTGTCAGGATACCCATGATTGAAACGCGCGAAGTACGCAAGCAATTCGGCGCCGTGCAAGCGCTCGGCGGGGTCAGCTTCACGGCCCGCGATGGCGAAATCACCGCCCTGCTGGGGCCCAACGGCGCCGGCAAGACCACCTTGTTGCGCCTGCTGGTGGGCCTGCTCAAGCGCGATCACGGCAGCATCCTCGTCGGCGGCGTCGATCCGCAACAAGACCCGATGGCGGTGCGCCGCGATATCGGCTTTCTGACCGACCAGTTCGGCCTCTACGAAAAACTGAGTACCCGCGAGTACCTGCGCTACTTTGGCCAGCTCAACGGCATGGCCGCCGGCACGCTCGACCAGCGCATCGATGAGGTGGCCGCACTGCTGGCCATGGACGACATCGTCGAACGGCGCTCGAAAGGATTTTCGCAGGGCCAGCGCATCAAGGTGGCGCTGGCCCGCACCTTGCTGCACCGCCCCCGCCACCTGCTGCTCGACGAGCCCAGCCGCGGTCTCGACGTGATGAGCACGCGCGCCCTGCGCACCGCCCTGCAGGCGCTGCGCGCCGACGGCTGCTGCGTCATCATGGCCACCCACGTGATGCAGGAAGTGACCCACTTGTGCGACGACGTGATCGTCATCGCGCGCGGCCACACAGTGGCGCAAGGGTCGCCACAACAATTGTGCGAGCGCACTGGCATTGCCAACCTGGAAGACGCCTTCGTCCGCCTGGTGGGCACCGAAGAAGGAATTGCATGATGGCCAAGTGGCGTGTGGTAATGGTCAAGGAGCTGCGCGAAGCCTTTCGCGACCGCCGCTCGCTGGCGCTGTTGGCGCTGTTTACCCTGATGTACCCGGTGTTGCTGGGCTTTGTGTTGAACCAGTCGATCAAGCGCGCCACCAAGCCCGAGCGCGAAGGCACCGAACTGGCCGTGATCGGCGCCGCCCAGGCGCCCAACCTGATGGCGCAGCTCAAGCAAAAGAACATCCAGGTGCAGGCGGTGGCGCCGATGGACGAGGCGGCCATCAGCAAGCTGCTGCAAGCGCGCAAGGTGGTGGCGCTGCTGCGCATCACGGACAAGTTTTCCGAAAACTACCAGGCGATGCGCCCGGCCCGGATCGAACTGTGGTTCGATTCGGCCGCCGACAACGGCCAGCGCCAGCGCGACATCGAGGAGGTGCTGCGCACCTACGGCTCGGGCGTGACGAGCGCGCGCCTGCTCGCGCACGGCGTCTCCCCCGCCCTGATGCAACCGGTGCTGGTGCAGCGCTACGACACCGGCAGCACGGCGGCCCGCTCGGCCGGCCTGATCGGCAGCGTGCTGGGCATGCTGTTCTTCCCCGCCTTCCTGTGCGGCCTGTCCACCGCCATCGACAGCACCGCCGGCGAGCGCGAACGGCGCTCGCTCGAAGTGCTGATCTCGCAACCGGCACAGGCCTGGGAACTGGTGCTGGGCAAATGGCTGACGGCGTCGACGTTTTCCCTGATCGGCGTCACCGTCGGCCTGTACGTGGCGCACGCCATCCTGTCCTGGCTGCCGCTGGAAGAAATCGGCATGGCCTGGCGCGTCACCAATGCCGACCTGGCCCGGGTCTGCCTGGTGTCGGTGCCGCTGGCCCTGTTTGCCGGCGCCATGCAGGTGGCGGTGGCGATGAATGCGAAGTCGTTCAAGGAGGCCCAGAGCACCCTGAGCTTTCTGATGCTGCTGCCCCTGCTGCCGGGCGTGGCGGTGTCGATGCTGGAACTGAAAACGGCACTGTGGATGTACGCGGTGCCGATCCTGTCGAACCAGACCTTGCTCAAGGAGATCGCCAAGGGCGAGGTGATCGGCGCGCTGCCGTACCTGCTGACCTTCCTCAGCTCGCTCCTGCCGGCACTGGGCTTCGCCGCCTTCGCCAGCTGGCGCATGAAGAGCGAGAACTACGTGCTGGGCGTGTAAGACGTCGTTGCCGGCACGCCGCGGCGGGCGCGCTTACAATAGTGCCTCGTTCAATGGAGGAGCAATGGAAGCGAAAGTGAGCTGGAACGGCCCGTCGGGCATGAGTTTTAAAGCCGAGACCGGTTCCGGTCACACGGTCCTGATGGATGGCGCCGTCGAAGGCGGCGGCCACAATAGTGCGCCGCGGCCCATGGAGATGGTGTTGCTGGGAACGGGCGGCTGCACCGCCTACGACGTCGTGCTGATCCTCAAGCGCAGCCGTGAAGACGTCAGCGGCTGCGACGTCACCCTCAAGGCCGAGCGGGCCGAAGTCGATCCCAAGGTATTTACCAGGATTCATTTCCACTTCGTGGTGACGGGCAAGCAGCTCAAGCCGGCGGTGGTGGAGCGGGCGGTCAATTTATCGCACGATAAATATTGCTCAGCATCCATCATGCTGGCCAAAACGGCCGACATCACCCACTCGTTCGAAATCGTCGAGGGCTAAGTCGCCCTAGAGGTAATAGGCGGTGCCCGTCATCACCTTGGCCATCGCCGTCATGGCAAGGCGCACGGGCGCCGGCACCGCGATCGCGCCCAGCGCCTGGGCCGCGGCCCCGTGCGCGGCTTCGTCGTCGCGCATCTGGGCGACGATGGCGCGCGATTTGGCGTCTTCCACGGGCAGCGACACCAGGTGACTGTCCAGGTGCGCTTCGACCTGGCGCTCGGTTTCCACCACAAACCCTAAACTGTGCTGGTCGCCCAGTCGCGCCGCCACCGTGCCCAGCACATAGGCGCCCGCATACCAGAGGGGATTGAACACGCTGGGCTGCGAGCCCAGTTCGGCCAGGCGCTGCGCGGTCCAGGCCAGGTGGTCTTCTTCCTCGCGGCCGGCCTGTTCGAACTGGGCGCGCATGGCGCTGGTGCTGGCAAAGCGGGCCTGCGAGTTGTACAGGGCCTGGGCGCACACTTCGCCGACATGGTTGACGCGCATCAGGCCGGTGCTGCGGCGCAGTTCGGCCCCCTCGAGATTGACGTCGTCGATGCGCGCGGCCGGGTTCGGCCGGGTGGCGACGGCGGCGCCGGCGACCACGCGCAGGGCCTTGTCGAAGCCGGCGATGAGACCGTCGATGCCGTCGAGGGCGGGCGGTAACGCGGGACGAAGCAGGGGAAACGCACTCATGGGAATTTTTCCAGCGATCAAAGCGTGATTATAAGATGCCCGGCAGGGCCGGGTCGCCCGGCTGCGCCGCCAGGTTCTGTTTTTCGATCCAGTCGAGCACGGGGCCGCCGATGTCGAGCTTGGAGATGGCCTTGGCCACGCCCAGATTCAGCGACAGCAGAAAGCCGATGGTGTCGATGGGCACCTCGGGGCAGTGTTCGGCGAACACGGCGATGAAGCGGGGCGAATCGACCACCGGCACCACCTTGGCGCCGCTCATGAACTGCAAGGCGCTGGCAATGCTGTGGCCGCGGCCCACCGCGCGATAGATAAATGTGTTGTACGCCTTGTCGACCACCGTGAAATCGATCGCTTCCGGGCGCACCAGGGCCGCCAGGTAGTGCAGGCCGACGGCCACGCGAAACCAGGCGAGCGACTCGTCGCGGGTGCGGGCGGCGCGCGCCACTTGCAGCACGTGCTCTTGAATGGCTGTATCCATGCAAACATTATCCACCCTTTGGCGGCGCCGGCACAACAATCTGCACGGCCGGGCGCCACCACGCACACCGACCACGGCGCCGTTTGCGCACTCTGGCCGCCCGTTTGCCCCGACTGTCGCAACGCACTGCCGACTCCGCCACAAATTTAATACAATGTAATGATCGCGGGTCCGTCCGCGCGCACCATCAGTGTCACCAGCATCAGGAGTTGTCCATGGAGTTACGCATTCGCAATTTGTCCAAGACCTACGCCAATGGCGTGGTCGCGCTCGACAGGGTCAGCCTGAACATTCCTGCCGGAATGTTTGGCTTGCTGGGCCCCAACGGCGCCGGCAAATCGACCCTGATGCGCACCCTGGCCACCTTGCAGGAGTGCGATGCGGGCTCGGTGTTTTTCGGCGACCTCGACGTGCTCGACGAGAAAGACGAGATCCGCCGCCTGCTCGGCTACCTGCCGCAGGATTTTGGCGTCTACCCGAAAGTGACGGCCTACGAATTGCTCGACCATTTCGCCATCCTCAAGGGCCTGTCGGGCAAGGGGCGGCGGCGCGAAGTGGTCGATGGCCTGCTGCAGCAAACCAATCTGTTCGAAGTGCGCCACCAGCGCCTGGGCGGCTTCTCCGGCGGCATGCGCCAGCGCTTCGGCATTGCCCAGGCCCTGCTGGGCGATCCCCGCCTGATCATCGTCGACGAGCCCACCGCCGGCCTCGATCCGCAAGAGCGCGTGCGCTTTCATAATTTGCTCTCCGACATCGGCGACGACCGCACGGTGCTGCTGTCGACCCACATCGTGTCCGACGTGGCCGACCTGTGCGCCAACATGGCCATCATCAACAAGGGCAGCGTGCTGCTGTGCGGCGAACCGGCCCAGCTGATCGAGGCCATCGAAGGCAAAATCTGGGCGCGCTTCGTCGCCAAGCAGGACGTGCCGGCCTTCCAGCGCCGCCACGCCGTCATCTCCAGCCGCCTGCTGACGGGGCGCACCCTGATCCATGTCTACGATGAAAGCGATCCCGGCCATGGCTTCGAGCCGGCCCGGCCCGACCTGGAAGACGTGTATTTCGCCACCATCGCCGGCCGTCATAGCGGCGCCAGCCCGCGCCAGGACGCCTAGATGCTGGCCATTGCCCTGTTCGAAGCACGACAGCGTTTGAAACTGCTGTCGACCTGGGTCTATTTCGCCATGTTTTTCATCCTGGCGATGCTGTGGATGGCGGCCGCCGGCGGCGTCTTCAAGGACCCCATGGTGTCGTTCGGCGGGCGGGTGCTGGTCAACGCGCCCCGCTCGGTGGAATTTACCGTGTCCTGGCTGGGCTGCCTGGGGGTGGTGGTAATGGCTGCCATCATGGGCCGCTCGGTGCAGCAAGACTTCGAATACGATATGCACCATTTCTTCTTCAGTGCGCCCATCCCCAAGTACGCCTATGTGTTCGGGCGCTTCGTGGGCGCCTACCTGACGCTGGCGGTGGTGTTTTCCAGCATCGTGCTGGGGGCCTGGCTGGGCACCTATCTGCCCGGCATGGAGGCCGAACGGATCGGCCCGGCCAGCGTCGGCCTGTACCTGCGGCCCTATGTCTTTACCCTGCTGCCCAACCTGTTCATCTTCGGCGGCCTGTTTTTCACCCTGGCCGCGCTGACCCGGCGCATGCTGCCCGTCTACGTGGCCAGCGTGGTGATGATGATCGGCTACATCGTCGCGCCCTCGCTCGCGCGCGACCTCGACTACAAGACCCTGGCCGCCCTGATCGACCCGTTTGGCACCACCTCGCTGGTGCGGCTGACCGAGTACTGGACCATCGGCGAAAAAAACACCCGCGCCATCGGTTTCGAAGGCGTGTACCTGCTCAACCGCCTGATCTGGTGCGGCTTCGCCCTGGTGGTGCTGCTGCTGGGCTACTGGCGCTTTCAGTTCAGCGCCACCCTCGACAGCCGCGGCGGCCCGCGCGCCGATGGCGCCAGTCCGGTGGCGCCGCCCTTGTCACAGGCCGCCATCGACACCCGGGAAACGCCCCGCTTCAGCGGCCGCAGCACCGCCATGCTGCTGCTCGCGTCGACCTGGCTGAACCTGCGCGAGTCCGTCAAGAACGTCTATTTCGTCGTCATCGCCCTGGCCGGCGTGCTGGTGCTGGTGGCCAGCGCCATCAACATGGGCTCGATCCACGGCACCACCACCTACCCCGTCACCTACCAGGTGCTCGAACTGATCAACGAGGGCTATGGCTTGATCATGCTGGTGATCACCACGTTCTATGCGGGCGAACTGATCTGGCGCGAGCGCGAAGCGCGCATGGCGCAGATGCTCGACGCCATGCCGGTGCCGAACTGGCTGCCCCTGCTGAGCAAGACCCTCAGCCTGATTGCGCTGCAGGCGCTGATGCTGGCCGTCGCCATGCTGTGCGGCATCCTGATCCAGGTCTTCAAGGGCTATTTCGCCATCGATGCGATGTTGTACCTGCAGGCGCTGTTCCTGATCAAGCTGCCCCAGTATGCGCTGCTGGCCGTGCTGGCGATGTCGCTGCAGGTACTCATCAACAACAAGTTCCTCGCGTATTTCGCCATGATCTTGTATTACGCCGCCACCTTCACCTTCGGCACCCTGGGGCTCGATCACCCGATGCTGTTGTATGGCACCTCGCCCGAGTTTGTCTATTCGGCCATGAACGGCTACGGCCATTACCTGGCGCGCGAGCGCTGGTTCGAGCTGTACTGGGCGGGGGCGGCGCTGATGCTGCTGGTGCTGTCCGTGGTGTTCTGGCCGCGTGGGAATAACGCGGAAGCGGGCAGCCGCCTGCAACTGGCGCGCCGCCACCTGAGCCTGCCCGTGATGGCCGCCTTCGGCCTGGGCCTGGCGCTGTTCGCCGGCAGTGGCGCCCTGCTCTACTACAACTTGCACATCGCCAACGACTACCAGACCGCCTGGCGGCGCGACGAAGTGCGCGCCGAGTACGAGCGCCGCTACAAGGCGTTTGCCGCCTTGCCGCAACCGCGCATCGCCGACGTCCACCTGCAGATCGACCTGGTGCCCGAACGGCGCAGCCTGCGCGTGCGCGGCGCCTACCAGCTGGAAAACCGCAGCGGCCGGCCGATCCAGGACATCGTCCTTCACCAGGTGCCCACCAGCACCGCCAGCTTCAGCTTGTCCCCCGGCGGTACCGTGGTGGTGGCCGACCAGCAGCGCGGCCTGTATGCCTGGCGTCTGCACCAGCCGCTGGCGCCGGGCGAGCGCATGGCCGTCCAGTTCGATCTGAGCACGGCGCCCCAGGGTCTGCTTGGTTTCGGCCTGGACACGCCCGTGGTGGGCAACGGCACGTCTTTCAACAACACCGTGCTGCCCCGCCTCGGTTACCAGCCGCAGGCGGAACTGCGCGACGAGCGCGACCGCAAGCGTCACCAGCTGCGCCCGCGCGCACCCATGCTGGCCGCCACCGATCCCCGCGGCGCCGCCACCAGCGCCCTGGCCAACGATGCCGACTGGATCAACTTCGACGCCATCGTCAGCACCAGCCCCGACCAGGTCGCCGTCGCCCCCGGCACCCTCGAGCAGGAATGGATCAAGGGCGGACGGCGCTATTTCCATTACAAGATGGACAAGCCGATGCTCAATGCGTACGCCGTGCAATCGGCGCGCTACGAAGTGCGCCACGAACGCTGGCAGGACGTGACGATCGACCTGTATTACCACCCGGGCCACGATGTCAATCTCGAGCGCATCATCAAGGGCGCGCGCCTGGCGCTCGATTACGCCGCGACCAATTTCACGCCGTATCAGCACAAGGTGTTGCGCGTCGTCGAAGTCCCCCGCTACGCCAGCCTTGCCCAGTCCTATCCGAACACCTTCGCGTTCTCGGAAAGCGCCGGCTTTATCGCCAAGGTCGACGACAACAACCCCAAGGACATCGATTACCCCTTGTATATGACGGCCCACGAAGTGGCGCACCAGTGGTGGGGCCAGCAGGTGGTGGGCGCCGATGTGCGCGGCAGCACGGTGCTGTCGGAAACGCTGGCCGAATACACGGCGCTGATGGTGATGAAGCAGGCGGTCGGCCCGGCCCGGATGCGACGCTTCCTGCGCTACGAGCTTGAGCGCTACATGGGCGGGCGTTCGCAGGAACCGCGCCGCGAATTGCCGCTGGCCGAAAATGAAGACCAGAAGTACATCAATTACCGCAAGGGAAGCCTGGCCATGTACCTGCTGCAAGACCTGTTGGGCGAAGCCAAGGTCAACGGCGTACTGCGCCAACTGCTGCTCGATCATGCGTTTCACGGCGCGCCGTATCCGAACGTGAGCGCCCTGACTGGCGCCCTGCGGCAGGCCGCCGGCCCCGCTCACGCTGACCTCGTCAACGATCTGTTCGATCACATCGTCCTCTACGAAAACCGCGCCACCCAGGCGCGCGCCACCAGGCTGGCCGATGGCCGCTACGAAGTCAACATCACGGCCAGCGTGGCCAAACTGCGGGCGGGCGGACTGGGCGAGGAGCGCGAGGTGGCGCTGCACGACATCATCGAATTCGGTGTCGACGACAAGGACGGCAGGCCACTGGCGCGTGAACGGCGCCTGGTCAGCGGCAAGGAGATGGCCGTGACCATGGTGGTGGCGACACGACCGGCAAAGGCAGGGATCGATCCGGATAATAAATTGATCGACCGCAAACCTGCTGACAACCTCATTGACATCGAAATGCGTTAAACTAAAAAAAGTATTTAAAAGATAAAAGACACCAGGGGTAAGACATGACGGCACTTGTTGACGAAATAGCGGGCCAACTCAAGCAGCTTTCCAGCGCGGAAAAACGCGATCTGCTGCGCATATTGCTTCTCGATGTACATGGCGGCGTGGAAGACGACGACGCCGAAGAGGCATGGCGCAACGAAATCGTGCACCGCGTCAAGGCGATCCGCAACGGCGAGGCGGCCATCCGCGCGCTGGAGAAACAGTGGGAAGAGTAATCCTGCTGGCACAACACTAAGTAAATACGGGGCCGCGTGCGGCCCGGCATTCGCTCGTCCCTACCTTGCGTCATTGCTCAGCACGCCTGAGCGCCGGCAAGCGCCTTTCGCAGGCGCTTTTTTCATGGACCGGGCACACGCGCGATAAAAAAAACCGCTGCCAGCCTTGCGACTGACAGCGGTTTTTTATGCGTGCCGGGATTTATTCGGCAGCGACTTTCTTCGCCGCCGGCTTCTTGACGGCAACTTTCTTGGCCGCCGTCGTCTTCGTCGCGGCTTTTTTCGCGGCCGGCTTCTTCACCGCCACTGCTTTCTTGGCCACTGCTTTCTTGGCGGCGACTTTCTTGGCCGGCACGGTGGCGCCGTCGGCGCCCTCGTCCGGGTCGGCCACCGCTGCCGCCTTCACCTTGGCGCCCGGCTTGGCCTTGCGTTCCTCGAACTCGAAACTGATCTTGCTGTCCTTGCCCTTGACCAGGAAGGCCTTGAACGGCCGGCGCGTGCGTTGCGACACGAAGCCTGGCAGCAAGTCGGTCTTGCCCTCGTTGAGCAATTTCGCCATCTGTTCCGGCAACACTTCCTGCTGCAGGATGATGCGCCCGCTGCGGAAGTCGCATGTCTTCGGCTTGGCCACGCTGTGCTCGCACACATAGGCCAGGCCCATTTCAAACACGCCGCCGGCGCACTTCGGACACGGTCCCAGCGCCGTCTGCCCCGTGAAATCGACCCCTTCGCCGTTCTCGCCTTCCTCGTCGTTCTGGCCGAAGTCGAACTCGAGTTTGAAATTGTTGATGTCTTCGTCGCGCACGATGCGCAGGATGGCCGCGAACGGCCGCCCCATCTTCGAGCGGAAGCCCTGCATGGGGCCGATGGTGCGGTTGGCCAGCAACTGCTCCACTTCCGGGATCTCGAACTGGCGGCTGCCCGGCGTCTTGCTCATATTAAATTCGCACTTGGTACAGGCGAAGCGGCGGTAGTTTTCCTTGACCACGCCGGCGCAATTCGGGCACGGGGTGGTCAAGGTGGCGTAGTCGCCGGGAATGGTGTCGTTGTTGTATTCCTTGGCGCGCTTGACGATGATCTGGGTCATCTTCTCGATTTCGAGCATGAACTCTTCGCGCGAGATCTTGCCTTTTTCCATCTGCGACAGCTTGTATTCCCACTCGCCCGTCAGCTCGGGCGCGGTCAGCTCGTTCACGCCCAGGCCCCGCAGCAAGGTCATCAGTTGCGCCGCCTTGGCTGTCGGCATCAACTCGCGGCCTTCGCGCAGCAGGTAGCGCTCGCCCAGCAAGCCCTCGATGATGGCGGCGCGCGTCGCTGGCGTGCCCAGGCCCTTGCCGGCCATGGCGTCGCGCAACTCGTCGTCATCGATCAGCTTGCCGGCGCCTTCCATGGCCGACAGCAAGGTCGCCTCCGTGTAGCGGGCGGGCGGCTTGGTGAACAGGCCATTCGCGGTGACCTTGTCGGTGTGAACTTTTTCACCTTTTGCCACGGGCACCAGGTTGCCGTTGGCATTGCCTTCCTTGTCGTCGTCGGTCGATGCTTCGCGGCCGTAGATGGCCAGCCAGCCGGGGTTGGTCATGACCTTGCCCTCGGTCTTGAACTGGTGCCCGGACACTTCGGTGAAGCGGGTGGTGACCTGGAACTCGGCGGCGGGGAAGAAAATCGCCAGGAAGCGGCGGGTGACCAGGTCGTACAGCTTCTGTTCCGGCTCGGACAGGTTCTTGGGCGCGACGTTGGTGGGGATGATGGCGAAGTGATCCGAAATTTTCGTGTTGTCGAAAATCCGCTTGTTCGGCTTGACCCAACCCTTGTCCGTGATCTGCTTGGCGAACTGGTGGTAGTTATTGTTGTCGGCCAACACGCGCATGGTGTCCTTGACCGTGTCGACATAGTCTTCCGGCAGGTGGCGCGAATCGGTCCGGGGGTAGGTCAGCACCTTGTGCTTTTCGTACAGGGCCTGGGCCAGGCCCAGCGTGTTCTTGGCGGAAAAGCCGAACCGGCCGTTGGCCTCCCGTTGCAGGCTGGTCAGGTCGAACAGGGCCGGCGCCATCGACGTGGTGGGCTTGCTCTCTTCCGTGACGGCGCCCTGGCGGCCTTTGCAGGCCATCGCGATGGTGTCGGCGGCAATCTTGCTCCACAGGCGCTCTGGCCGCTTCTCGGGATCGTTCTCATCCTTCTTGAACGACTGGTCGAGCCAGCGGCCCTCGTAGATGCCGGCCGCGCAGACGAACTCGGCGCGCACTTCCCAGTAATCGCGGGAAACGAATTTCTTGATTTTTTCTTCGCGCTCGACCACGATCGACAGGGTCGGGGTTTGCACGCGGCCCACGGTGGTCAAATAGAAGCCGCCCTCTTTCGAGTTAAAGGCCGTCATCGCGCGGGTGCCGTTGATGCCGATCAGCCAATCCGCTTCCGAGCGGCAACGGGCGGCATCGGCCAGCGGCAGCATGTCGGCGTCACTGCGCAGGTGCAGGAAGCCGTCGCGGATGGCGCCCGGCGTCATCGACTGCAGCCACAGGCGCTTGATCGGCTGCTTGGCCTTGGCGTTCTGGGCGATCAGGCGGAAAATCAGCTCGCCTTCACGGCCGGCATCGCAGGCGTTGATCAGGGCCGTCACGTCCTTGCGCTTGATCAGGCGATTCAATACTTTTAAGCGCGCCTCCGTCTTGGCGATGGGATTCAAGGCGAAATACGGCGGAATCATGGGCAGGTGGGCAAAGCTCCACTTGCCGCGCTTGACGTCGTGCTCTTCCGGCACGGCAATCTCGAGCAAGTGACCGACCGCCGACGACAGCACGTACTGGTCGGACTCGAAGTACTCATCGTGCTTGGTGAAGCCGCCCAGCGTCTTGGCGATGTCGTTCGCGACGGAGGGCTTCTCGGCGATGATGAGGGTTTTTGTCATAGGGTTCTCGTGGTACGGATTCTGGGGCAAATAAAGGGATAAAGCAGCCGCATGATACATGGCTTGTCAAGCGAAGTGGCGAATTGCCACTTCGATAGCTAATTAGTATGAGGCGGGGCAAAAACCGAAGTGCGGCAAATAATAAGGCCGATACGGGCCGCTTTCAAGGACCCGCATGGTGCCGACGGGGCGGCAGGCGCGCTAATGCAGCAGGCGCGGGGCTTGCTCGTCGTCGCCGAACAGGTCGTCGAACATGAGGGCGTCGGGCTCCTTGCCCTGGCTCCACAGCAACATCAGCACGATGATCTTCAGCTTGCCCAGGCTGACGGGGCTTTCGCCCACCGCCAGCGCGCGCTCGATGACGATTTCACGCTGCAAGGCGCTGATCACGCCGGCGCTTTCCAGGAAGGCAATGAAGCCGATGGCGCTGGTGCCCAGCACGTCGACTTCACGGTCGACGTAGAAGCGCGTGCCCGTCGAGGCCTGCACGGCGCTGTGCTCGGCGCCGGCCATTTCGGTGAGGTCCGTCAGCCAGACAAGGGCTTCGGAAATTTCCACTTCGTCGAAGCCGACCGCCGACAGCTTGCGCGCGAGCGCCGCCGGCTCGGGACAGGCGTCCGGGCGGTAATAGGTTTCGTAGAGGTAGACCAGGATATCGAACATGGCTCTACTCTATCAGCTAAGTTTAGGGCTGTACAAGTGCTGTCCCCGTTGACGGGCCGAGGATGTGGCGGCGATGGCCTACAATTGGCCGGTAATAATCCAGATCAAACAATCGAGATCAAACCAAGGCGTCAGCCGCCCCGTCCACTTTTACTGCCGAGTATCCACTTGAACCGACTCATCTTGCTGACCCTGCTGGCGGCCCCCCTCCCCCTGTTCGCTGCCGCCACCGACGGCCTCGGCGCTGCCGGCGAGCGCCCCGCCTACACGGCGCAAGATTGCGCGCGCCTGGCAGGCAGCGCCGCCCCGGCCGGCCGCAGCGCAGCCGACGCCGCCATGCTGGCGGGCTTGCCGCCGCTGGTCTCGGCGCAGGCGGCGCGCCTGCGCGGCGCGGTGGGCGCCGACGTGCTGTGGTGGCTGCGCAGCCAGGGCGCGCTCAACCTGTCGAGCCTGCCGACCGCCTACCACGAGGCCAATCACGCCATCGATGTGGCGCTGGCGGCCTGCCATGGCGGGCGGGCCGTCTACGTGTTCGATGGCATGACCTATGTGACCGAACTGGTACGGGGCAGCACCGCGCCCTACGTGGTGGCCGCCGCCGCCGTGCCGCCCGCCATCAAGGCAGGCGCCGCGGTGCGCTACCAGACCTACCTGGTGCGCACGCCGAAAGTGCCCGCCAACGATTTCACCACCTTGCTCGATGAATTGAACGCCTACGTGGGCGCCGCCGCGATCGAACTGGCGCTGGTCGATTCGCCCCTGTATGCCCGCTTTCGGGCCGATGGCAACGCCGCCCTCGACGGCAATATCGGCGGCGCCGCCGACATGATGTTGTACGTGCTCAGCTATTTAAAGGTGGTGCGCACCAGCTACCCGGACAGCTACGCCAGGATCCGCAACAGCCCGCTGCTGCTGGCCCACCTGCAGCGCCTGTGGACGGCGGCGGAGGCGATGCTCAAGGCGGCGGCCCCCCATGGCAGCGAAAAAGGCGGACTGTACGTGGTGCCGATCGCCGCGCTGGTGGCGGTCCATTCGCCCGCCTTCATGGAAGAGCTCGACCGCCTGAAGATTCGCCACCAGTAACACCGGGTCAAGGACGCAGCACCCGCTGGTAGCGGCCGTCCGCCAGGCGCTCGAGCTGCCCGGCCAGCTCGAGCTCGAGCAGCGCCACCGCCATCTCGTGGGGCGCCCGCGCGCAGGCGTGCGCGAGGGTCTCGACGTCCAGCGGCCCGTGCGCGATGGCCGCCAGCAGTTGCGGGTGCGCGCCGGGCGCCTCCCGGGTCGGCTCGTGCGCGCCCAGGCGGGCGATGGGCGAGCCATGGATCTCCTGCAACACGTCGGCGGCCGACTCGACCAGCCGGGCCCCTTCCCGGATCAACAGGTGGCAGCCCTTGGCCAGCGCCGAGTGGATCGAGCCGGGAATGGCCAGCACCTCGCGGCCCTGGCTGGCGGCCAGGCGCGCCGTGATCAGCGAACCGGACTGGGCAGCCGCCTCCACCACCAGCACGCCCAGCGACAGGCCGCTGATGATGCGATTACGTTGCGGGAAATTGTGCGCGAGCGGCGGCGTGCCCGGCGCGTATTCGCTGACCACGCAGCCCTGTTCGACGATGCGCTGCCACAGCGCGCGGTTGCGCGCCGGATAGACCAGGTCGGGCCCCGTGCCCACCACCGCCACCGTCGAACCGGCCCCTTCCAGGGCGCCCACGTGGGCCGCCGTGTCGATGCCCAGCGCCAGCCCGGAGACGATGGTCAGGCCCGCCATGCTGAGCGCCTGCGCCATCACCTCGGCGTTGGTTTTGCCTTGCACGCTGGCATTGCGGCTGCCCACCACGCCCAGGCACGGCCCCCGCAGCAAGGCCGCGCGCCCGCTGGCGTACAGCAGCAGCGGCGCATCGGCGATATGGGCCAGCGCGGGTGGATAGCGGGCGTCGTGCAGGCTGATGATGCTGTTGCCGGGCTGCCCGGCCCAGGCCAGGGCCGCTTCAAGCTGGCGCAGCACGGCCGGCACGGGTGCCAGCAAGGCCTGCGCCACGGCGGCGCCGACCAGCGCGCCCAGGCGCGGCGGCGACGCCGCGAAAATGGCGTCCGGATGGTGAAAATGCGCCAGCAGCAGGCGCCCCCGGACCGGTCCCACGCCCGGGGTGAGCGTCAGGCGCACCCAGTGGGCAAGTTGTTCCGGCGGGGGCGGCGCTGACGGCGGCGAGTGGGGGTCCGTGCCGGGCACGGCGATCTTACTCCGGTGAAGCGGCCACGTCGCCCGTCTGCACGGGCTGGGTCGTCTGCATGATCAAGCCGTACGAGACGTTCTTGAACACGCGGAAAATGAACAGGGTCCCGATCTGTTCGTCGGGCAGTCTGAGCATCGCCTTGCCAAACCCCATGACCCCTTTGCTGCCACCGGGGTCGGCGATGGTCTCGCCAAAATGGTACAGGCTCAGGACGGCGCCGACATCGAGTCCGTCAAGCGCGCCCCGATTGACACTGATGACCTGGTTCTGCCCGGCGAAGGTGACGCCCGAATAAATGCCCAGCACGCGCGCCTTGACGGGGCGGGCCGGCGGATGCGGCACATAATTGCGCAGCGGCGTGGGCGGCGCCGCCACCAGCCGGTCGCCCACGCCGATTTCCTGGGCCGAACTCGACACCGTGAACGTGTGCACATCGACGCCGGGCCGGGCCGCCTTCTGCAGGGCGACGCTGCCCAGGTAGACGGCCTCGTAGGCGATCACCTTGCCGCTGTCGGGGTCGCGCAGCGGCGTACCGGGGCGAAATACCTGAAAGCTGGTGCCGCCCTGCAAATCGCCGCGCACATACACCCTGTCGCCCTTGCCGAGAAACACGTGGCCGTCTTCCTGGGCGGCGATGCGGGGCGCCTTGTCCAGGGCATCGCCGTCGACGATCAGGGGACTGGTCAAGAACGCCTCGATGGCGCCGGCGGGAATCGCGGCGATGGCGTCGGCGCCCATGCCTTCGGTGCGCAGCTGGGGCGACAGGCGGGTGGTGGGCAGGCCCTCGCTGTCCTCGCCACTGCCGGGGCGGTTCAGGCTCAGGCGCCCCGTCCGGCGATCGAAATAGACGATCTGGCCCGGGTAGATCCAGTGCGGATTGGCGATGTCGGCGCGGTTCATGCCCCACACCTGGGGCCAGCACCAGGGATGCTCAAGGAACTTGCCGGAAATATCCCACAGCGTATCGCCCCGCACGACCGTGTGCTGGTCCGGCGCATTCGGACGGAAGGCGCACTCGGCGGCCTGGGCGGCGCCGGCGGCGGCCACGGCGAACAGCCCGGCCACTGCAAGGCGGGTGCCGACTGTGATAAAATTTTTCATGGAGTGTCCGGTGGTGTGTCCGTAAATGCGGCATCAAAACGGCAACCCGGTTGCGTTCTCTCCCGGCATCAGGCGCGGGGCGATACAAAGAACCAGCCAGTTCCATCGGCGAATGGACGAAAAGGTTGCCCAACTGGATCAAATTCTGCCCATAAATCCTTGAACTAGCAAGGCAAACAGCCCCGTCGAGGCCCCTTACGTCCCTTGTGTTGTTGGTTTAGGGCATTATTTACCTGCCTGGCCCGCCACTTGTGATGCAATCGCTATCGCCTGGCGTTGCTGGTTTCCTTCTTTTTGACTTTTTACTAATTTAGAGCATCCCATGGCCTTACTGAATATCTTGCGTTATCCCGATCCTCGCCTGCACAAGGTGGCCACGCCGGTGACCGAGTTCGACGCCGGCTTGCGCACCCTGATCGCCGACATGGCCGAGACCATGTACGAGGCGCCCGGCGTGGGCCTGGCCGCCAGCCAGGTCGACGTGCACCAGCAACTGGTGGTGATCGACATCACCGACGCCAAGGACCAGCTGCAGGTGTTTATCAATCCGCACATCACCTGGTCGAGCGCGGAGCGCCAGGTCTACGACGAAGGCTGCCTGTCGGTGCCGGGCATCTACGACGGCGTCGAGCGGCCTTCGCGCATCAAGGTCAAGGCGCAGGATGGCGACGGTGCTTTTTTTGAACTGGAAGCCGATGGCCTGCTGGCCGTGTGCATCCAGCACGAGATGGACCACTTGCTGGGCAAGGTATTCGTCGAATACCTGTCGCCCTTGAAGCGCAACCGCATCAAGGCGAAAATGCTCAAGGAAACCCGTGGCCTCGAGCGCGAGGCAGCCCTCAAGGCCGCCGGCCGGCGCTACTGAGGCGGCCCATGAAAGTCGTCTTCGCCGGCACCCCGGAGTTTGCCGCCACCGCGCTGGCCGCCATCCACGCCGCCGGTTTCACGGTGCCGCTTGTGCTGACCCAGCCGGACCGCCCGGCCGGGCGCGGCATGCAGTTGCAGGCCTCGAGCGTCAAGCAGTTCGCCCTCGCCCATGGCATCGACGTCTTGCAGCCGCTGTCGCTGCGGCGCGACAGCGCCGATCCCGTGCGCGCCGCCCAGGCCGAACAAGCCCATGCGCGCCTGCTGGCGCTCGACTACAACGTGATGGTGGTGGCCGCCTACGGCCTGATCCTCCCGCGCGCCACCCTCGACATCCGCCCCTGCCTGAATATCCACGGTTCGCTGCTGCCGCGCTGGCGCGGCGCCGCGCCGATCCACCGCGCCATCGAGGCGGGCGACACGCACACGGGCATCACCATCATGCAGATGGAAGAAGGCCTCGACACGGGCCCCATGCTGTCGATCGCGCCGGTGGCGATCGGCCCGCACGACACCACCGCCAGCCTGCACGACGTGCTCGCCGCGCTGGGCGCGCGCATGATCGTCGACACCCTCACGGCGATGGCGGCCGGCCCGCTGACGGCCACGCCGCAGCCGGAGGCGGGCGTGACCTATGCCGCCAAGATCGGCAAGGAAGAAGCGCGGCTCGATTTTGCGCTGCCGGTGGCCGTGCTCGAGCGAAAAATCCGCGCCTTCAATCCCTTCCCGGGCGCGCAGGCGCAGGTCGATGGGGTGATCGTCAAAATATGGGGGGCCGAACTGGTCGATGCCGACAGCGACGGCGCCGCGCCCGGCCAGGTACTGCGCGCCAATGCCCTTGACGGCATCGTCGTCGCCTGTGGCCCGGGGGCCGGCGCCTTGCGCCTGAGCATCTTGCAAAAACCGGGCGGCAAGCGCTTGCCTGCCGCCGAGTTTCTCAAGGGCTTTTCCCTTGAAGGAAAACGTCTGACTTGAAAGTTAGTTTGCCTTGGCGACGGGGGCGTCGTCACGGTGCTCGGCCATGTACTGGCGCAAGATCTGGTTGATCCGGGTCTGGTAGCCGGGGCCGGCGCCCTTGAACCAGTCGAGCGTGTCCGTGTCGAGGCGGATGGTGACGATCTGCTTGAGCGTTGCCTGCTGGTGCTTGGCGGCCACCACGTGCGTGTCGCGCGCGCGCGGGGCATCCCATTCTTGCGAAAAATCTTTGTCCATGTTGATTCCTGTCAAACGTAAAGTTGGTGGAGTGGACTCTGTAGCCACCCCTGCACAGGATTTTGGATGCTGTATGTATCGGCAAGATTGCGGCGGGGGCGGGTATTGTATCGCTCTGTAACAAATGCCTTCTTGAAACATAGCGATACATACACGCCTTGCATTGGCGGCGGTGCGTCCGATGCGGTCCGTGCCGCTTTATGCTCGACGGAAAAACTCGGCGCGCATGATGCCGTATAATTTTAGGCCGTCCGCGCCCGATCACGGATGCCTCCCGCCCTCTGAAAGCCTGCCATGACCACGACCCACGCCGCCGTATCCCCCACCGAGACCTTGCTGCGCGATATTTTGTCGCGCCGCATCATGATCCTCGACGGCGCCATGGGCACCATCATCCAGCAGTACAAGTTGGGCGAGGCCGAGTACCGCGGGGAACGCTTCGTCGATTTCGCCGCGCCGGCCGGCAGCGGCGCGCGCGAGCTGTTCGTCAAGGGCAACAACGAATTGCTGACCCTGACGCAGCCCCACATCATCCAGGAAATCCACGAGCGCTACCTGGCCGCCGGCGCCGACCTGATCGAAACGAACACCTTCGGCGCCACCAGCATCGCCCAGGACGATTACCACATGGGCCACCTGGCCTATGAAATGAACGTGGCGGCGGCGCGCATCGCGCGCGCCGCCTGCGCCAACTACAGCAGCGCCGACAAGCCCCGCTTCGTCGCCGGCGCGCTGGGGCCGACGCCGAAAACCGCCTCCATCTCGCCCGACGTGAACGACCCGGCCGCGCGCAACGTCACCTTCGACCAGTTGGTGACGGCCTACCACGAGCAGGTGCGCGGGCTGGTCGACGGCGGTGCCGACGTGCTGCTGGTCGAGACGATCTTCGACACCCTCAACTGCAAGGCGGCGCTGTTTGCCATCGACCTGTATTTCGACGAGCACCCGGATACCGCGCGCCTGCCGCTGATGATCTCCGGCACCGTCACCGACGCCTCCGGGCGCATCCTGTCCGGCCAGACCGTGCCGGCATTCTGGAACTCGGTGCGCCACGCCAAGCCGCTCACGATCGGCCTCAATTGCGCGCTGGGCGCCGCCCTGATGCGGCCCTACGCGCAGGAGCTGTCGCAGGTGGCCGACACCTTCGTGTGCATCTACCCGAACGCCGGCCTGCCCAACCCGATGAGCGACACGGGCTTCGACGAACTGCCGGCCGACACCTCGGCGCTGCTGCGTGAATTTGCCGACGCCGGCTTCATCAACATCGCCGGCGGCTGCTGCGGCACCACGCCCGAGCACATCGCGGCCATCGCCGAGCTGCTGTCCACCACCGCGCCGCGCGTGCTGCCGCAGGTGCCGGTGGCGCTGCGCCTGTCGGGCCTGGAGCCGTTCACGGTCGACGCCGACTCGCTGTTCGTCAATGTGGGCGAGCGCACCAACGTGACCGGCTCGAAAGCGTTCGCGCGCATGATCCTCAACGAGCAGTTCGACGAGGCGTTGTCGGTGGCGCGCCAGCAGGTGGAAAACGGCGCCCAGGTCATCGACATCAACATGGACGAGGCGATGCTCGACTCGCAGGCGGCGATGACGCGCTTCCTGAACCTGATCGCCTCCGAGCCGGACATTTCGCGCGTGCCCATCATGATCGACTCGTCGAAGTGGTCGGTGATCGAAGCGGGCCTCAAGTGCGTGCAGGGCAAGGCCATCGTCAACTCCATCTCGATGAAGGAAGGCGAGGAAGAATTCATCCGCCAGGCGCGCCTGTGCCGCCGTTACGGCGCCGCCGTGATCGTCATGGCGTTCGACGAACAGGGCCAGGCCGACACCTTCGCGCGCAAGAAGGAGATCTGCCAGCGCGCCTACGACGTGCTGACCCAGCAGGTGAACTTCCCGCCCGAAGACATCATTTTTGACCCCAACATCTTCGCCATCGCCACCGGCATCGAAGAACACAACAACTACGCCGTCGACTTCATCAACGCCACCCGCTGGATCAAGGAAAACCTGCCCCACGCGGGCGTCTCGGGCGGCGTGTCGAACGTGTCGTTTTCGTTCCGCGGCAACGACCCGGCACGCGAAGCGATCCACACGGTGTTCCTGTACCACGCCATCAAGGCCGGCATGACGATGGGGATCGTCAACGCCGGCATGATGGGCGTCTACGACGACCTGCCGGCCGAACTGCGCGAGCGCACCGAGGACGTGGTCCTCAACCGCCGCAGCGACGCCACCGAGCGCATGATCGACATCGCCGGCACCCTGAAGGCGGGCGACCGCCAGGACGCCCAGAACCTGGCCTGGCGCGAGGGGACGGTCCAGCAGCGCCTGTCGCACGCGCTGGTGCACGGCATCACCCAATGGATCGTCGAGGACACCGAGGAAGCGCGCCAGCAGTTGCTGGGCAATGGCGGGCGCCCCATTCACGTCATCGAAGGCCCCCTGATGGACGGCATGAACGTGGTGGGCGACCTGTTCGGCCAGGGCAAGATGTTCCTGCCCCAGGTGGTCAAGTCGGCGCGCGTGATGAAGCAGGCGGTGGCCCACCTGATTCCCTATATTGAAGTGGAAAAGCTGCTGGAAGAGCAGCGCACCGGCATCGTCGCCAAGCCGAAGGGGAAGATCGTCATCGCCACCGTCAAGGGCGACGTTCACGACATCGGCAAGAACATCGTCTCGGTGGTTTTGCAATGCAATAATTTTGAAGTGGTGAACATGGGGGTGATGGTGCCCTGCTCCGAAATCCTGGCGCGCGCCAAGCTGGAAAACGCCGACATCGTCGGCTTGTCCGGCCTGATCACGCCCTCGCTCGAGGAGATGGCCCACGTGGCGCGCGAGATGCAGCGCGATCCCCATTTCCGCATGCTCAAGATCCCCCTGCTGATCGGCGGCGCCACCACCAGCCGCGCCCACACGGCAGTAAAAATCGCCCACAACTACGACGGTCCGGTGGTCTACGTGCCCGACGCCTCGCGCTCGGTGTCGGTGGCGCAGTCGCTGTTGACGCCGGAGTCGCGCGACAAGTACATCGACGATATCGCCGTCGACTACGAGCGCATCCGCGAGCAGCACGCCAACAAGAAAGCGCTGCCGATCCTGCCGCTGGCGCAGGCGCGCGCCAACAAGACGGCGCTCGACTTCGCGCCCGTGCGGCCGAAATTCATCGGCCGCCGCCTGATCAAGAACGTCGACCTGGCGCTGCTGGCCCGTTATATTGATTGGGGCCCGTTCTTCCAGACCTGGGACCTGGCCGGCCCCTTCCCGGCCATTCTCACCGACGAGGTGGTGGGCGAAGCGGCCACCAAGGTGTTCGAAGAAGGCCAGGCGCTGCTCAAGAAAATCATCGAGGGACGCTGGCTGACGGCCAATGGCGTCATCGCCCTGCTGCCGGCCAACAGCGTCAACGATGACGACATCGAGGTCTACACCGACGACAGCGGCGAGCGCGTCGCGCTGACCTGGTACGGCTTGCGCCAGCAGGGCGTCAAGCCGCTGGTGGACGGGGTGCAGCGGCCGAACCAGTGCCTGGCCGATTTCATCGCGCCGAAGGCGTCGGGGGTGCGCGATTACATCGGCATGTTCGCCGTCACCACCGGGCTGGGCATCGAAAAATACGAGAAGCGTTTCGAGGACGCCCATGACGACTATTCGTCGATCATGCTCAAGTCGCTGGCCGACCGCCTGGCCGAAGCGTTTGCCGAATACCTGCACGAGCGCGTGCGCACCGACCTGTGGGGCTACGCGGCGGACGAGCAGTTATCGAGCGAAGCGATGATCGCCGAGCAGTACGTCGGCATCCGTCCCGCGCCCGGCTACCCGGCCTGCCCCGAGCACACCGTCAAGGGCGCCATGTGGGACGTGCTGCAAGCGCAGGAAGTGGGCATCGAGCTGACCGAGTCGTATGCGATGTCGCCGGGCGCGGCGGTGTCGGGATTCTATTTTGCGCATCCGCAGTCGAAGTACTTCGTGGTGGGGAAAATCGGCGCCGACCAGGTGGCTGACATGAGCGCGCGGCGCCAGGTGGGGCTGGGGCAGATTGAGACGTGGCTGGCGCCGAATTTGTGATCAAACAAAAGTGAAACCCTACTTTTGTTTGGGACTGGTCGGTAAGCCAGGTTTTAAACCGGCTTAGAGGCGCAAAACCAGTCAGGCGCAAATCACCGGCAGAGCCGGATGATTTATAGGGCCCGGACAAACAAAAGTGAACCCCTACTTTTGTTTGGGACTGGTCGGTAAGCCAGGGTTCACACCGGCTTAGAGGCGCAAAACCAGTCAGGCGCAAATCACCGGCAGAGCCGGATGATTTGGCGGGGAACGCAAAACCGCGTCAGATCATGCGTCGCCTCGGGGGTGGACGCAACAGGGGTGATCAGGTCCGCCTGATCTGATCCGGCGCTGCCTGCCGCGGATTGTCCTCAGGCGCGATCGCGCTTGAATTTCATCAGCGCCAGCGCGCCGAACAGCAGGGCGAAGCCCAACTGCGCGGCCATTGCCATGCCGGCCGCATCGAAGCCCAGGCCGCGCCAGGTCATCGCGTCGAGGCCGTCGATGGCCCAGCGGGTTGGCACGGCCAGGCTGATTTTCTGCACCCAGTCGGGGAACAGGAACGAGGGTAGCCAGGCGCCGCCCAGCATCACCATGAGCAGGGTGACGAAGATGGCGATGCCGCGCGCCGCTTCCGGGGTCTTGCCGAAGGCGGCGATCAACAGGCCGAAGCTGGCGGTGAGGATGGCAAAGCAGGCGGCCACGCCGATAAAACCGACCGGATTGGCGATGTTCACCTTGAATACAACGACGGCAAAGCCGAACATCACGCACAACAGGCAAAAGGCGATGATGGCGGCCGAAGCGGCGCGCGCCAGCAGCACCGTGTTCAGGCCGATCGGCGCGGCCAGCAGGCGGTTGAAAATGCCGCTGCGCTGCGCCAGCAGGATGCCGATGCCCATGTCCACACCGAGGAACAGGATGAACTGCACGCCCATGCCGGCAAACGAGTGGGCGTAAGCGTTGTAGCCGGCCGCCACCGGGCCGGAGGTGACCGGCTGCTCGCTCGTATCAAACGGCATCGACAGGCCGCCCACGGCGCCGCCAGCGGCGCCCGGACGGGCGGCGGGCGAGGCCTGGAACTTTTGCAGGCTGCCCAGGAACTCGCGCACGGCGGGATCGGCGCGCCCCTCCAGCGATGCCAGGGACTTCGCCGTCAGCGCCTGGCCGGCCTGGCCGCCGAACATTTCGGCGCTGACGATCTGCATCACCTGCTGGGTCAACAGGCCCTTGACCATCGCCAGCACGACGCTTTTCGAGGGGTCGTACAACACCTCGATACGGGGCTTGGGGGCGGCATTGAACAGGGCGGCGCCGGCGGCCTCGCCAAAGCCGGGCGGGATCACGATGGCGGCTTTCTGCTCGCCCTTGCCCACCGCCGCGCGCGCCGCCGCCACGCTCATCTCCGTCACGTGCAGGTTGGGGTCGGCCTTGAGGGCGGCGCCGACGCGGCGGCCGATGTCGCCGCTATCCTGCTGCACCAGAGCGACGTCGATGGTGCCGGTCCTGGTCTGGCCCTGGCCGCCGAACAGGGAGCCGAAAAAAGCGGCGATGGCGATCGGCAGCACCAGGTTGATCAGCAGGGCGCGGCGGTCCGACAGGAACAGGATCAGGTCTTTGCGAACGAGTGCGAGGAAGGCGGTCATGTCAGTCGCGCAGCGAGCGCCCGGTGAGGTTGAGGAAGATGTCTTCGAGGCTGGTGCGGGCGGTGGCGAAGTGCAGCGCGCTCGCGCCCTGCGCTTGCAGGTAGGCCATCACGCCGAGCGCGGCGCCACTGTCGGCCAGCAGCACCTCGACGGTGTTGGCCTGCGCGCTGGCCGTGCTCACGCCGGGCAGCGCGCCGATGGCGGCGAGCCAGGCCGCGGGCGCCGCCGTGGCCAGTTCGACCCGCAGCGCCGCCTGTGCCGGCAGGCGCAGGTGCAGCGCTGCCGGGCTCTCGTCGGCCAGCACCTTGCCATGGTCGAGGATGACGATGTGGTCGGCCAGGCGCTCGACCTCTTCCATGTAGTGGCTGGTGTAGATCAGCGAACGCCCCAGGGCTTTGAGCTGCTCGAGGGTGTCGAAGATGGCGTTGCGGCTATGCGGATCGACGCCCACGGTGGGCTCGTCGAGGATCAGCAGCTGGGGATCGTGCATCAGGGCGGCGGCGATGTTCAGGCGCCGCTTCATGCCACCGGAATAGGTGGCCGGCTTGTCGCCGGCGCGTTCGCGCAGCTTGACCAGGTCGAGCACCTCGTCGCAGCGGCGGCGCGCCTGCTGGCCCTTGACGCCGTACAGGGCGGCGAACAGCAGCAGGTTCTGGCGCGCCGACAGGTCCTCGTACAGGGCCAGGTCCTGCGGCACGAAGCCGATCTGGCGCTTGGCCTCGCAGCGGCCGATGCCGATGCTGGCGCCGCCAAGCGCAATGGCGCCGCCATCGGCGCGCAGCAAGCCGCAGACCATCGAGACGGTGGAGGATTTGCCGGCGCCGTTGGGGCCGATCAGGCCGACCGTCTGGCCCGCCCTTACCTGGAAGCTGACATCATCGACGGCGCGCCTGGCGCCGTACGATTTGCTCAGATGGGAAACCTGCAAAAGAACTGGAGCCATGGCGGCGATCCCGAAGTGTCGATGCCATGAAGTGTACGGAGCGCAGACCGATTTGGCCCATTACAAAAGTCACCACTTGCGCCTAAACCCACGGACATTCGCACACCGCCCCGCCCCTCACCGCGGCGCAGCACGATTCGCAGAGGGTTTGCGTCCCCCCCCAAAAAATCATCCGGCTCCGCCGGTGATTTTTGCCTGACTGGCCGTGCGCCTCTAAGCCGGTGTAAGTCCTGGCTTACCGACCAGTCCCAAACAAAAGTAGGGGTTCACTTTTGTTTGATTCCTCATACGGCATACCGCGCCACCGAATCACTCCACGAAAACGCCGTCACCTCGAATTCGACCAGCTCGTCGCTGGAGATGGCCAGCTCTTTCAGGGTCGGCACGACCAGGTCGTCGCCATCCATCTGCTCGATCGATTCGGCCAGTTTAAGCAGTTCGCCGAAAAAGCCGCTGCGGTAGACCAGCGCATCCTTAACTTCGTCGATGACGGGAATCTGCTCGAGGATCTCGTCCATCGGCAGGCCGAACAGGGCGTCCATCAGCGACATGATGCCGACCGTGAAGGCGATGTCGGCGACATTGCGCTGGGCCGGCCGCAGGCGCTTGGCCAGCAGTTCGAGCAGCTTGCCGCGCGTGGTGGCCAGCATCAGCAGGGGCGAGGCGCTGTGGCTGCGCTGCTGGGGATCGGCGTACAACAGGATCTGCAGCCAGCGCTCGAGCTGGCGGCGGCCCAGCACCATCAGGGCCTGGCTGACCGAATCGATCTTGTGGCGCAGACCGATGGCCGGCGTGTTCACCAGCCGCAGCAGGTTCAGCGCCAGCGTGACGTCGCGCTTGACGGCGCGCTCGATCTCGAGATTGTCGGCGTCCGAGGTGACCAGCTTCATCAACTCCATCACCGCCAGCTGCGAGGGCGTGAGCTTGCGCCCGCTGATGACGGCCGGCTTGGCAAAATAATAGCCCTGGAAGTAGTCGAAACCGAAGGCGCGCACGCGCTCGTACTCGGCGCGCGTTTCCACCTTCTCCGCCATCAGCTTCTTGTTTTCGCTGCGAAAGCGCGCCACCACCTTGGCGGTCGACACCTGCATGACCTGGCGCATGTCGAACTTGACGAAATCGATCAGCGGCAGCAGGCGCTCGACGTTGGCGGTGACGGCGCTGACGCCATTCAAGGCAAAGCGAAAGCCGTGCTCTTTCAACTGGGCCATGCGCTCGAGCAGCAGATCGGTGGCGTCGAACGATTCGACCAGCTCGAGCACTACTTTTTCGCGCGGCAGGAAGAGGAATATATCGCTCATCAGCACGTCCGCGTCGACATTCAGGAAGGCCTGGGCGTCGCCGATGGCGCGGTCCAGACCCAACTGGCCCGCATGGGCGATCACGGCGGCGGTGGCGGACAGACCCGTGTTGAACTGGGCGCCGCCTTCATTGCTGTTGCGGAACAAGAGCTCGTAGGCGTACAAGGCATTGTCGCCATCGAGGATGGGCTGGCGACCGAGATAAAAATCGCGCACGCCAAAATCCCTGGTCGTGGAAGAAGCAGCGGCGGAGTTATTCATCTCGGGCATTTTTTTAGGATCGATGCCTGTACTGTACCGCATTCTGTTGCGCTAGTGAATTTTTGCCATTGGATGGGGCACAAAAATGATGCTAATTTGCACGAATCTAGTCGAGCGGCAGGCCGTCGACAAACACTTTCAATTCGCCGGGCGCAAACTCGGTCCAGGTCTCGTTGGTGGTCAAGGGCGCCGTCACGATCACCGCCACCCGGTCGGCGGGCGTGGTGTGCTGGGCAAAATCGACGCTGACGTCTTCGTCGGACAACTGGGCAGTGTTGAACGGATGCTGGCGCACCACGTAGCATAATTTGGTCGAGCAATGGGCGAACAGGGCGTCGCCCGACGAGAGCATCAGGTTGAACACGCCGTGGGTGGCGATCTCGGCCACCAGCTCTGCCAGCGCCACGCGCAAGGCCGGCAAGGCGGGCGCCGTATCGCCGAAGCGGCGCCGCAACTGCTGCAGCAGGTAACAGAAGGCCAGTTCGCTGTCGGTGTTGCCGACGGGGCGGAAGGCGCCGTCGAGCACGGGCGCAAACTGCTTGAGGTCGCCATTGTGGGCGAACACCCAGTAGCGGCCCCACAGTTCACGCACGAAGGGGTGGCAGTTCTCCAGCGCCACCTGGCCCTGGGTGGCCTTGCGGATGTGGGCGATGACGTTCTTCGACTTGATGGGAAAACGCTTGATCAGGTCGGCGACGGGCGAGGCCACGGCCGACTGGTGGTCGACGAAATGGCGCACGCCGGCCCCTTCGAAAAACGCGATGCCCCAGCCGTCATGGTGGGTGTCGGTCTGGCCGCCGCGCAGGGCGAAGCCGGTAAAGCTAAAAACAATGTCGGTAGGGACATTGCAGTTCATTCCGAGGAGTTGGCACATGGGCAAAGCGTAACATAACGACGCCTGCCCGGTTCACATCATGCGGTCAATTATGCGAAATCGTGCATAACGGGGGCGAAAAAAAAGCGAACCCGCAGGTTCGCTTGTCGCTGCCATCAGTGCAGCAGCACGGGTTGGTGCATCAACACATCGTAGGACCCCAAAAAGTCGTCGATTTCTTCCATCGTCGGCTCGCTGGCGATGAGATTGTTGACATCGCGCCTGAACGACTGGGCAAGCTTGCCACCGATAAACGCTTCGCGCCGGCCGGACTTGTCGACGATTTCATAGCCGCCGAAGCGCAAGGCTTCGAGATCGCGGTCCACGCCGAACTCGACGACGCTGTACTGCTCGCTGTTGTAAATCATGTTCATGCTGACTCCTTAGCTCGACCAGACGAAATGGGGGATCACTGCGCTCCGGCCTCTTGCTACCGAGGTGGGGCCACCGGGACTGATTTCAAGCGTTGGCGCGTCCTGCGGGGGTGCCAGGCTGCGCTTAACTGCTCAGATCCGGGGTCAGTGCCAACAGCTGATCGTATGGCGGTGCCAGCAGCCACGATCGCAACTGATCAAGGTGCTCCGTCGACGCCAAGCCGATGAACAATCGTGCCGGACGGCGCCGCATAATGCGATTTAATGTTACACGCAAAACCAGGTTGCCGCTGCAGCACAGGCAACCGGGCGCGATGCGCACGGCGCCGAGATGGTCGGGGAGGATGGTGTGGCCGCTGGGCATGCCTTCGAGCAAAATGGCGGCGCCGGGCGGCGCGGCCGCGGCGATGGCCTGCTCGCGCGCTGCCGCCGAGGCGCCCGTCACCAGGGTGGTGAGCACGGGCGCGGCGGCCTCGACAATCAGTGCACTCAGACGTTCTTCTTGGCCAGCTTGCCCGGCTCGACGCCCAGTTGCTTGAGCTTGCGGTACAGGTGCGTGCGCTCGAGCCCGGTTTTTTCCGCCACCCGGGTCATGCTGCCCCCTTCGCGGCCCAGGTGATGCTCGAAATACATGCGCTCGAAGGCATCGCGCGCTTCGCGCAGGGGCAGATCGAAACTGAGCGCGTGACCGTGCGTGTCGCCGGCACCGGCCGCGCCCATGCGCGGGGCGATGCCGGCGCTTTGCATCGACGGCGAAGCGAACAGGCCGGGGCTGCCCACGGCGTGATGCTCTTCCGGCTGGGGCGGCGCCAGCGGACGGCTGGGCACCACCACGGGCGCGCGCGCCACTTCCTGCGCCCGCGTCAGGCCTTGCTGGACCGCCTTGAGCAGTTTTTGCAGGGCGATGGGCTTTTCGAGGAAATTGAGGGCGCCGATGCGGGTCGCCTCGACGGCCGTGTCGATCGTCGCATGGCCGGACATCATGATCACCGGCATCGTCAGCAAGCCGTCGCGCTGCCATTCCTTGAGCAGGGTCACGCCGTCCGTGTCGGGCATCCAGATGTCGAGCAGCACCAGGTCGGGCGCGCCGGCATTGCGGGCATCACGCGCCTGCTGGGCGTTTTCCGCGAGTTGAATTGCGTGGCCTTCATCGCCGAGGATCTCCGAAAGTAATTCCCGGATCCCCATTTCATCATCAACTACGAGAATGTTTGCCATCTCTTTTCCTGCCTTCCACGATATAACGCCGAAAAGGCTGCGCCGTACGCAGCCGTCGAAAAGCCATGCCACCTGTGATTGTATGGTCGATTCGACCTTTATGCCAAACGTGCAGCCTCAGGCGCTAACTTTAACAGCAAAATCAGGACGGACGCACCGCTTCCGTCCTGGCGATTCTGAATATCGATCCGTCCCCCATGTTCGTCGATGATTTTCTTCACCATCGGCAGGCCCAGCCCCGTGCCGCGCACCTTCGACGTCACGTAGGGCTCGAACGCGCGCGACAGGATGCGCGGCGCGAAGCCGGGCCCGTTGTCGACGATGGCCAGCCGCACCGCGGTGGCCTGGCCGCCCTCGGCGCTGTCGAAATGGATCGTCTCGGTGGTGACGTCGATGCGCGCCGGCGGCGCATCCGGCCCCCGCTCGCTCATCGCATCCTGGGCATTCTGCAGCAGATTGTGGATCACCTGGCGCAACTGGGTGGCGTCGCCCATCACCGCCGGCAGGTCGCGCGCCAGGCTGACGTGGATGATGTCGCTGTCGTCGCCGGCCAGGTACAGGTCGAGGATCTGGCGGATCAAGCCGTTCAGGTGCAGCGGTTCGAGCACCGCCGGCGGCGCCTTGGCGTAATCGCGGAAGTCGTCGACCATGCGCTTCATGGCGTCGACCTGGTTGACGATGGTGGTGGTGGCGCGGTTGAGCAGCTCCAGGTCGGCGCCGGTCACCTTGTGCTCGAGCTTCATCTGCAGGCGCTCGGCCGACAGCTGGATCGGGGTGAGCGGATTTTTGATCTCGTGGGCCAGCCGGCGCGCCACCTCGCCCCACGCCACCGAGCGCTGGGCCGAGATCACGTCGGAAATATCGTCGAACACCACGATGTAGCCGTTGCCGGCGCCCACCGGCAGGCGCGAGCCGCGCGCCAGCAGGGCGATGTCATGGTCGTCGCTGCTGCCGCTGCGGCGCGGGATCTCGATCTCCTGCTGCCAGTGCGAACGGGGCTTCTTGCCGACCCCGGCGCTGGCCGCCGCCGTCTGCGCGCTCTGCGCCGAAAACGCCCGGGTGATGGCGGCGGCGAACACGTCGAGGCCCTCGATCTCGTGCAGGGCGCGGCCCAGGTAGCTCTCGCCGATGTCATGCAGGAGAATGCGTTCGACGGCGTCGTTGGCGCTGACGATGATGAACTCGGCGTCGAGCACGATCACCCCCGCCGACATGTTCGCCAGCACCGATTCGAGGTGGGCCTTGGCGCTTTGCAGGGCGGCCCGGTTGCGCTCGACGGCGCTCCTGGCCTCGAACAGCTGGCCCGTCATGGTGTTGAACGACTGCGTCAGGGTGCCCAGTTCGTCGCGCGTCTGCACGATCGGCCGCGGCGACAGGTCGCCCTCGGCCACCGCGCGCGTGCCCTCGGCCAGCACCAGCAGGGGCTGGGCCAGGTTGGAGGCGATCAGGAAGGCGCTGGCAATGGCGCCGAAAATGGCCAGCAGCAGCGTCAGGCTGAGCGTTTCGATGTACATCTTGCGCAGGCCCACCCGCGCCAGGAAGCGCGTCTGGTACTCCGAATAGGCGTTGCGCAGCACCTCGGCGTTGGTGGCCAGGTTGACCGGCACCGACTGCACCAGTTGCAGGTAACGGGGCGCCACGCCGGGCGGATCGGGCACCAGCAGCACCACCCGCAGGCGCAGGCCGGTGGCGGCGTCGAGCGCGTCGGGCGGGGCCACGGCGCTGGCGGCGGCGGCGCTGTCGGTGAAATCGCGCTCGATCCCCCCTTCCGACTGGGCGAAGCCGCGCGGCATGTTCGCCTGCCGCAGCATGGCCACGGTGGGCAAGTCGGCCACCAGGTCGACCTTGCGGCTGTCCGACGACGACGCCAGCAGGCCGCCGTTGGCGTCGACCAGCATGGCGCTTTGCATGCCGTCCTGCTCGTCGACGATGCGGTTGAGGATCACCTGGGTGGCGCCGCCGTCCTGGCCCGACAGGGTCAGGGCGGCCACATTCGCTTGCGAGCCCAGTTCGGCCAGCGCCTGATCGAGCGCGGCCACGCCCAGGTTCAGGCCCGACTTGAGGGCCGCCTCGATCTTCACGTCGAACCACGATTCGATCGAGTGAGAGACGAACTGCACCGAGACGACGAAGATCACCAGGCCGGGCAGGATGCCGATGGCGCCGAACAGCAGCACCAGGCGCGACATCAGGCGCGAGCCGAACTTGCCGGCCCGGTAGCGCGAGTACAGGCGCCACAGGGCCACCACGACGAACACCACCAGCATGGCGGCCACCGCCGCGTTCAGGCCCAGCAGCCATGAATAGTAGCGGTCGAAAAATCCCGAGTTGTCGGAGGCCGAGGCGAGCAGGAACAGCAGGATGCTGCCGACGGCGCCGCCGACCATCACGCCATAACGCAAAGCTTGTTTCACCGGCTACTCCGCCCTGTACATGAAGGTCCTGCGGCCGGAACTGAGCTGCCAGCCGGCGTTGTTGATGGCGTTGACCTGCAAGGGCTTGAGCAGCGCCTGGCGGTCCATGAACATGCGCAGGCTGACCGTGTAGGTCTCGCCCTGCTTGAGCGCGCCACGGGGGCCGATCACCCAGCGGCCCGGCCGGCGGATCGTCAGCAAGGCCTCCTCGAGCGTGGGATAGCTCTGGTAGATACTGCCGGCCACCTGCACATTGTACTTGCGCATCAAGGGGTTATACCAGATGTTGATGGTGCGCCGCTCGGCGATGGCCTTGTCGTCGGCCCAGTACCAGCGTGGCCGGGTCAGTTCGATTTCAGTGGTGAACGACAGCTTGATGCCCGCCAGCAGGGCATCCTCGAGGTCGTGGGTCAGGTCGAAACTGTAGCTCGCCTGCAGCTTGTAGCCCTCGTCGCTGGCCTCGATGTGCGCATGGACGATATCGACCGTGTCGGCCGCCAACGCCTGGGCGCACGCGAACAACAGCAGCAGCTGACAGGCGAGGAGACGAAAAAATCGGGTTGTCACAAGGGGACCGGAGCCTTCATAAATTGCACTTCCAAGCGCCCCACCGGGCCTGCATGACAGGGCGCGTTGCGACGCTGCCATGGAGGGTGGGTGGCGCGCGCATCAATCAGGACCGGTCATGCGGCACGCTTCTGGAACAAGGCGTAGAACAAGCCATCGTGATCCTCGGCGGCACCCCCGGTCGGCAACAGTTGGCCCGGCGCCTCCAGCCGCAGGGCACCATGGCGCTGTGCGAACGCGGCCGCCTGCGCCTCCGATTCCTGGGGCCAGAGTGAACAAGTCACGAACAGCAATTTACCATCGGGCCGCAGCATCTGCCAAAGGTTGTCGAGAATTTTGGATGAAAGTGTTGCAAGTTGGAGCGCGTCGCCTTTCCTGCGCAACCAGCGAATATCGGGGTGGCGGCGGACGATGCCCGACGCCGTGCAGGGCACGTCGGCCAGGATGCGGTCGTAGCCTTCGCCATCCCACCACACCGTCGTTTGCGCTTCGAACGCCTTCAGGGTGGCGTGCAAACCGAGCCGCTGCAGATTGTCCTCGACCCGCAGCAGGCGCTTGGGATCGGCGTCGATGGCCGTCAGATCGAGCTCGGCCAGTTCGAGCAGGTGGCCCGTCTTGCCGCCGGGGGCGGCGCAGGCGTCGAGCACGCGCATGCCGTCACGCACGTCGAGCAGGGGCGCGGCCAGTTGGGCGCCGGCGTCCTGCACCGAGCACAGGCCCGCCTCGAAGCCGGGAATGAGCTGCACGCCGATCGGCTTGTCGAGCCGTACCGCTGACGGGCCGATCTGGCGCGCGCCGATGCCGGCTTCGCTCAGCGTGCGCAGGTAATCGTCGACGCTGGTCTTGCGGCGGTTCACGCGCAAGGTCAGCGGCGGCTGGGCATTGCCGGCCGCCAGGATGGCTTGCCAGTCGCGCGGATAGGCCGCGCGTGCGGCGTCGATCCACCATTGCGGGTAGTTCCATTGCGCCACCGGCTGCGCCAGCGCGGTCGCCAGCAGCGCCTCGCGCTCGCGCAAAAAGCGCCGCAGCACGGCGTTGACCATGTTTTTTGCATGCGCCATGTCCGGGTGCGAGGTGGCCACCGTCACTGCCTGGTCGACCACGGTGAAGGCCTCGTAGGGGGCGTCGGCGCCGTCGAGCGGGTCGATCAGGGTCAGCGCGCAGCACAGCAGCGCGGCCAGCATGGGCGGCTCCGGCGCCTTCGAGGTCATCAATCCCAGCAGCGTTTCCGACCGGCCCAGCTGGCGCATGGTGCGATAGGCGATGTCCTGGATCGCCCCGCGCGCCTGCGGCGTGGCCTGGGTGACGCCGAACGCCGTCGTCAACGCTTGCGGCAAGGTGGTGCCGCTGCGCACCTGGGCGACGGCGTTGGCCGCCCCCAGCAGGCACAGCGCCAGCGAATCGGCCTTCAGGCGGGGCAGGTAGCCCGGCTGCAGCACCGGTTTGACGTCGTAGCTGGCGCGCAGCGCCGATGCCGGGGCGGGCTCGGGGGCGCGCGTCGGCGCCCGCTCGGGCGCGGCCGTGGGCGTGGCCGGGCGGGCCGCCGGCGCTTTCGGGCCGCCCCACTTGCTGGCGGGGGCGCCGGCCGGGGTGCTGGCGGGGGTGCTGGTCTTTCTCGGGCCGCCCCACTTGCTGGTATCGCCAGTGGCGCGGGCGCCGGCGCGCTTGGCGGGGGCGGATTTGATCGAGAGCGTGGGGCGCTTGACTGTCATGGGACTCTTTGGCGTGTGCGCGCGGTGCTGTGCGGGCGGGAAGAAAGGCGCCATTTTAACGGGTCTGCCCGTTCCACCGCGCATTCGACGGCAATATAAGGGGCCGGCGCCGTCTTTGTTTGTCTTGCCTTTACACCAGGCAAGCTATTTCAGCCCCGCCAAACCAGTATAATGGCGCTTGCCTTGCGCGCTCGTTCAGGCCGTCCCAGAGGGCGGCGTGAACACGCTGGCGCGCTGCGGCGGCCCGCCCGGCGCCGGCTTTTTCCATGACTCACCCTGACCGATTGTTTGCCCATGCTCGCCCAACAAAAAAATGATATCGCCGCCCTGATCCAGGCCGCCCTCGCCCCCTTCGTCGCCGGCACCGCCCTGTCGCCAAGCGTGGTGCTCGAGCGACCGCGCGATCCGTCGCACGGCGACGTCGCCTGCAATATCGCCATGCAGCTGGCCAAACAGCTGAAAATGAACCCGCGCGAACTGGCAACCGGCATCGTCGCGGCCGTGCTGGCCGATCCCGCCGCCGCCGGCCTGGTCGAGTCGGCCGACGTGGCCGGTCCCGGCTTCATCAATCTGCGCGTGGCCGCCGCCGCCAAGCAGGCGGTGGTACGTGCCATCATCGAACAGGGCGAGCAGTTCGGCCGCAGCGCCAGCGGCGCCGGCAAGAGCGTGATCATCGAATTCGTCTCGGCCAACCCGACCGGGCCGCTGCACGTGGGCCACGGCCGCCAGGCCGCGCTGGGCGACGCCATGGCATCGCTGTTCATCTCCCAGGGCTATGACGTCACCCGCGAGTTCTATTACAACGACGCGGGCGTGCAGATCCAGACCCTGGCCAACTCGGTCCAGGCGCGCCTGAAAGGCCACGCGCCGGGCGACGCCGGCTGGCCCGAGTCGGCCTACAACGGCGACTACATCGCCGACATCGCCGCCGACTTCAAGGCCGGCAAGACCGTCGCCTGCAGCGACAGCGCCCCCGTCACCGCCAGCGGCGACGCCGACGACATCGACTCGATCCGCGCCTTCGCCGTTACCTACCTGCGCAACGAGCAGGACATCGACCTGCAGGCCTTCGGCGTCAAGTTCGACAATTATTTTCTCGAGTCCTCGCTGTACAAGGACGGCAAGGTCGAGCAGACCGTCGCCGCCCTGATCGCCTCGGGCAAAACGTTCGAGGAAGGCGGCGCCCTGTGGCTGCGCACCACCGACTACGGCGACGACAAGGACCGCGTGATGCGCAAGTCCGACGGCACCTTCACCTACTTCCTGCCGGACGTGGCGTATCACGTCAATAAATTCCAGCGCGGTTACACCCAGGCCATCAACGTCCAGGGCAGCGACCACCACGGCACCATCGCCCGCGTGCGCGCCGGCCTGCAGGCGGTCAACATCGGCATCCCGCAAGGCTTCCCCGACTACGTGCTGCACAAGATGGTCACCGTCATGAAGAACGGCGAAGAGGTCAAGATCTCCAAGCGCGCCGGCTCCTACGTCACGGTGCGCGACCTGATCGAATGGTCGGGCAACGGCGACATCGAACGGGGCCGCGACGCCGTGCGCTTCTTCCTCATCTCGCGCAAGGCCGACACCGAATTCATCTTCGACGTCGACGTCGCCCTCAAGGAAGGCGACGAGAACCCCGTGCTGTACGTGCAGTACGCCCACGCGCGCATCTGCAAGATGCTCTCGCTGTGGACCGGCGGCGACGAGGCCAGCCTGGTCGACGCCGACCTGGCGCCGCTGACGGCGCCGTCCGAGACGGCCTTGCTGGCGACCCTGGCGGCCTACCCGGAAATGCTGGCGCGCGCCCAGGTCGAGCTGAGCCCGCACCAGGTGGCGTTCTATCTGCGCGAACTGGCGGCCAATCTGCACAGCTTTTATTTTGCCGAAAAAGTGCTGGTCGAGGACGAGCACCTCAAGCGCGCCCGCCTGGCGCTGGTGGTGGCGACGCGCCAGGTGCTGCGCAACGGCCTGGCCATGATCGGCGTGTCCGCGCCGGCCCAGATGTAACGCGCCCTGGTCAATCACCTAGTCTCCCTTCCGTCAAGGCACCCATGCGAACCTCAGCACCCGCGCGCCAGCAAGGCTCCACCCTCACCGGCCTGATCATCGGCCTGATCATTGGCCTCGGCATCGCCGTCGCCGTCGCCCTGGCCATCACCAAGGGCGCCACGCCGTTCACCGACAAGCAGGCCAAGCCGGCCCGGGTCGACACGCCGCCGGGCCAGGCCAGCGATCCGAACAAGCCGATGTACGGCAACAAGGAATCGGTGCGCGAAGCGAACAAGCAGTTTGCCGACAAGCCGAAGGCGGCGCCTGCCGCCGTCCCGGACGCCCCGGCTGCGCCGGTGGCGCCAGCAGCACGGCCGGCACCGGCCGAGGCCGATCCGCTGGGGCGCGCCATCGCCAACCTGAAAGAGCCGGCCGAGCCGAAACCGGCGAAGGCGGCGGTGGCGGCCGACCATGAACTGGCGCGCGTGGCCGCCGCCCGCGCCGAAACCACGGACGAGGGCAAGGTGGTGTACTTCCTGCAAGCGGGCGCCTTCCGCGAAATGGGCGACGCCGAAAACACCCGCGCCAAGCTGGCCCTGCTGGGCTTTGAAGCGGCCATCTCCGACCGCAACAGCGACGCCGGCGTCCTGCACCGCGTGCGTGTCGGTCCCTACGGCCAGGTCGAATCGATGAACAAGGCCCGTGCCAAACTGATCGACGCCGGTGTCGATGTCGCCATCGTGCGCAACCAAAAATAAGGATCCAGATCATGCGTTCGCTCCCTGCCCTGCTGGGCGCCGTGCTACTCGGGCTGGCCAGCCTCGCCGCGAGTGGCGCCCGCGCCGCCGACTATAAAAGCGGCACCCACTACCTGACCTTGCCAGAAGCGCAAAACACCGACGCCGCCAACAAGGTCGAAGTCACCGAATTTTTCGCCTACTACTGCCCCCATTGCGCGCGCTTCGAAGCGTCGCTGCAGGCATGGGCGAAAAACAACGCGGCCAGTATCGTGTTCCGCCGCGTGCACGTCTCCGGTGGCGGCGCCGTCGCCGTCCAGCAGCGCATCTTTTATACCCTCGACGCGCTCGGCATCGTCGAGGCCAACCACCAGAAGGCCTTCGACGCCATCCACGTCGAGCGCAACCGCCTGGCCACCGAGGAAGCGGCGTTCGAGTGGGCGCAAAAGGCCGGCATCGACCGTGCCCGTTTCGTCGAAGCGTGGAACTCGTTCGGCGTGCAGGCCAAACTGCGCCGCGCCAACGCCATGATGGCCGCCTACCGTGTCGACTACTGGCCGGTGGTGGCCATCGACGGCCGTTTCATGACCTCGCCCTCGCTGGCGGGCGAGGCCGACAAGGCCCTGCAGACGGAAGAGCAAATGCAGCAAGGCGCCCTGCAGGTGATGGACTTCCTGGTCGCGAAAGCCAAAGCGGAAAAGAAATAGGCGATGGCCGAGCACAGCGCAAGCCTGTCGGCCGCGGCGATCGCGGCCCACCGCAGCACGCCTGAACGGATCGACATCGAGGTGGTCGCCGAGACGGGATCGACCAATGCCGACCTGATGGCGCGCGGCGCCGCCGGCACCATAGGCGCGCCCGTGCTGCGCATCGCCGAGCACCAGAGCGCCGGACGGGGCCGGGCCGGGCGCAGCTGGCTGTCGGCGGCCGGCGACTCGCTGACCTTTTCGCTGGCCTGGCGCTTCGCCGGCGCGGACGGGCCGCAGCGCCTGTCGGGCCTGCCGCTGGCGGTGGGCGTGGCGCTGGCCGAGGCGCTCGCCGGCCAGGGTGTGCCGGTGCAGCTGAAGTGGCCGAACGACCTGCTCAGAAACGGCGCCAAGCTGGCCGGCATCCTGATCGAAACGCAAACCAGCGCCGGCGCGACCCTGGCCGTGATCGGCGTCGGCCTCAATCTGCGCATGCCCGATGCGCTCGAACAGCAAATAGGCCGCCAGGTGGCGGCCGCGCCATGGCTGGCGCGGATGGACCGCAACGCCCTGGTGGCGCTGCTGCTCGAGGCGCTGGCCGCCACGCTGGCGCAATTCGAGCGCCACGGCTTCGCCCCCTTCGCCGCCCGCTGGAACGGGCTTCACGCCTGGGCCGGCGAGAAGGTCGCCATCATCGATCACGGCGTCACCTTGCAGCAGGGCCGCGCGGCCGGCGTCGACGACAGCGGCCGCCTGCTGCTCGACACCGACACGGGACGGGTGGCGATCGCCGCCGGCGACGTCTCGCTGCGCCTGGACGCCATTTAAGATGCTGCTGCTGATCGACGCCGGCAATACGCGCATCAAGTGGGCGCTGGCGCCGCTGGCCGCCGCCGCCGGCGACTGGCTGGCCGATGGCGCCGTCGCCCACGCCGCCTTGGGCGAGCTGGCCACTGCCTGGCGCGCGGCGGGCGCGGCGCCCACGCGCGCGCTGATGTCGAACGTGGCCGGCATCGCCATGGCAGACCAGCTCAGGGCGGCGCTGGCCGAGATCGCGCCCGGCGTGCCGCTCGAAACGTTCGTGGCCACGGCCGAACGCGCGGGCCTGCGCAACGGCTACCGCAATCCCGCCCAACTGGGCAGCGACCGCTTCGCCGCCGCCATCGGCGCGCACACGCTGCTGCCGGGCCAGGCGGTGATCATCGCCACCTGCGGCACCGCCACCACGGTCGACGCGATCGATGCCGACGGGCGCTTCGTCGGCGGGATGATTTTGCCGGGCCTGGGCCTGATGGCCTCTTCGCTGGCGCGCAATACGGCGCAACTGCCGCAGGTGCTGGCCAACGCCGCCCTGCCGACCGGCTTTGCCGACAATACCGATGACGCCATCCTGGCCGGCTGCGTGGCCGCCCAGGCCGGCGCCATCGAACGGGCGGTGGCGCAGGCGCACGCCGCCACCTGCCTGCTCTCGGGCGGGGCCGCCCGCTACATCGGCCCCGCCTTGCGGGTGCCGCATCGGCTGATCGACAATATCGTGCTGCTCGGGCTGCACGCCGCTTCTCTTTCGAAAGAATAAACCGTGCTCAAATTCGCCCTCTGGTCCCTGCTCGCTCTCAATGCGCTGCTGCTGGCATACAGCCAGGGCCTGTTCGGTCACGGCGAAGAGCACGAACCGGCGCGCCTGAAGAACCAGCTCAACGCCGGCGCGCTGCGGCTGGTGCCGGCGCCGGCCCCGCTAGCCCCGCCGGCAGCGGCACCGCCGCTCGCGCAAGAAGCGCCCGTGGCCACGCCCGCCGTCATCGCCTGCCTGGAACTGGGCAGCTTCGGCGCGACCGAGGCACGCCGCTTTGAAACGCGCCTCGCGTCGCTGCAACTGGGCGAGCGCATGAAGCGCCTGTCCAGCGGCGGCGCCGATCCGACCAGCTACATCGTCTATATTCCGCCGCAGGCGAGCAAGGAAGGCGCCGATAAAAAGGCGGGCGAGCTGAAAAGCCTGGGGGTCAGTGATTTTTTCATCATGAACGACAGCTCGACCATGAAATACGCCATTTCACTGGGGGTGTTCAAGTCGGAGTCGGCGGCGCAAAGCACGCTGGCCGCGCTCGTGAAAAAAGGCGTGCACAGCGCGCGCCTGTCGCCGCGCGGCGGCAGCCCGGCGCGCCTGAGTTTCCAGTTCCGCGCCATCGACGACACCGAGCACGGCAAGATCGACAAGGTGGCCGGCAGTTTTCAGGATGTCGACAGCAAGGCCTGCAAGTAATATCGACTATTGCACCGCCGCGGCGCCACTGCGTTTGACCACCAGCGCCTTGACCGCCAGCCCGGCCGGCAGCGCCGCGGCCGCTTTCAGGGCGTCGTCGCGGCTGGCGAAGGGGCCGCCGAACAAGCGGTGCAAAGACCCGGCCTGGACGATTTCGACCAGTTCGACGATGCCGGTGGCGAGTACGCGGGCGCGCGCCTCGGTGGCGTTGGCGAGCTGGCTGAAAGCGCCCAACTGCAAATAAAAGCCGTCGCTGGCGACTGGCGCGGCGCTGCCGCGGGCGAGCGCGGCGGGGTCGCCGCCCATCACCGCCAGCACCTCGGCCGACTGCGCCGATACGGCCGACGACACCAGCGTGGCATCGGCTTGCGCGATGGTCGGCATGGTCGCCAGCGCCACCGGCGCCGGCGCATTGCGGCGCGCGCTGGCGCTGCGCGCGCTGTCCTCGGGCCGCAGGCGCTCGATCTCGACTTCATGGCTGCCCTTGCCCAGCAGGCCCAGTTTCAGGGCCGCCGTGTACGACACGTCGATCACGCGGCTGGAGTGGAACGGGCCGCGGTCATTGACCCGCACTACCACCGATTTGCCCGTCTCGACGCTGGTCACCCGCGCGAACGAGGGAATCGGCAGGGTCGGATGGGCGGCGCTCATCAGGTACATATCGTAGAGTTCACCGGACGAGGTGCGCTGGCCGTGGAATTTTTTGCCGTACCAGCTGGCCACGCCGCGCTGGACAAAGCTGCTGTCGCCGCCCAGCGGCGTGTAGGTTTTGCCAAACACCACATACGGTTTATTGCCGTAGCGTGACAGCACCTCGCTCTTGACGATCGGGTCGGGCACGTCGTACAGGCCCGGTGGCGGGTTCTCGCCAGGGCCGTCGTCGAGGTAGTAGCCGCCGCGACCGGAGCCGGCGGCGGGCATCGCCGGCAGGCGCGGATCGAGCTTGCCATGCTTGGCGACGGGGGCGTTCGGCGCGGGAAACGGCGACATGCGCACGTGGCCGTCGCTGGCGCAACCGGCCAGCGCCAGCGCCACCAGCACGGCCACGGCGCGCGCGAGCGGGCGCCTCATGTCTGCACCAGCTTGCGGTTGTGCTGAATGCTCATCAGGATGCCGGCGCCCAGGCCCAGCGTGAACAGGGCGGTGCCGCCGTAGCTCATGAACGGCAGCGGCACACCGACCACGGGCAGGATGCCGCTGACCATGCCCATGTTCACAAACGCGTAGGTAAAAAAGATCATGGTGATGGCGCCCGCCAGCAGGCGCGTAAACAGGGTGGGCGCATTGGCGGCGATCATCAGGCCGCGGCCGATCAGCAGCAAATACAGGAACAGCAGCACCAGGATGCCGATCAGGCCGTACTCTTCGGCGAACACGGAAAAGATGAAATCGGTGGTGCGCTCGGGGATGAATTCCAGGTAGGCCTGGGTGCCCTTGTGGTAGCCCTTGCCCGTCAAGCCGCCCGAACCGATGGCAATGGTCGACTGGATGATGTGAAAGCCCTTGCCCAGCGGGTCGGAGGTGGGGTCGATCAGCGTCATCACCCGCTGGCGCTGGTAATCGTGCATCACCGACCAGGCCACCGGCAGGCTGGCGCCGACGGCCACCACCAGGCCGGCCAGCGCTTTCCACGACAGGCCCGCCAGAAAAATCACGTAGAAGCCCGAGGCCAGCACCAGCAGCGCGGTGCCCAGGTCGGGCTGCTTCATGATCAGGCCGACGGGAATGAACAGCAGCACGGCGGCGATCAGGAAGGCCTGCCAGCGCAGCATGCCCGAGCGCTGCTGGAAGAACCACGCCAGCATCAGCGGCATGGCAATCTTCATGATTTCGGACGGCTGGATGTCGAAGCCGATGTGCAGCCAGCGGCGCGCGCCCTTCTTGATGATGCCGAACATGAACACGGCCACCAGCAGGGCCACGCCGACCGTGTAGATCGGTACGGCAAAGCGCATCAGGGTCTGCGGCGGCACGTTGGCCGCCATCCACATCACCAGGAAGGCGAGCACGATGTTACGGATCTGTCCTTCGACGCGGCCAGGAAAATCCATGCCGGCCGAGGTCAGCGTCAGCAGTCCCGTCGACAGCAGCAGGAACAGGATGATGGCCAGCGGGCCGTCGAAGACGGTGAAGTAGTGGCGCGTGCGGCGCCACAGCGAGCGGCGTTCCTGGAAGGCTGACATATTATTCCTTGTTCCCCGGCGTTTCGCCGCCGGGCTGGAAATCGCTGTTGACGCCGGCCGGCGCTTCCACCGGCAGCACCGCCGGGTCTTCCTTCGGCACCGGCAGGCGGGTCTTGTCGCCGGGGCGCTTGCCCAGCAAATAAAAGTCGAGCGCCTTGCGCACGATGGGGGCGGCGATGGTGGCGCCGAAGCCGGCGTTTTCCACCACCACGGCAATGGCGATGCGCGGCTTGTCGGCCGGCGCGAAGGCGGTAAACAGGGCGTTGTCGCGCAGTCGCTCGGGGGTGGCGGCGGCATTGTATTTACCGCCGCGCAGGCCGACCACCTGGGCGGTGCCGGTCTTGCCGCCGGCCGTGTAGCCGGCGTTGCGGAAAGCGTTAAAACCGGTGCCGCTCTGGTCGGTGATGACGCCGACCATGGCGCGCTTGATGATGTCGATGTTTTCCTGCCTGAGCGGGATGCGCCCGCTGTTCCTGGCCACCGTCAGGGTGCGCGCGCGGGTGCCGCCGTCTTCGATGATCTTGACCAGGTGCGGCTTCATCACCACGCCGTTGTTGGCCAGGGTCGCCATCGCATGGGCCATCTGGATGGGCGTGTAGGTGTTGTAGCCGTTGCCGATGCTGATCGAGATGGTGTCGCCGCCGACCCACTTGTTGGTCTGCTTGGCCTTTTTAAAACGCTCGCGCTTCCAGTCCTGCGACGGCAGCACGCCGATTTTCTCGTGTTCGAGGTCGATCCCGGTGATCTGGCCGAAGCCGAACGGCTTCATGAAGTCGTGCAGGCGGTCGATGCCCATCTCGTTGCCAAGCTGGTAATAATAGGTGTCGCACGAGACCACGATCGAGCGGTACATGTCGATGTAGCCGTGGCCGCCCCGCTTGTCATCGTTGAAACGGTGCCCGCCCAGCATGAAAAAGCCGGCGTCGTTGATGCCCTGCTCCGGCCGGCGCAGGCCCAGTTCGAGCGCCGCCAGCGCCATGTAGGGCTTGAAGGTGGAACCGGGCGGGTAGGTGCCCGACAGCGGGCGGTTCATCAGGGGCCGGTCGAGCGAGGTATTGAGCTCGTTCCAGCTGGCGCTGTCGATGCCGTCGACGAACAGGTTCGGATCGAAGCCGGGGCGCGACACGTAGGCCAGCACGTCGCCCGTTTCCGGCTCGATGGCCACGAGCGCGCCGCGGAAGTCGCCGAAGGCCTCTTCCACCACTTTTTGCAGCTCGATGTCGATCGACAGGATCAGGTTCGCGCCCGGCACGGCCGCCGTGCGCGCGAGCGTGCGAATGGCGCGCCCGCCGGCCGAGCGCTCGACCTGCTCGTAGCCGGTCTGGCCGTGCAGCTGGCGCTCATAACTCTTTTCCAGACCTTCCTTGCCGATATGGTCGGTGCCGCTGTAGTTGGCGGCGTCATCGAGGTTGTCGATGGCGGCGGCCTCGTTGGCGTTGATACGGCCGATGTAGCCGATCACGTGCGAGGCCACCTCGCCCAGCGGGTACTGGCGAAACAGGCGCGCCTGCACTTCGACGCCGGGAAAGCGGAACCGCTGGGCGGAAAAGCGCGCCACTTCATCGTCCGTCAGGCGGGTGCGCAGCGGCACGCCCGTGAACGAGCGCGACTCTTCGAGCAGGCGCTTGAAACGCTTGCGGTCTTTCGGCTCGATCTCGACCAGCTTGGCGAGCTCGTCGATGACGGACTCCAGGTTGTTCTCGAGCTTCGACGGCGTGATCTCGAGCGTGTAGGCCGAATAATTGCGGGCCAGGACAACCCCGTTGCGGTCGAGGATCAGGCCCCGGTTGGGCACCACCGGCACCACCGCGATGCGGTTTTCCTCGGCCTGGGCCAGGTATTTGTCATGGTGGATCACCTGCAGCCACACGAAGCGCGCCACCAGCAGGCCGAAGCAGAGGAACACGAACAGCACGACTGCCGTCAGGCGCATCCGGAACAGGTGGATTTCGCGGTCGTTGTCTTTAATTTCAGTCATCGGTGCAGGTCAGCCTCAAATCGGCCGGGTGTGATCGCGGTCGACCGCGCGGCGCTGGGGCGCCAGCAGGATCCAGGTGACGATCGGCCACAGGGCGACCGCCACCACGCTCTCGATGAACTGGGCCCAGCCGGGAAATTTTCCCGCCACGATGAAGCGCACCAGCACCTGCACGCACTGGGTCAGCAGCAGCAGCGGGAACACGTGCAAGGCCTGGGTCAGCACGGGGAACCACAGCACGCGGCGGTGAATCATGATGGCCAGGTAGGACAGCAGCGTGTAGGCCAGCGCGTTCTCGCCCAGCAGGGTCGAATCGTGCACGTCCATCATCAGCCCCATGAAAAAGGCGATGCCGATGCCCACCTTGCGTGGCTGGTGGATGCCCCAGAACACCAGCACCAGGGCGACGAAATCGGGCACCCCCAGCCAGTGGCCCCAGGGCAGCAGGTTGAGCATGAAGGCACCCATCAGGCTCACGCCGATGAACAGCGGACTGACCGGTTGCAGGATGTAGTGGGGGCGGTTCATGGGGTCTTGACGGCAGGCGTGGCGGTGGCGGGCGGGGGCGGGGTCAGCGCGGCGGACGGCGCCGGTGGCGCTTCTTTCGGCGGCAGCGGCGCCACGTTCTCCAGCGGCGTCATTTTCGGCAGCGCCTTCTTGCCGGCCACCTTGGGCGCTTCCGGCGCGGGGCGCGGCAGCACGTCGGGCGCGGCCATCAGGATCAGCAACTGGCGGTTGCGGTCGATGCCGGCCAGCGGCTGGCACACCACGCGGCCGAACACGCCGCCGGCATTGCTCTCGACCTGGATCACCTTGGCCACGGCCAGCCCGGCCGGATAAATGCCGTCCATGCCGGAGGTGATCAGCACGTCGCCGACGACGATGTCGGCGTTGGGGGCGACGAAGCGCAAGTCGAGCACGCCCGACTGGCCGCGGCCGTAAGCGACGCTGCGCAGGCCGTTGCGCAGCACCTGCACGGGAATGGCCTGCTCGCGGTCGGTCAGCAGGGTCACTTCGGCGGTGAAGGGGAACACCCGGGTGACCTGGCCGACCACGCCGGCGTTGTCGATCACGGGCAGACCCAGGGCGACGCCCTGGCGGGTGCCGCGGTCGAGCACCACCTTGCGGCTGGCGGGGTCGCGGGCGTCGTAGAGGATTTCGCTCATCATCGATGTGACGGGCAGGTGCTCGCGCGCGCCCATCAGTTTTCGCAACTGGGCGTTTTCCGCCATCTGGAGCTGCGCTTGCTGCATCAACTGGGCGCTGGCCATCTGCGTGCTTTTGAGCTCGCGCACTTCTTTCTGCAGGGCCGACAGGGTGGAGAAATAGCTGCCCATGTTGACACTGGCGTCACGCGGCACCAGCGCCAGCATCTGCAGGGGATAGAGCACGGTGGCGGCGCCCTGGCGCACCAGGTCGAGCACGTGCATGCGGGCGTCGAGAACGAGCAGCGCCACTGAAATGCATGCGAACACCGTCACCTTCACCCGCGCAGGGGCGCCCTGTTTGAATAACGGCGGGGGACTATATTCCATGACTTCCAGTGCAAACCGCGGGGCCGGGTTGTAGCGGACCCGCAATATCGAACACGAATCCGGCGCGGCGCCGGATCACAGGCCAGCTCAACTCAAGTCATTACTCGTACGAGAAGATCGAACCGAGTTTGTCCATGCGCTCGAGCGCCATGCCGGAGCCGCGCACCACGCAGGTGAGCGGGTCTTCCGCCACCAGCACGGGCAAGCCCGTCTCTTCCATCAGCAGGCGGTCCAGGTCGCGCAGCAGCGCGCCGCCGCCGGTGAGCATCATGCCCTTCTCGGCGATGTCGGCGCCCAGTTCCGGCGGGGTCTGCTCGAGGGCGTTCTTGACGGCCGAGACGATGTTGTTGAGCGGGTCGGTGAGCGCTTCGAGGATTTCGTTGGACGAAATGGTGAACGAGCGGGGAATGCCTTCGGACAGGTTGCGCCCCTTGACTTCCATTTCCTTCACTTCCGAGCCGGGGAAGGCCGAACCGATGGCCTTCTTGATGGCCTCGGCGGTCTGCTCGCCGATCAGCATGCCGTAGTTGCGGCGGATGTAGTTGACGATGGCTTCGTCGAACTTGTCGCCACCGACCCGCACCGAGCCCTTGTAGACCATGCCGCCCAGCGAGATGATGCCCACCTCGGTGGTGCCGCCGCCGATGTCGACCACCATCGAGCCGGTGGCCTCGGACACGGGCAGGCCGGCGCCGATGGCCGCGGCCATCGGCTCCTCGATCAGGTAGACCTGCGAGGCGCCCGCGCCCAGCGCCGATTCGCGGATGGCGCGGCGCTCGACCTGGGTCGAGCCGCACGGCACGCAAATGATGATGCGCGGGGACGGACGGAAAAATTTCGAGTCGTGCACCATGCGGATGAACTGCTTGAGCATCTGCTCGGTAACGGTGAAGTCGGCGATCACGCCATCCTTCATGGGCCGGATCGCTTCGATATTGCCGGGCACCTTGCCAAGCATCTGCTTGGCTTCCTTGCCGACCGCCTGGATGGTCTTTTTGCCATTCGGGCCGCCTTCCTGGCGAATTGCCACCACCGAAGGCTCATCGAGAACGATGCCCAGGCCACGCACGTAAATGAGGGTATTGGCGGTGCCCAGGTCGATGGCCAGGTCGTTGGAAAAATAACTGCGTAAAAAACCAAACATGTGTGTCCTGATGCGCAGGCGAATGCGCGAAACATTGATAGGGAACTGCGGAAAGCGTTTCCCCCGGTCGCCGGCGCGAAGGCGCGCAAAATACGGTGGGCTGGCGGGGTGGTCTTGCGGCGGCAGCGTGTATACAGTACCGGCAACGCAATAGCCCGCCATTCTACCTTATAATTTGCCTGTTATCTGCTGAAAAGCCCTTCATTTGCAGGGCCCGGCGACGCCTGATTCGACGGGATTGCCAAGGTTTTATGCCTGTTTAGCGCCGCGTTGTATAAACTTCACCCTTTCTCCAATCACTCGAACGCGGCCCGCGCCGCGCTACCTTCTATGTCCCTGACTCTCGCAGATGTGAAACGGATCGCCAACCTGGCCCAACTCGACATGGACGACGCGCATGCCGCCGTCGCGCTGGGCGAATTGAACGGTATCTTCGCGCTGGCCGAGCAGATGCAAGCGATCGATACGGAAGGCGTGGCCCCCCTGTCGCAACCGCTGGCGGCCGTGCTGGGCAATTTGCCGCTGCGCCTGCGCGACGACGTGGTCACCGAAACCGACCACCGCGACGCCTACCAGGCGCCGGCGCCGGCCACCGCCGACGGCTTGTACCTGGTGCCCAAAGTGATCGAATGAGCGCAAAGCGCCAAGATCACCGCATCGATTGTTCCATTCGCACCACCTTGCCGTCACCCGAATCCAAAGCCATGCACACAAAAACCCTCAAGCAGCTCTCCACCATGCTGCACGCCAAAACCATTTCGTCGACCGAACTGACGCGCCACTATCTCGCGCGCGCCCAGGCCAGCGACTTGAACGCCTTCCTGCACATCGATGCCGACTTGTCGCTGGCGCAAGCGGCAGCGGCCGACGCCCGCCTGGCCGTCGGCGGCGGCGGCCCGCTGACGGGCATCCCGATCGCCCACAAGGACATCTTCGTCACCGAAGGCTGGCGCTCGACGGCCGGCTCGAAGATGCTGGCCAATTACGTCAGCCCGTTCAACGCCACCGTGGTCGACAAGTTCGCCGCCGCCGGCATGGTCACGCTGGGCAAACTCAATTGCGACGAATTCGCCATGGGCTCGTCGAACCAGAACTCGGCCTTCGGCGCCGTCAAGAATCCGTGGGACCAGCTGGCCGTGCCGGGCGGCTCCTCGGGCGGCTCGGCGGCGGCGATCGCCGCCCGCCTGGCGCCGGCCGCCACCGCCACCGACACGGGCGGCTCGATCCGCCAGCCCGCTTCGTTCTGCGGCGTCACCGGCATCAAGCCCACCTACGGGCGCGTGTCGCGCTTCGGCATGATCGCCTTCGCCTCCTCGCTCGACCAGGGCGGCCCGATGGCGCAGACGGCCGAAGACTGCGCCATGCTGCTCAATGAAATGGTCGGCTTCGACACGCGCGACTCGACCAGCCTGACGGCCGAGCAGGGCAACCTGCGCGAAGACTTTACCCGCGAGCTGGCCACGCCGCTGGCGGGCCTGCGCATCGGCGTGCCGAAAGAGTATTTTGGCGAAGGCCTGGCCAGCGACGTCGAAAGCGCCGTGCGCGCCGCGCTGGCGCAGTTCGTCCAGCTGGGCGCCACCCTGGTCGACATTTCGCTGCCGAAAACGGCGCAGTCGATTCCCGTCTACTACATCATCGCCCCGGCCGAAGCCTCGTCGAACCTGTCGCGTTTTGACGGGGTGCGCTACGGCCACCGCGCCAGCGACTACAAGGACCTGGCCGACATGTACAAAAAATCGCGCGCCGAAGGCTTCGGCGCCGAAGTCCAGCGCCGCATCATGGTCGGCACCTACGTGCTGTGCCACGGCTACTACGACGCCTACTACCTGAAGGCGCAAAAGATCCGCCGCCTGATCGCCGAAGATTTTCAGGCCGTGCTGGGCAAGACCTGCGACGTCATCATGGGGCCCGTCGCGCCCACCGTGGCGTGGGACCTGGGCGAGAAGACCGACGACCCGGTGGCGGCCTACCTGGCCGACATTTTCACCCTCTCGACCAGCCTGGCCGGCCTGCCCGGCATGTCGATCCCGTGCGGCTTCGGCCAGGGCGAAAAAAACGCCAGCCGCCCCGTCGGCCTGCAAATCATCGGCAATTATTTTGCCGAGGCGCGCCTGCTGGGCATCGCCCACCAGTACCAGCAAGTGACCGACTGGCACGCGCGCGCCCCTGCCGGCATCTAGTCAGAACTGAACCGAACAGAACAGAAGAAGGAATCACCATGCAATGGGAAGTCGTCATCGGTCTTGAGAACCACGTGCAGCTCACCACCAACTCGAAAATCTTCAGCGGCAGCGCGATCCGTTTCGGCGCCGCGCCGAACACCCAGGCCAGCCCCGTCGACCTGGCGCTGCCGGGCGTGCTGCCGGTAATGAACCGCGGCGCCGTCGAGCGGGCCATCCGCTTCGGCCTGGCGGTGGGTGCGACCATCGCGCCGCAGTCGATCTTCGCCCGCAAGAACTACTTTTATCCGGACTCGCCCAAGGGCTACCAGATCAGCCAGTTCGCCGATCCCGTCGTCATCGGCGGCGAGGTCAGCTTCGGCTTTGAAAAAGACGGCAAGTTCGAAACGCGCACCATCAACCTGACCCGCGCCCACCTGGAAGAAGACGCCGGCAAGTCGCTGCACGAAGACTACCAGGGCATGACCGGCATCGACCTGAACCGGGCCGGCACGCCCCTGCTGGAAATCGTCTCCGAGCCGGAAATGCGCAGCGCCCAGGAAGCGGTGGCCTACGCCAAGGCCCTGCACTCGCTGGTGGTGTGGCTCGGTGTTTGCGACGGCAATATGCAGGAAGGCTCGTTCCGCTGCGACGTCAACGTCTCCGTGCGCCCCGTCGGCCAGGTCGAATTCGGCACCCGCTGCGAAATCAAGAACCTGAACTCGTTCCGCTTCATCGAGGAAGCGGTCAACTACGAAGTGCGCCGCCAGATCGAGCTGATCGAAGACGGCGGCAAGGTCCAGCAGGCCACCCGCCTGTGGGACCCGGACAAAAAAGAGACGCGCTCGATGCGCAGCAAGGAAGACGCGCAGGATTACCGCTATTTCCCGGACCCCGACCTGCCGCCGCTGGAAATTTCGGAGGAATGGATCGCGCGTGTGAAGGCCGACATGCCCGAACTGCCGGCGGCCATGCGCCTGCGCTTTATTGGCGACTACGGCCTGCCGGAATACGACGCGCTGATCTTGACGTCCTCGCACGAGATGGCCTCGTACTTCGAGGCGGTGGTGGCGATCGCCGGCCAGGCCAACGCCAAGACGGCGGCCAACTGGCTGATGGGCGAAGTGGCGTCGACCCTGAACAGCGCCGGCGTCGACATCGCCGACTCGCCCGTGGAAGCGACGCAACTGGCGCTGCTGCTCAAGCGGATCGCCGACGGCACCGTCTCGAACAAGATCGCCAAGGAAGTGTTCGCGGCGATGTGGGCGGCGCAATCGAACGACGCCGCCATTGCCGACCTGATCATCGACCAGAAGGGCTTGCGCCAGATTTCCGACAGCGGCGCGCTCGAAGCGATCATCGACGAGGTGTTGGCCGCCAACGCCAAGTCGGTCGAGCAGTACCGCGCCGGCAAGGAAGCGGCAATCAACGCGCTGATCGGCCAGGCCATGAAGGCGTCGAAAGGCAAGGCCAATCCGGCCCAGCTGACGGAACTGCTCAAGAAAAAGCTCAGCGCCTGATGGGCCGGGGACAGGCCGCCGCGCCTGTCCCCCCTTTTTTACACGCCGTAACGGGCCCGGTAGTCGGCCACTTTCTGGGTCGACGCCGCCAGGGCCGGGTCGTTGCCGTGCTCGGCCAGGTAGGTCAGCAGGTCGTCGAGGTTGCCGATCGAGATGACGGGAATGCCAAACTCGCGGCTCACTTCCTGCACCGCCGAACTGGCCGACAGTGCGCCGTCGGCGCCCGAGCGTTCCATCCGGTCGAGCGCGATGAGCACGGCGCACGGCTCGGCGCCGGCGGCGCGGATCATCTGCACCGATTCGCGCACCGAGGTGCCGGCCGAGATGACGTCATCGATGATCACCACCTTGCCATGCAGCTTGGCGCCGACGATGGTGCCGCCTTCGCCGTGGTCCTTCGCTTCCTTGCGGTTGAAGGCGAACGAGGTGTCGCGGCCCTTGCCGGCCAGGGCCACCGCGGTGGCCGAGGCCAGCGTGATGCCCTTGTAGGCGGGGCCGAACAGCATGTCGAACTCGACGCCCGAGTCGAGCAGGGTCTGGGCATAGAACTGCGCCAGCCGGCCCAGCGTCGCGCCTTCGTGAAACAGGCCCGCATTGAAAAAATACGGCGACTGGCGCCCTGCCTTGGTGGTGAAGTCGCCGAAGCGCAGCACGCCCGCCGAGACCGAAAACGCGATAAACTGCTGCCGTAAATTGTCCATGATCGTCCCTGTCGAAAAATGGCTGTATTGTAAACCTCTCGCCCTCCCCCGCCCATGCCAAAAATTATCTCCGCCAATCTCAACGGCATCCGCTCCGCCCACAAGAAGGGTTTTTTCAACTGGATGGGCGCGCAGACGGCCGATTTCGTCTGCGTGCAGGAGCTCAAGGCGCAGCATGGCGACATGACCGAGGAGTTCCTGGCGCCGCACGGCTACCACGGCCATTTTCACTACGCCGAAAAGAAGGGTTATTCGGGCACGGGCGTGTACAGCCGCGTCAAGCCGGACGCTGTCGTCACCGGTTTCGGCAGCCCCGAATTCGACGCCGAAGGCCGCTACACGCGCATCGATTGCGGCGACCTGAGCATCGTCTCCGTCTACTGCCCGTCCGGCTCGTCCTCGCCCGAGCGGCAGGAAGCGAAGTTCCGCTTCATGGCCCTGTTTTTGCCGCACCTGCTCGAGCTGAAAGCGCAGGGGCGCGAACTGGTCATCTGCGGCGACTGGAACATCGCCCACCACGAGATCGACCTGAAAAACTTCAAGGGCAATAAAAAAAATTCAGGCTTCCTGCCCGAAGAGCGGGCCTGGCTCTCGCAGATTTTCGGCGAAGTGGGCTTTGTCGATGTCCACCGCGGCCTCGACAAGCGCGAAGAACAGTACACCTGGTGGAGCAACCGGGGCCAGGCCTACGCCAAGAACGTCGGCTGGCGCATCGACTATCACGTGGCCACGCCCGGTATCGCGGCGCAGGCACACACGGTGTCGGTGTACAAGGACGAGCGGTTTTCCGATCATGCGCCCCTGATTATCGATTATCGTCCTCGCCAGGCGGAGCAATAGAAGCGCCTGCCTGCGCTAAACGTCGCTGACTGACGAACTCCCGCGGCAAGCCCGTCAGCGGGTCCGTGAACGCGATCGCGCGCGCCAGCAGTTGCAGGGGCGCGGCGTAATCGTCGCCCTTGCACGGCAGCGCCACCGGGTAAAACGTGTCGTTGACGATGGGCGCGCCCAGCGAGGCCATGTGCAGGCGCAGCTGGTGCTTGCGGCCCGTGTGCGGGCGCAGGCGGTACAGCGCCAGCGCGCCGCGCGGCTCGATCAGCTCGACGATGGTCTCCGAGTTCGGCGCGCCCGCTTCCTCGCGCATGACGAAGAACTGCTCGGCGTCGACCATCCGGCTACGGTAGGTGAACGGATAGTCGAGCGCCAGCGGCACCGCCAGCGCTTCGTAGACCTTGCTCACGCTGCGCTGCTGAAACAGCGACTGGTAGGCGCCGCGCGTGCGCTGCTCGCTGGAGAAGACGACAACGCCGGCCGTTTCGCGGTCGAGCCGGTGGATGGGCGTGAGCGCCGGCAGGCCCAGCTTGTCCTTCAGGCGCACGAGTAAAGTCTCGCGCAGGAAGCGCCCGCCCGGCGTCATCGGTAAAAAATGGGGCTTGTCGACCACCACCAGGTGCGCGTCCTGAAACAGGATCGTCTCTTCAAAGGGGATCGGCGTTTCGACCTCGACTTCGCGGTAGTACCAGATGCGCATGCCGGGGCGGGCCACGCTGTCGGGCGCGAGTGGGCGGCCGTCGCCATCGACCACCTCGCCTTTGGCCATGCGGCGGCGCCAGGAGTCGGCGTCGATGGCGGGGAACTGGCGCAGTAAAAACGCCAGCATGGCCTCGCCGCTGCCCGGCGGCAGCCACAGGTAGCTGGGCGCGACGCCAGCGACCACGGGCAGCGGACAGAAGGCGTTTTTGTCGGCCTGCCTGCCCATCTTAATTCGGCAGTGCCGTGCTGCGATAGGCCGGCAACTGCGCCTGCGGCACGCCCCTGGCGCGCGCGTACAGGGGCAGCAGCAGGTGCATATTGGCGTTGATGCGCTCGATGCGGTCGGCACCGCTGGGGTGGGTCGACATGAACTCAAGGGGCTGGCGCTTGCCCAGCGCCGCCATCTTCTGCCACACCGCCACGCCGGCGCGGGGATCGTAGCCGGCGCGCGCGGCCAGGTCCAGGCCCACCAGGTCGGCTTCGCGCTCGTCGTCGCGCGAGAACTTGAGCACCACCAGCTGGCCCGCCTGCCGCGCCGCCGAGTCGGCCAGGCGGGGATCGACGCCGAAATAGGCGGCCGCGCCGGCGCCCAGCAGGCGTGCGGCCAGATCGGTGCCGGTGCTCTTGACCATGCGCTCGCGGCCGTGCTCGCGCAGGGCGTGGGTGATTTCGTGGCCCATGATGGCGGCGATTTCATCGTCCGTCAGGCTCAAAGCGCTGATGATGCCCGTGTAAAAGGCGATTCTGCCGCCCGGCATGCAAAAGGCGTTGACCTGCTTCGAGGCCAGCAAATTGATCTGCCAGTCCCACTTGGCGGCGGCCGGGTTCCAGCGCGCCGTGTACGGAATCAGGCGCCTGGCGATGGCGCGCAGGCGGATGAGCTGCGGGTCGTTGGGCGGGACCAGCGCCTGCTTTTCGCGGGCGCTGGTCATCAGGGCGCTGTACTGCTGGGCGGCGTCGCGTTCGAGCTGCTCTTCGGAGGCCAGCACCCGGTAGGACGGCAGCGGCTTGACGGCGATGCCGTCCTGGACCACGGGGGCCTGGGCTGCCGCCACGCCAGACCAGCACAGGCCGGCGGCAACGGTGAGCGCAGCAATGCGGTGAACACGGGGCGTCATTTGGCGTTCCACGGTGCGATCTTCGGCAGCATCATCATGGCAGGAATGGCCAGCGCGAAGCACACGATAAAAAACACGAACCAGCCCGTCTCGGCGACGATGAAGCCGGTGATCGAATTCATGAAGGTGCGCGGCACCGCCGCCAGGCTCGAGAACAGGGCGTACTGGGTGGCCGTGTAGCGCGGATCGGTCGAGCGAGAAATAAACGCCACCAGCGCGGCGGCGCCCAGGCCCAGGCTGGCAAACGACTCAAAACCGATCACGCCGGCCAGCAGGAACTGGTTGGGGCCCACCTGGGCCAGCCAGGCAAAGCCCAGGATCGCCACCGCCTGCAGCACGCCGAACACCCACAGGGCGCGGTTAATGCCCAGCTTGACCATCCACAGGCCGCCGACGATGCCGCCGGCCAGGCTGGCCCACAGGCCGGTGGCATTGGCCGCCAGGCCGATCTGGGTGGTGCTGAAACCGATATCGAGGTAGAACTTGGTGGCCAGCGCGGTGGCCATGCTGTCGCCGATTTTATAGAGCAGGATGAAGCCGACGATGACGGCGGCCTTGGCCAGGCCGTCACGCTTGACGAACTCGCGGAACGGCTCGATGATCGCTTCGCGCATATTGCGCGGCGGCGTGCCGTAGGCGGCCGGTTCGGGCGCCAGCAGGGTGCACACCAGGCCCGGCAGCATGAACGCGCCGACCACCCAGAACACGCTCGCCCACGGCAGCGTGTCGGCCAGCACCAGCCCCAGCGCGCTGGGCACCAGCCCGGCCGCTTTATAGGCATTGACGCTGACGGCCGCGCCCAGGCCCTGCTCGGCGTCGACCAGGATCTCGCGGCGGTAGGCGTCGATGACGATGTCCTGGCTGGCCGAGACGAAGGTCATCACGCCGGCGGCCAGCACGATCAGCGGCAGTTGCGTGCGCGGGTCGAGCGCACCCATGCCGCCGATGATGCCGAACAGGGCCAGCTGGGTCAGCGCCATCCAGCCCCGCCGCCGGCCCAGCGGCCCCAGGCTGTAGCGGTCCATGAACGGCGCCCACAGGAATTTGAAGGTGTAGGGAAAACCGACCAGGGCGAACAGGCCCAGCGCCTTGACGTCGACGCCGGCCTTGGCCAGCCAGGCTTGCATCAGGTAGAGCATGACGAACAGCGGCAGGCCCGACGAAAAGCCCAGGAACAGCACGGCCAGCATGCGCGTGCTGAACAGGTGGCGCCATTCGAACGGCGCCTGCGCGGCGTCAGCGGCGGCGGCGGCGGGCTTGACGGGCGTGCTCACGGGCGCGGTCCGGCTTTCTTGCGCAGCCTGAACACGGCCAGGCTGCCGCGCAGATTGGGCAGGAACGACACCACGCTGCCGTCTTCGGCCAGGGCCACCCGCTCGAGCACCTCGAGGCCGCACTCGGCGGCCAGTTCCTCGAAATCGTAGATGGTGGCGCAGCGCACGTTGGGGGTGTCGAACCACTGGTACGGCAGCGACTTCGACACCGGCATGCGCCCGCGCAGCAGGGCCACCCGGTGCGGCCAGTAGGCGAAGTTGGGGAACGAGACGATCGCCTCGGCGCCCACCCGCACGATGTCGCGCAGCAGCGGCTCGACGTGCTGCATCATCTGCAGCGACTGCAGGCACAGCACGGTGTCGAAGGAATTGTCGCCAAACAGGCCGAGCCCCTTTTCCATGTCCTGCTGGATGACGTTGATGCCGCGCTGGGCCGACTCGAGCAGCTTGTCGTCGGCGATTTCGATGCCGTAGCCGCTGCAGCCCTTGTCGGCCTGCAGAAAGCCCATCATGGCGCCGTCACCGCAGCCGACGTCGAGCACGTGGGCGTGCGGCTTGACCCAGCGGGCGATGAAGGCCAGGTCGGGGCGCACTGTTTCAAGCTGGTCGATATTCATGCGCTCTCCCCTTGTGCGATGCCGTGCCAGATCCGCGCGTACCAGGCGCGCACCATGTTCATGTAGCGGGCGTCTTCCAGCAGGAAGGCGTCGTGGCCGTGGGGGGCGTCGATTTCGGCATAGGTGACCTGGCGCCGGTTGGAGATGAGGGCTTCGACGATCTCGCGCGAGCGTTCGGGCGCGAAGCGCCAGTCGGTGGTGAAGGAGGCGATGAAAAACGCCGCTTCGGTCGCTGCCAGGGCGCGCGTGAGGTCGCCGCCATGGGCCAGCGCCGGGTCGAAGTAGTCGAGCGCCTTGGTGATGAGCAGGTAGGTATTGGCGTCGAAATACTCGGAGAACTTGTCGCCCTGGTAGCGCAGGTAGGATTCGATTTCGAAGTCGATGCCGAAGTCGAACTTGTAGTCGTTCGATTCGGCGGCGTTGCGCAGCTTGCGGCCGAATTTTTCGGCCATGTCGTCGTCCGACAGATAGGTGATGTGGCCGACCATGCGCGCCACCCGCAGGCCGTTTTTCGGCACCACGCCGTGCTCGTAAAAATCACCGCCCCGGTAATCGGGGTCGGACAGGATGGCCTGGCGGGCGACGTCGTTGAAGGCGATGTTCTGCGCCGTCAGCTTCGGCGTCGAGGCGATCACCATGCAGTTGCGCAGGCGCGCCGGGTACATGATCGACCAGGCCAGCGCCTGCATGCCGCCCAGCGAGCCGCCCATCACGCAGGCAAACTGCTCGATGCCGAGCTGGTCGGCCAGGCGCGCCTGCGCCGCCACCCAGTCTTCCACCGTCACCACGGGGAAGGCGGCGCCGTACGGTTTGCCGGTGGCGGGATTGCTGTGCATCGGCCCCGTCGAGCCGAAGCAGGAACCGAGGTTGTTCACGCCGATCACGAAAAAACGGTTGGTGTCGAGCGGTTTGCCCGGTCCCACCATATTGTCCCACCAGCCCACTTTTTTCGGATCGTCCGCATACACTCCGGCCACGTGGTGCGAGGCGTTCAGGGCGTGGCAGACCAGCACCGCGTTCGATTTGTCGCCGTTGAGCTCACCGTAGGTTTCGTACATCAGGGTGTAGTCGGCCAGCTGCGCGCCGCTTTGCAGGCGCAGGGGCTGGGAAAACGACATGGTTTGCGGTGAGACTATTCCAATGGACGCCATGAGACTCGAATCTGGTTGTGGTGGGGTGGTGGCCGGCGGTGCTGCAGAAGCGTCACATCGATTGCATCTGCTCGACGGCGTCGGCGATCGCCTGCGGCTCCATGGTGCGCAGGATCTTGCTGGTCATGCGCGTGAGCACCGGCAGGTTGCAGCGCAGGATCTCCTGCTTGACCGCCAGCAGCTGGGCCGGATGCATGGAAAACTCGCGCAGGCCCATGCCCAGCAGCAGCCGGGTGAGCTTGACGTCGCCCGCCATTTCGCCGCACACGGCGACGTCGATGCCGGCCTTGTGACCGGCCGCGATGGTCATCGAGATCAGTTGCAGCACGGCCGGGTGCAGCGGGTTGTACAGGTGCGCCACTTCGTAGTCGACGCGGTCGATCGCCAGGGTGTACTGGATCAGGTCGTTGGTGCCGATCGACAGAAAATCCATGCGCCGCACGAACATGGGCAGCGCCAGCGCGGCGGCGGGAATCTCGATCATGGCGCCCACGTCGATGCCTTCGTCGAACTTGTGGCCCGCCTCGCGCAACTGCGCCTTGGCCTGCTCGATCATGGCCAGCGACTGGTCGATTTCAAACGCGTGCGCCAGCATGGGGATCAGCACGCGCACCTTGCCGAACGCGGAGGCGCGCAAAATCGCCCGCAACTGGGTCAGGAACAGCTGCGGCTCGGCCAGGCAGTAGCGGATCGCGCGCAGGCCCAGCGCGGGATTGAGGGCCGTGTGCTCGGTCTGGTCGAGCGGCTTGTCGGCGCCGATGTCGAGCGTGCGGATGACCACCTGGCGGCCCTTCATGGCCACCACGGCTTTCTTGTATTGTTCGAACTGCTCTTCCTCGCTGGGCACCATGTGGGCGTGACCGCCCCGGCCCATGAACAGGAACTCGGAGCGGAACAGGCCGACGCCGTTGGCGCCCGCTTCCAGCGCGGGGCCGCAATCTTCGGGCAGCTCGATGTTCGCCAGCAGGGTGATGGTGGTGCCATCGAGCGTGACGGCGGGGGTTTTCTTCAGCTTGAGCAGCTTCTTGCGGGTTTTTTGCAGCACCACCTGGCGCGCGCGGTACTGCTCGAGCACCAGCGGGCTGGGATTGGCGATGACGACGCCGGCGTCGCCGTCGATGATCACCCAGTCGTCCTGCTCGATCAGTTGCGAGGCCTGCGACATGCCGACCGCCGCCGGAATGTCCAGACTGCGGGCGACGATGGCCGTGTGCGAGTTCTGGCCGCCCACGTCGGTGACGAAGCCGATGAAAGAGCGGTCGCGGAACTGCAGCATGTCGGCCGGCGAAATGTCGTGGGCGACGACGATCATCTGCGGCTGGAACTCGTCGTTGGGCTGGCGCGGCATGGCCAGCTGGGCGGTCCCCATCAGCACCTTGAGCACGCGCTCGGCCACCTGCTGGATGTCGGCCTTGCGCTCGCGCAGGTACTCGTCTTCGATTTCGTCGAACTGCGCCGACAGCTCGTCGATCTGGGTCACCAGCGCCCATTCGGCGTTGTAGTGGCGGCTGCGGATGATGTCGATGGCGGCGTCGGAGATCATCGGGTCCGACAGGATCAGCGCGTGCACGTCGATGAAGGCGCCCAGTTCGGTGGGGGCGTCCTTGGGCAGCTCGGTCCACAGCGCCTGCAGGCCCCGGTGCACTTCGGCGATGGCGTCCTGCAGGCGCTTGACCTCGGCCTCGAGCTGCTCTTCGGCCACCAGGTAGTGCTTGACGTCGAGGGCGGCGGGCGTGAGCAGGTGCGCGCGGCCGATCGAAATGCCGCGCGAAACAGGAATGCCGTGCAAGGTGAACGATGCCATCGAAGGTCCCTGCAAGGTGCGCACGCCGTAGGCCGGCATTACTCGCCTTCGCCGAATTTGTCGTTGACCAGCGCCGACAGCGCCGTCACGGCGTCGCCCTCGTCGGCGCCGTCGGCCTCGAGCAGCACCTTGGCGCCCTTGCCGGCGGCCAGCATCATCACGCCCATGATGGACTTGGCGTTGATGCGGCGGCCATTACGGGTCAGCCAGATCTCGCTCTTGTACTTGGCGGCCAGCTGGGTGAATTTGGCGGAGGCGCGCGCATGCAGGCCCAGCTTGTTGATAATTTCCAGCTCTTGTTGGATCATGTTCTCGTCGTCTTGGTTGCTCGTGCCTGCGCTTGACCGTCCGGGCGTCCCGGCGTCCCCGTTTTTATACCACCGCTTACTCTGCCGCGCTAGAGGCGAATGCGATTATCGACCCGCACCGCGCCGCTCTGGGCGCCGGCCAGGGCCATTTCCACCACCACGTCGAGCGTGTCGCGGCGGTAGGTAATGGCGCGCAGCAGCATGGGCAGGCTGATGCCGGCGATGACCTCGACGTGACCGGGAATGGTCAGCGAGTTGCAGCAGTTCGACGGCGTGCCGCCCTTGATGTCGGTGATCACCAGCACGCCGCTGCCGTCGTCGAGACGGGTGATGGCGTCGCGCGCCAGGTCGTGCACTTCGGCGATGTCCTGGTCGGCGGTGACGTCAATCGCCTCGAAGCGCTCGGTGGCGCCGCGGAACACGTGGGCCACGGCGGCGATGAACGCCTGTCCCAGCGGCGCGTGGGTGAGCAGCAGGATCCCGATCATGTCAGCGCCGCGCCTTCGCTTCGACGGCGTCGATGAACACGGCGGCGACGTCGAAACCGGTCTGGTCGAAGATCTCCTGGAAGCAGGTGGGGCTGGTGACGTTCACTTCGGTGAGGAAGTCGCCGATGATGTCCAGGCCCACCAGCAGCAGGCCGCGGGCAGCCAGTTGCGGCCCCAGCGCCTCGGCGATCTCGCGGTCGCGCGGGGAAATCGGCTGGGCCCGGCCCATGCCGCCGGCGGCCAGGTTGCCACGCACTTCGCCCGCCTGCGGGATGCGCGCCAGCGCGAACGGCACCGGCTTGCCGTCGATGACGAGCACGCGCTTGTCACCGTGGACGATGGCGGGGATGTATTTTTGCGCCATGATCGTGCGCGTGCCCAGTTCCGTCAGGGTCTCGATGACCGAACCGAGGTTCATGCCGTCGTCCTTGATGCGGAAGATGCCGGCCCCGCCCATGCCGTCGAGCGGCTTGAAGATGACGTCGCCGTGCTCGGCGTGGAAGGCGCGCAGGCGCGTCTCGCTCGAGGTGACCAGGGTGGGCGAGGTGTAGTGCGAAAACTGGGCGATCGACAGCTTTTCGTTGTGCGTGCGGATCGCCGCCGGGTCGTTGAACACGCGCGCGCCCTGGCTTTGCGCCAGTTCGAGCAATTGCGTCAGGTAGACGTACTCCATGTCGAACGGCGGGTCCTTGCGTTCGATGATGGCATCGAAGGCATTGAGCTGCATGGACGCCGCGCCGACCACGCTGTACCAGGCGTCGGCCTCGCCGGTGAGGGTGATTTCCACCACCTCGGCGCTGACGATGCCATTTTCGAGCGCCATGTGGCGCTGCTCGAAGGCGTACAGGGTGTGGCCGCGCCGGGCCGCCTCGCGCATCATGGCGAAGGTCGAGTCTTTGTAAATCTTAAAACTTGACAGCGGGTCGGCGAGAAAGGCGATTTTCATGGGGCATCCATCATGGCTAATGCCTGATTTTAGCCCGAAATGGCCGCTGGCGCGGGATCAGGCCGCTTGCGCCGGCCTGTCCCCTCTCAATACACCTCGGGATTCGGATCGGTGCGTTCCATTTCCAGCGAGGCCGCCAGCAGGCCCAGGCGCGCCACCACCCCGTACACATAGAACCGGTTCGGCGCCGCCGTGCCCGGCTTGGCTTTCAGGTCGGGCACCGCGTGCTGCTGGGCAAATGCCAGCGGCACGAACTGGGAACCGGGCGCGTTCAGGTTCTGGTCGACGCCCTTCTCCGCGTGGACCCGGTAAAAACCGCCCACCACATAGCGGTCGATCATGTAGACGACCGGTTCGGCCACGGCATCCTTGATGTTTTCGTAGGTGGGCACGCCTTCCTGGATGATGACGTCGCTGATGCGCTGGCCGTCCTTGACGATCGACATGCGGGCGCGCTGGGCGCTGGTGAGGTCCTTGAGCTCATTGGCGTCCTTGATCGTCAGGATGCCCATGCCGTAGGTGCCCGCGTCCGGCTTGAGGATGACGAAGGGCTTTTGGTCCTTGATGCCGTATTCCTTGTATTTCTTGCGAATTTTCGCCAGCAGCGAGGTGACGTTGTCGCTCAGGCACTCGAGGCCGTCCGGCTGCTCGAAGTCGACTTCGCCACAGCGGGCGTGGAAGGGGTTGACCATCCACGGGTCGACGTCGATCAGCTTGCCGAATTTTTTCGCCACTTCATCGTAGGCGGCCAGGTGATTGCTCTTGCGGCGGATGGCCCAGCCCGCATGCACGGGTGGCAGCAGCGACTGTTCGTGGATGTTTTCCAGGATGGCGGGCACGCCGGCCGACAGGTCGTTGTTGAGCAAGATGGTGCAGGGATCGAAGTCTTTCAGACCCAGCCGGCGGCCATTGGCCGAGCGCACCATGGGCTCGATCACCAGCATGTTGCCGTCAGGCAGCGCCAGTGGCGTGGGTTCGGTGATCTCGGGCGACAGCGAGCCGAGCCGCACGTGCAGGCCCGTCTGGCGGAAAATCTGCATCAGGCGGGCCACGTTCTGCATGTAGCTGGGATGGCGGTTGTTCATCTCCGGGATCAACAGCAGGTTGCGGGCGTCCGGACAATACTTGTCGATCGCCGCCATGGCCGCCTGCACGGACAGCGGCAGCATCTCGGTGGCAAGATTATTAAATCCACCAGGGAACAGATTGGTGTCCACGGGCGCCAGCTTGTAGCCGGCGTTGCGCAAGTCGACCGAGCAATAGAACGGCGGCGTGTGCTCCTGCCACTCGAGACGGAACCAGCGCTCGATGGCCGGGGTGGCCTGCAAAATCTTCTTTTCGAGGTCGAGCAGCGGGCCGGTCAGGGCGGTAACGAGGTGGGGAGCCATGATGTCCTTGAAACTTCGGTAATTGTGAAAACAGTAAATCGGGACGAAACCGTCATTTTAAAGGAGCGCGCCGCGCCTGAATGCAAAAAAGGCGCCCTTGCGGGGCGCCTTGGCTGGCCTGCGCGGGCGCAGGCCGATTGTAATACCGGGCAGATCAGGAGTGGTAAGCCGATTCGCCGTGGCTGGTGATGTCCAGGCCTTCGCGCTCCTCTTCTTCCGGTACGCGCAGGCCGATGACCAGGTCGACCAGTTTGTAGGCGATCACGGAGACGACCGCCGACCAGATGATGGTGGTGCCGACCGCGGTGGCCTGGGTCATCACTTGCGAACCGATCGAGTAGGCGTCGGTCGACATCTTGTTGGTGACGTAGTCGAAGATGCCCTGACCGCCCAGCTGAGGCGCGGCGAACACGCCCGTCAGCAGGGCGCCGAGGATACCGCCGACGCCGTGCACGCCGAACACGTCGAGCGAATCGTCGGCGCCGATCAGGCGTTTCAGACCGTTCACACCCCACAGGCAGACCACGCCGGCCAGCAGGCCGATGACCAGGGCGCCCATCGGGCCGACGTAACCGCAGGCCGGGGTGATGGCCACCAGGCCGGCCACTGCGCCGGACGCGCCGCCCAGCATCGATGGCTTGCCCTTGGTGATCCACTCGCCGAACACCCACGAGACGGTAGCGCAGGCGGTGGCCAGCAGGGTGTTGATGAAGGCCAGGGCAGCGACGTCGCCCGCTTCGAGTGCCGAACCGGCATTGAAACCGAACCAGCCGACCCACAGCATCGACGCACCGATCATCGTCATCGTCAGCGAGTGGGGTGCCATCGACTCACGGCCGTAACCGACGCGTTTGCCGATCATGATGGCGCCGACCAGGCCGGCAACAGCGGCGTTGATGTGCACCACGGTGCCGCCGGCGAAGTCCAGCGCGCCTTTTTGCCACAGCCAGCCAGCCTTGGCCGTTTCGGTTGCCAGGGTGGCGGCATCCTTGATGGCGTCCGGACCGGTCCAGAACCAGACCATGTGGGCGATCGGCAGGTAGCCGAAGGTGAACCACAGCACCATGAAAGCCAGCACGGCGGTGAACTTGGCGCGTTCGGCGAAGGCGCCAACGATCAGGGCGCAGGTGATGGCGGCAAAGGTGCCCTGGAAGGCGACATAGGCAAACTCAGGAATGACGACACCCTTGCTGAAGGTAGCGGCATAGGTGAACGAGGCCGTGGTGGGATTCCAGATGCCTGCCAGGAAAGCGCGGTCGAACTTGCCGAAGAATGCATTGCCCTCGGTAAAGGCGATCGAGTAACCGTAGATGCACCAGAGGATGATGATGACGGCGAAGATGAAAAACACTTGCAGCAGCACGGACAGCATGTTTTTCGAGCGCACCAGGCCGCCGTAGAACAGGGCCAGGCCGGGGATCGTCATCATGATGACGAGGACGGTGGCGACGAACATCCAGGCGGTGTCGCCCTTGTTCGGCACCGGCGCCGCCGCTGGCGCTGCAGCTGGCGCAGCCGGGGCCGCGGTGGCGGCCGCCGGGGCGGCCATTGGCGCGACCGTGGGGGCGGCGATCGGGTTGGTGGTCACGGCCGAGGTGGCGGTCGCGGCCGGTGCGGCGGCGTCAGCGGGCTTGGCCGCATCCTGGGCCGAAGCGCTCATGGCGCCACACAGGGAAACGGCCACGGCCACGCCGGTCAGCCATTTTTTCAACGTTTGATTCATCTGATGTTCCCCTTAAAGAGCGTCGTTGCCGGTCTCACCGGTACGGATGCGGATGACCTGTTCCAGGTTGTAGACGAAAATCTTGCCATCGCCGATCTTGCCCGTGCGGGCGGCTTTTTCGATCGCTTCGATGGCTTGATCGACGATCGCATCATCGACGGCCGCTTCGATCTTGGTCTTCGGCAGAAAGTCGACGACATATTCGGCGCCACGGTACAGCTCGGTGTGACCCTTCTGGCGGCCAAAGCCCTTGACCTCGGTCACGGTGATACCTTGCACGTTGATGGCCGACAGTGCTTCGCGCACCTCGTCGAGCTTGAACGGTTTGATGATGGCGGTAATCAGTTTCATGGGAAGCTCGCTCAGAAGGTTTTGGAAACGCTCAGGACGACGCCGGTACGGCCGAGATTCTTGCCGGACGGGCTGACGTAGGCCTTGGTATTGGCATAAATGGCCGCCAGCGACACCGACGCCACGCCGAAATCCTTGGTGACGCCGACCTTGTAGTCGGTGTACGAGTAGGCACTGTTGTTCTTGACGTTCTGACGGCCCACGTGCAGGTTCAGCACCAGACCTTCCATCAGGTCCAGGTTGGCGCCCAGGTCGAGGTAGCCGCTGTTCTTGCTGTTCGAGGTGCCGAACAGGTTCGTCGTCGAATGCGAGTACTTGATGTAGCCGGGACCGTAGCCCACCTGGCCGTACAGCTCGAAGGTGTTGGCGCTGGTCGACAAGCCGTTCGACGGGTAGAAATAGTACAGGCCGCCGACGTCATAGCTCACGCCGGGGGCGATTTCGCCCTTCTTGCCGCCGTAGATATCCCACTCGATATCGCCGTCGCCGCCCGCATCCGTGACCCACTTGATGGTCGATAACCAGGTACCCAGGTAGAGGCCAGTAGGATTGTTGACATAGTCGGCGCCGCCTTGCAGGGCCGGCTTCACGCGCGACTGCGACAGGCCACGATAGCGGTAGTCGGTGGTCAGCGCGGCATTGAAGCTCACTGCATTGTCTGGGGTGGGAGCATCTGCGGCACGGGCAGTGGTGGACGTCAGGGCCGTGAAGACCAGAGCGAGCGCTGCGACGAGTTTCAACTGTGTATTCAGTTTTTTCATGACATTCCCTAGTGAATTGAATCGTGTGATGCGATGGCGGTTTAGAATTAGTGTGAGACCGAAAATCGTTTGGACAGGGTTCTATTAGCAGATTGCATGCCAGCCCGAAGTTGCAAATGGACGCTTGTTTTTTCGCCTATTCGTCCCAAATGGGCATTTAATAAACGTTTTGACGGCCGTGGTGCACAGCGCGCAGCGTCGTTCGCACCGATTTAAGGCAAAATACGCACCACCTTGGTGCGCTTGATAGTTGACTACAAGGATTACCATGGATATGAATAGTTTCTTCAATGATTTGCAGGGCAAAATCAGCCAGGCCATCGACAACTCGCCCGTCAAGGACGTCGAGAAAAACGTCAAGGCCATGATGACCCAGGGCTTTTCCAAGCTCGACCTGGTGACCCGCGAGGAATTCGATATCCAGGCGCAAGTGCTGGCCAAGACCCGGGCCAAGCTCGAGGTGCTGGAAGAGCAGATCGCTTCGCTGGAAGCGCGCATGGCGGCGCAGGCGAGCGCGCCGTCGTCGACGGTGCCGCCGGTGATTATCTCGAAATAAACCCTTGACGCAAGCGGCAAGCGGGGCACCGGGGCGGTGCCCCGGCAGGGGCTAGCCGCCGCTGCGCTTTGCCGTATGCCCCGCCTGCTTCAAGGCAAGCAGCAGCACATCGCAATGATCGCCCTGGATCTCGATGAGGCCGTCCCTGACGGTGCCCCCTGCGCCGCAGCGGCTACGCAACTGCTTGCCCAGGGCGGCCAGCGCCGCCCCATCGAGGGCCAGGCCGCTGACCACCGTCACACACTTGCCGCCACGCCCCTTGGTCTGGCGCGCCACCGTCACCTGACCAGTGCCCCTGACCGACGCTGCCTTCGCCTGCGCGCAGCGGCAGGCGGCGACGGCCTGCCCGCAATCCGGGCACAGCCGTCCCGTTTCAGTCGAATACACGAGCCGGCTGGCGCCATTGCCGCTCATGGCGTGCCCCGCGGAGAAGCCGGCGACGGCAGGGGGGCGCAAAATGTCAGGTGAGCAAACACGCGGGTTTCCTTATCAGGGCGAAATGGGCATGATGGTGAGATAGGCTGGCGCCGTCAACCGCCGCATCGAGACGTATGCATCCGAAAAAATTGCACGTCTTATACGTCGATTCTACAATCGAGCTTTTTGATCGCCCTCGGGCGTCCCCTTTCGAAAGTACCGTTGATGAAACCGAGTGCCGATTGCACGCGCCTGCCCGCCGCCGGCAAGCGCCCTCGCCGATGACGGCGGCCGCGCCGTCGTCGATCTGGCGCAGCCGCCTGGCGCCGCCGGCCGCGCTGGCGCTGATGCTGGCCCTGGCCGCCTTGTTCGGCGCGATGCGGGGCGCCGGCCTGCTGGGCGAGCAGCCGCTGCGGGCCTTGCTGCCGCTTAGCTTCGTGGCGATGATGGCCATGCCATGGCTGCTCCTGAACCAGGCGGGCCGCCGCGCCATCGGGCTGCGCCGCCCCGCCGCCCGGTCGCACTACGTCGACGCGGTGCTCGAGGGCATGATGGCGGCGCTGGTCTGCTTCGCGCTGGGCATCATGTTCTTTGGCGCCAGCGCCGACCACTGGTACACGAGCATCGCCAGCAGTTACCGCGCCAACATGGACACCACGCGCCTGTCGATGACGCAGCTGTACCTGATTTTTACGCTGCCGGCCCTGCTGTTCAGCCCCATCGGCGAAGAAATCTTCTTTCGCGGCATGTTACAAAAAGCGTTGGAACAGCGCTGGAGCGTGCGCACCAGCACGTATATTGAATGCGCCGCCTTCGGCCTGGTCCACCTGTGCCACCACGGACTGGTGCTGGAAGCGGCGGGCTGGCGCGTGCGGCCCCTGTCGGCGGCGCTGTGGGTGCTGCTGATGTTCCTGACGGCGCTGCTGTTTGCCCACCTGCGCAAACGCAGCGGCTCCCTGTTCCCGCCGATGGCGGCGCACGCGGCGTTCAATGCGACCATGAATGCCGTGATATTTGCGTTTTTGTGGAAGTAGGCAGAGGGCGAGAAAGCGGCGCATGGTCCGCAGGGCGACCATTTCAATCGTCCGCAGGGCGGCGTCATCGCCACCGTGATCGGAGGTCGATCCGGCTGGTTCAATATACTTGTGCCGAAATTCCAGCACGGCCCCAACAGCACGCCCACGCCATGATTCGGCACCGCTCCCGACGAGCACAGCCTGCCCCCAACAACACAGCAGCACACTTTTGGCGATCCTCAATAGGAACAGGGCCACCGCACCTGGCATGGCCCGACCTGTTCACGCTGCCGGGATCGCCATGAGCCTCGCCGTACTCCGTAGCCGCGCCCTCAATGAAGTAGCCCAGGTCGATGCGGCGCGTCTTGATCGTGTGCTCCGAGTAGCGCATCGCGCGCAGCCATTCGACGAAGCCGACCAGGTGGCCGTGGAAGCCGCCGGCAATCGACGGATCGCCGGCGTGCAGCGGCGTCTTGGCGCGCACGGCTGTCATGATTCGCCCGCCAGTACGGCAACGACCGGCACATGGCCGTTTGCCGCAGGATGTGCGTTTTCAGTCTCAAACAAGACGTCAGCTCCCTGGCCGCCTGCAGCAGGTAGTGGCCGCGGCACTTCGCGCTGTACAGGTCCAGCGTGTCGACGTGATACGCCTCGCCGACCGCCACCAGCAGGTTGATCTTCAAGGTCTCGGGCGACAGATTTTTCGGCAGCCCGCGCACGCGGTAGCGCCGTTCGGCGAAGGTGAACACCACCTCGTCGTCCTTGATGTCGGCGGCAATGGCCGCCGCCGCGGGCACCGCCACCGGCGAAGCGGCTAAGCCGGCGGACTCCGACGGCGCAACGGGAGCGGCATCGATCGCCGGCGCGGGCTTCACGCACTCCACCGTCTCGACGTGCTGCCCTGGCGCCGCCTGCGGTGCCACACCTTTCCCCATCCACGCCGCCTTGCGGATCAGGATGCCCAGGCTTTTCGATGCCGGCGTGACCTTCAGCGCGTAATCGCTCGCATCCAAGGCGCTGCACCTGAGCCTGGACGTGCTGGTGTTCGACGAGGCCGAGCGCGGCCCTTCTGACGATCTCGCCTTGCAGTTCGAGGCGGTCAAGGGCTACAGCCTGACGGCGCCGATCCGCGCCACCGACCGCGCGCCGGAAATCTCGGTGACCGACTTCGAACGCAAGGTGCTGTACGCGCGCATCGGCGACTCGCTGCGGGTGGCGGCGATGGTCGACATGGTCGGCGAAGACCTATCGCTGGACGCTGCGCGCATCGCCGGCCTGACGCGCCAGGTGCGCGAGACCATGCCGCATGCGGCCGACTACGACCACATCTCGCCATGGGCGGGGCTGCGTCCGGCGACGCCCGACAGCGCACCGATCATCGGCGCCACGCGCTATCCGAACCTGTGGCTCAACGTCGGCCAGGGGCCGCTTGGCTTCACCTTCGCCTGCGGTTCCGCCAAGCTGCTGGCCGCCTGCCTCAAGGGCGAAGCGCCGCCGTTTTCGATGGACAGCCTGACGCTGCGGTAAGGTGAAAGGGGCTGACCCCGGACGCGCCCCCAAGACCGTCGTCCCGGCGCAGGCCGGGACCCATACCCCCTAAGCCCAGTGACGTCGCGTGCATTCCCACGCTCCGTCAGCCGCGTCCGCGGCAACTCAACCCGCTTTTACATTCAGCATGGCGCCGGCCTCCGCCCCAACGAGGTGATCGAGCCGGGGTCAGGTCTAAGAGCGGCACTGCCCCCGGCCCCTCGCTCAGGACTGCTGATCACGAACATCAACGAACTCGCCAGTCGTGAGCGTTACGTATCGTCAGCGCCATCCCAACTAATTTTGCTTTCCAATACGCTAATCGGGCGGCGAGCTTTCCTCTGAGATCCTTGTTGGTACGCATGCGCCGCCGCGCAATGTCGCGAAGTGCATAGGCATGACCGAGTTCAGCAGCTCGCAATAAGCTCTGATCTGCAAGAGCCAAGGACTCAATATCGTTCGATTCACTACAATAAGCGTAGAGCCAGTATGCTGCTGAAGGGTTGCCGGAATCGGCAGATCTCTGCAAGAACCCCGCCCCTTCTCTCTGGTCTCCGCGTTTCATCAGCAACAAACCCAGATGATAAGCAGCTAGATCTGCAGATTCGGTCTCGAGCCCCATTCGATAAAGCTTCATTGCCCGAGGTATATCTTTCTCGCCACCTAAACCTTGTTCCAGCAGCCAGCCAAGATGAACCAAGGCATCGTCGCCGCCACCTTTGTTAAGAGCTTGCTCAAATGCGGCTCTAGCAGTCGGATACTCGTTTTTGGCCAATGCATCGAAACCAGAAGCAATGGCAGTAGCAGCTGAGGGGTTATCCATCGTTTTCCTTACCTGGGTCAGTTCGGCAGATGCTCCGCCTTAGGCGGAGGTGGCGGTGGCTCCGGTGGCTTTGGCACTGAAGTGGGGCCAGAAGTAGGCTGCGGTGCGGTCCCGCCGGGGCCTTGCTCCGGTGAAGGTGACGCAGTTTCCGGCCTTTTTGGTTCAGGTGGCTTCGGGTCCCCACCAGGTTGAGGCCCACCAGGCACAGGCTTCTGTGATAAAGGCGGCTTGGGTGGCGGGGGCGGCGGCCGCTTGTCATTGGCCATGCAAACGAGACAAACAACAATTTGCACAATGTTCGCCCGAACTCTCCTGCACATGGCCTTGCAAATGTTGCCGACGCCGACTTCCGGTTCACCGAATGCACCAATGCCATCACGGCCATCAGGATCGACAAATCCAAACGGGTTATTGTTCGCATAGGCATAAAGGTTGAAGCTTGATCCCGTGTTTGCGTCCGTCACCACCGGATCAACGCTCAAGAAGCGTCCACCCGACCCGAACCTGTCGTAAGCGCGGCCGTTTTCCTTAGTCCCTTCAATGACTTGGCGCGGTTTTTCCCTGGCTGACGGTGTGTAAAGAGCGAATTTTTTCCTAGACGCGATTTTGGCTCGCGTGCGCGCGCGAGGCAAGCGTTTATTTGCCTAATAGTTAATGATGGCGGCGGGGTTGCCGTTGCTGGGGTTGACCTGACTGACGGCGCAGCGCGGCGGCAAGCGACGCAGGAGCGCGCCCTGTGCACCTGACCTGAGTTATCCCGTGTGGTGGACGCGCGCAGCGCCTGGACGAAGCCTTGCGCCGCAGGCGCACATGCTGGCCTGGCAGTCCCGCAGGGGCGCAAGACATAACGCCTATTCTGTCAACCCGAAGGGCGCGCAGCGATCGGCCCACCAAGCGCAGCGCAGCGTAGCGACTGGGCCGATTTGGCAGAATGCCGCGTTATGTTAAAGCGGCCGCGCAGCGGCCGATGTACCCCGGAGGGGCTGTGCTGTTTCGTGGCTTGTTACTGGCTACCGGCGAAGCGCGGCGGCAAGTGAGGTGCGCCATGGCGCACCGGAGCGCGCTTCCTGGGCCAAGTTAGATTCACAGCGTGGCCGTTGCCATCCGCGCAGCGGCTGGCAGTATCGCGCAGCGACCGTTCAGGGGGTTTTACGGACTTGTCCGCAAGCATCAAGGCCCGCGTTACTGCGTAACCGATCTATGTCATCTTGAAGTAGGCATCCCACTCCGGCGAGTCCGCAGCCAGGCCGGCCAGCACGCCATCGTCCTCGGCGCGGATCAAGCGCTCGATCACCTCGCGCTGCGTCACCTTGTCTCGCCTGGCCAGGCGCGCCAAGGCCAGGTGCGTCGCCGTGTTCACCCACGTGTTCAGGCGCCGCTCGCCATCGCCGTTTGGCCCCGCCGAGCAGCGGCTCGCCCGGTACGCCGCCTGCCGTTCTGCTGTCGTCTTCGCCATATCCCCTCCTGTTGAGAGTTAGACCGTTACGCCGTAACGAAGTTCAATCGAGTTGTTGTTGCGTCTGCTGCACGGCCCCATCTTCTGCCGCACGGCTGCGCAAGCGCGCCGGATGGGTCGCTTCATGCACCTGCTTGAGTTTGGTGATCACCACCCGCGTATAGATTTCCGTCGTGCCCAGATCGCCATGTCCAAGCAGTGCCTGTATAAAACGGATATCGGCGCCGTTCTCCAACATGTGCGTGGCGCAGGCGTGGCGGAACAGGTGGCACGAACTGTTTAACGGACCGCCCGTCAGCACGCGCTCCAGCCGCGCCTCGTCGATCGCCTTCTTGACGATGTTCGACAGCTGCTTGCCTGTCAGCTGGTCGCCGTGGCGCGTCAGGAACAGCGCTGTCTCGTCGTCTGCCGCCAGGCCGGCACGCACCTCGCCCGTGTACCTCGCGATCCACGCCAGCGCCCGCGCGCCGACCGGCACCATGCGGTCCTTCTTGCCTTTGCCAAGCCGGATCAGCACCGTGCCTCGTTCGGCGTCGACGTCGCCCACCTCCAGGCCCACCAATTCGCCGCGCCGCATGCCGGTGCTATAGAGCGTCTCGAGGATGGCGCGGTCGCGCAGGCCCAGGCCGAAGGCGGCGCCGGTGTCGACCGCGTTGATGATCTGCGCCACCTCGGCCACGCTGAGCACATGGCGCGGCAATCTCGTCTCTTTCTTGGGCAGATCGAGTTCGCCGGCCGGGTTAAACAGTAAATGATGCTGTCTCGTCATCCAGCGGAAGAACACCCGCACCGCCACCAGCCGCGTGCCCTGGCAGTTGAACGAGAGTGGCAAGCCGTCGCGTTGGCGGCGGTAGCCGAACACGTATTGCCGGTAGCGTTCCAGCATCGCCCGCGATACTTCCTGCGGCGTGCGCACGCCGCGCTCTTCGCACCAGTCGACGAAGTAGCCCAGGTCGATGCGGCGCGTCTTGATCGTGTGCTCCGAGTAGCGCATCGCCCGCAGCCAGTCGACGAAGCCGACCAGGTGACCGTGGAACCCGCCGGCGATGGCCGGGTCACCCGCATGCAGCGGTTTTACCAAGCGCGTGGCTGTCATGATCGGCCTGCCGTTACGGCGACGACCGGCGCATGGCCGTTGGCCGCTGGATGTGCGTTTTCCGCCTCCGGTGCATCGTCATTTGCACCAGCCCTTGCCGCCATTGGCTTCGTTGCAAATGAGGGCGCCCGACCGCCACCCGGCCACCCGCCGACCACGGCCCGACCAGGCCCCGACCGCGTTTGTTCAGACCCCTACCGCCGCTTGTCGTAGCCCTGCAAGGCGCCGGCATCGAGCAAGCCTACCAGGTGGGGCGCCGTGCTGCCATCGCCGTCATACAGCAGCTCGTACACATAGCCCTGGCCACGCTCGGCCCGGTGCACCAGAAGGTATTCCAGCTCGGCCAGCCGGCCCAGGTGGATTTTTAGCTGGGTGTCGCCCCAGCCGGTTTTGTCGCGTACGTCCTTGCGGCTAAAGCGGATTGTCTTGCGCGCCATCGCCGGCGCTTCACCGCACTCGGACACCACCGCCGTTACCATCTCCGCCACCAGCGTCAACAGGCGCCGTGTCTGCGGCGGCAGTTCATCGAGGCTGCGACCCAGCACCTCGTGCGTGAGCCGGTTCGCCTGCTCGATGTCGGCCAGGCTCACCTCGATGTAGTCGATTTGTTCTCCGTCCTCGCCGCGCGCCACTTGGACTTCTCGTTGATGCTGATGCAGCAGCGCGATGGTGTCGATCAGGGTCAGGTATTTTTCATGATCGCGCCGCGTGCGCGTTTTATCGGACAGGAAGGTCAGCTGGCCGGCGTAGGGATTCACCACCGCGACCGGTTTGAGTAAACGCTGGGCATTGCGGTGAAGGGTCAGCACCGCCTCTTTGCTCTGCTTCGCCATCAGGCCGGCCCGGGTCCTGCGCTGCCGCTGCAGGCCGTGGATCGCCTCCGTTTGCGCGCGGCCCTCGTCGACCGTCAGCACGATGCAGCGGTTCATCAGCTCCTCGTCGATCTCGATCGCCGTCGTCGTCAGGAAGATCATCACCGGTCCCGTGACGCGGTATTCCTGGGTGATCAGGTTGCCGCTGTTGGCGTCCTTGCCGGTCGAGGCGATCGTCAACTCTCCCTCGCTTTGCAGCAGTTTTAAGGCGTAGCTGGCGCGGCTCGCGCCTTCCTCTTCGACGATGGCCAGGATCTTGTGCTGCAGGTTGGTCTCGCCCATGTAAAACAGGCTCTGGCCCGTCATCGCGCTGTACTTGATGCGCTCCTCCTGCGGCATCATCGCCAGCACCGCATCCATCAGCGAACTTTTACCGGCCGCCGACGAGGACTGCACCACGATCGCCAGTGGCCGTTCCAGCTTGCGGCTCACCGCCGCCAGGTAGCCCACCAGCTTATTGGTGCGTTCTCCCACCAGCCCGCAGGCGTCGAAGTCGGCCACGATTTTATCGAGCAGGCCAGGCGCGCGCAGCATCGCCAGCGCCGCTTCCCGTTCGTCCTCGCTCATCGCCGGCACCACCGGCGCCGTCGTCGTCGCCGCCTTGATCCGCTCGTCCTGCAGCGCCTCAAGTTTCAGCAGAATGCGGCCCAGGTCATGTTTGATCAGGTCTTCGCGCACGTTCAATTCTTTAGCCGCCTGCTGCAGGTAGTGGCCGCGGCCTTTTGCGCTGTATAGGTCCAGTGAGTCGACGTGGAACACATCGCCCGTCGCCACCAGCAGGTTCACTTTAAGGGTTTCCGGCGACAGGTTTTTGGGCAAGCCGCGCACGCGGTAACGCCGCTCGGCGAAGGTGAACACCACTTCGTCTTCCTTGACGTCGGCGGCGATGGTCGCCGCCGCAGGCGGCACCACAGGGGAAGCGGCTAATAAGGTCGATGGCGCGGGCTCGGGCGCCGGCTGCGGATCGGACTCGCTTTGCTGCTGTGGCACATCGCCTTGCCCCATCCACGCCGCCTTGCGAATTAGGATGCCCAGGCTCTTGGCTGCCGGCGTCACCTTTAGGGCGTACTCATTGGCGTCCATCCCTTTCGGCAGCTCGATGCGGTAGCACTCGATGCCCAGCCCGATCAGCTGTTCGGCCAAGGTGATCGCCGCCTTGTCGCCGACGGCGTCGCGATCATACGCGATCAACACGCGCCGCGTGCCGTGCAATCTGAACGCTGCCAGGTGGTCGGGCGTAAAACCGGACACGCCGTAGCTGGCCGTCACGTTGTGGAAGCCGGCCTGCCAGAACGTCAGCGCGTCGATCAAGGCCTCGCACAGGATGATCTCGTCGAACTCGGCCAGGGCTTCTGCGTTCCACACGCCCAGGTGCGGACCGGGCAGATACAAATGCAGCGGCGTGCCGGTGCGCAGATCGTCGCGCAATTTGCGGCCATACACTTCCGTCACCTTGCCGGCGCCGTCGAACACCGGCACGACGATGGAGCCATTAAAATGCTCGTGGCCAGACTCGCGCAGGATGCCCATTTTCTGCAGGCGCGCTTTGACCTCGCCGCCGGCCTTGACGTTCCTGGCCGGCAGCCGGTAGCCCAAGGTGCAGTTGGCATAGCCGATTCTAAAACGGGCGATCAGCTCCGGATCGGTCAGGCCGCGGCGGGCCAGGTAGGCCAGCGCCTCGGGCGAGTCGAGCAGGGTCTGGTGGTAGAAGTCGACCACCTGGGCCAGCAGTTCGTCGTCGGCCGCGTCCAGTACCAGCGGCGCCGCCAGCGTGCGCGGGCCGGCAGGCAGCGGCACACCAACCCCGGCAGCTAAAACAGAAGCATCGTTACGCAGTAACTCGACCGCGTGGCGGAACGACACGCCGTTTTCTCGCATCACCCAGTCGATCGGCCCGCCGCCGGCCTGGCAGGCGCCCAGGCAGTGCCACAGGTTTTTCGAGGGCGTGATCACGAGAGAAGGCGTCTTGTCGGCGTGGAAGGGGCAGCGACCGATCAGGTTGGCGCCGTGGCCGTGCAGCTCGATGCCGCGCGCTTCGGCCAGGCCCTGCACCGACACGTTGATCTTTAGCCGCTCGAGGTCGGCATCGGGGATACGGGGCATAAATCCCTCTTTCTCTAAAAATGCGTCAAGACCCTTTTAGTGTACTTTTGTTATACCGTATAACGGACTAGTCGAACACCTTTTAAGATACCGGGGGGTACAGTATGGGCACCATCACCTTTTTGCTACCGCCCATGTTTTCTTCCCGCTTGATCCAGTTCCGCAAGGCGCAGAGCTACACCCAGCAAGGCCTGGCCGATGCCGCGCAGATTCACGTGAACCAGATCAAGCGCTACGAGGCGGGTACCGCTCAGCCGAATCTGGAGGCGCTGGTCAGACTTGCCAAGGCGCTGCACCTGAGCCTGGACATGCTGGTGTTCGACGAGACTGACCGTGGTCCGTCTGACGATCTGGCCCTGCAGTTCGAGGCGGTCAGTCACATGCCGGATGAGGAGCGGCGCATCATCAAGGCGCTGCTTGACGAGATGATCATCAAGTACCAGACCAAGCAAATGGTGGGAAACTTGAGCAGCTAAGCCGGCGCTGCCTGGCCGCTAAATAAAAAGCCACTCGCATCCGGGAAGCCGGAGGGAGTGGCTTTTTTTGTTATGAAGAGTATTGCTGATCAACTCGTTGGGACGTGGTACTTACCTTGATCATCGACCAGCCGCCTCGTATTAGCAACGGACTGGTCGTGCAAGATGGACCTCGATCTTAATCTTTCACTGCTTGTGGAAACATTCTAGCTGCTCGCCATCCAAACAAATTTGAGCTGGTTGACCATCGAGTTTTGCAATCCAAAATCCATTCCCTGCATGCGGTACAATACCGACCCAAATAATGCCAGAAAAAGATATAGTCTTTTCTTTTATATCCTCGCTTTGCCAGCGCCCACGAATCCAATATGAATTACTATTAGATTCCTTTACCTCAATAGAATAACTCCGATCAGCATTAACACTCAACACTAATATTTTATTCTGAGATCTAAATCTATAAGTCCCAGCGGGATCAAAAGGCTCATTCGAGCACCCCGCCAATCCAACAAGAAAAAATGCCCAGATAGAAAGTAACTTCATCGTTTTATCTCCTCGGTCCAGGAGTACGTTTGACGCATATTCCCGAAATTACTCCATTCACTCCGCTCCGCCTCCGGACCGATTCCATACAGAAAAGATTTGAGGCTGGAATTATTGCTCACGTCAAACTTAATATGATCGCCGTCCATTGGGGAGATATCGATACGATAGCTTCCAACAAACTGTTGAGTTGGATTTAAACCGGCGTACCAAATTAAGTCGAATATACCGAAATCTCCTCTATAATTCGTCAATGCCGCCAAGGGTTTTTTCGCCGCAAACAGCTTTTGATTCTTTTTATACCATGCCGTCCGTGCTTCGTTCACGCGTCGAGCATGCATCATATTTTGAGTTGAGGTTGATCGCGCGTCAAAATTTCGGACTGCCGGCCCACTATTCGTGGCCCAGTCAGATGTCATAGATATGGCAACCGACCAGCCCCCGTCATTAGGAGGCCTCTTACCTGGAACACCTACAACACATTGCTCTCCGGAACTACAGGTAGGTTCGGCTTCTCGTCCGTCAGGATCAATGTAATTGTATGGGTTGTTATTGGCATAATTGTAACGATTGAAGTTGCCCCCAGAATCAGTATCGGGGCTTATTGGATCAATGCTCAAGTAGCGTCCGCCCGACGCGACTCTATCGTAAGTCCAGCCGTTCTCCTTAGTCCATTCAAGGGCTTAGCGGCGTTTTCCCCCATCGAATCGTACGCAAAGAGCGAACTTTTCCTAGACGCGAGTTTGGGCCCCTCGCGGGCGCGCAGCGGCGTTGGGCAGCAAGTGAGTCGGTTATTTTGCTAGCCCAAGCTGCAGCGCGACACCACCTGCAAATGGCAACATCCTAAAACCACCACGCTCCAATTCTTCCGCTCCAGCGGTGTATCGAAACATCTTGTATTCCGCCCTCGCACCAGTCTCCGTATTCACAGCAGTAACTCCTACCTTCGTTTTTTTTCGCAAGCGCTTCATGAGCTCTTTCGCGATTCCAAGCAAGCACGGGTCTTCCGTCTCAACAGCTAAAGCCGATTGGACTAATCCTTTTGAACTCAAAGGACCAATTGCCACAACTATTCCATCGCCGTTCTGGTCATAGAATTTCAACCGTGAAGGCGCTCCCAAAACCGGTTCACCGCACAACAGGAAGACGTCCCTCCGATTGTCATTCGTTGCGGCCGCCTCTAAGTGGTGTCGCAGGGCAGTTGGCGGCACCTCAAGCGCAGAAAATGGTAGTCCACCTAACACAACCACATGCAGGTTTCGCGCCGCAGCAATAGCCGCAAGCAGATCCGCTGACTCGCCTGGCAGAGCATGATATTGCAAATTTATTCTGGCCATTAGTGCGTATAACCTTCAAAATTTGTCGGAAGTTGCCCGGGCCCATTAAGATCCTTTAGGGCTTCAACTTCACGTTTTACTGGCGTACCGTCAGCCTTTGTCCTACCAACCTGCGTGGCCGAAACGTTCCCGTTTGCGTCACGGGAAATCATGTCGGGACGGCGCCCGCCCTTGATTCCGCCAGGTGTAGGAACGAGCACTTCGGGTTTGCGACCACCTCCAGCTAAAACTTCACCACCCTCGGCTTCGACTTTATCACCGAGTTCACGAATTTTCGCGTTGTGCGGCGCCGTAGGATCAGTCTTTGGCCCTCTTTTCGCAGCCTCGACCGCAACTTTTTCACCGTCTTTGACCGCCTCTTTTGCCGCACCTTTCGCAACTTGTTTCGTTTCTGTCTTAACGGCCGCCACTACAACCTTGACCAAAACTTTGATCAATCCATCGACGAGACCACGTCCATCCGGATCAATATACCGATATGGATTGTTCTCCACGTAGGCGTAGCGGTTGAAACTGTCTCCAGTATTTGCATCGGTCGTCACCGGATCAATGCTCAAAAACCTCCCCGCCACCGGATCATAGTACCGCTGCTGCATGTACACCAGCCCTGTATCGGCGTCGTTCACATGCCCGGTGAAGCCGATGGTCGGCGTCACGCCGCTGGCGGTGCGCCCGTAGGGCTCATAGCTGGTACGGCTGATTACATTGCCGGCACTGTCGCTACGCGCCACCGGGCTGCCCAGCGCGTCGGTGTGGATATACGTGACGGTGTCGCCAGAGGCCACCCCCACTGTCACCGCTGCGCTGGCCAGGGCACCGAAGTATTCGACGTAGCGCTGCATCATTTGCCACTGCATCGTGTAGGTGCCGGCGGCCGGCGCCGTGATCGGGAAGGTGAAGGTGTACTGCTGGCCTGGCGCCACATCGCTGGCCAGGTCCAGCAATTGCACGCCCCAGATCGCCGTCTCGTCGGGGTTCTTCGAGCCCAGCTTGTAATTGCTGCCCGCCGCCCAGGTCGTCGAACCCGTGTTTTGCATCGTCACGGAGAGGACGGCTACTTGCCCCTGCGTCAGCGGTGGCACGCGCAGTTCGACCGCCTGCGCGCCGTTTCGGGGCGCCGGGGCGCTGACCGCGACGGCAACATTGCTCGACTGCGCACCGAACCATTCCAGCGAATCCTGCACCATTTGCCACTGCAAATTGTAGGTGCCCGGCACGGCGGGGGCGGTGACGGAAAACGTCAACGTCACGCCCTGCCCGGGCGCCACACTGGCCGGCAATGCGATCCGGGCAGTCCCCCAAGTCGTATTGTTGTGCGGATTGACCGCCCCCAGGCCGTATGTGCCGGCCGATGACCACGTCGTCGTGCCTGTATTGACCATGGTGACCGTGACCGTGTTGACCGAGCCGCTTGTCATCGTCGTCGGCACCGACTGGCTGACGGCAACGGCCGCATTGTAGGGCGGGTCATTCGGTTCGTCCCCTCCCGGCGGCGGCAACGCATTGGGCTGGGCGACGACGGCTGCTTTGCTGCTTTGCGCATGCGCTTGCACGCCAGTAAACAGCATCAGCAACAGCAGGCCAGCGAGTACCGCGCGCGACAAGTTCAAGAAACGGGCGCTCATTTCTTCACCTCGGCGATCTGGTGGCTGTGCAAATAAATGTACTGGGTCGACTGGGCCGGATTCGGCCCTCCCGTTCGCCTCGTATATAGCAACTGCCCGGCCGGACTGTAGACACTGATCGTCACCGTGCCATCGACCGCCGCGGTCTTGATGCGCCGGCCAAAGCCGTCATACACATAGGTGTCGAGATTGGCGGCGGTGGTCAGGCGGTTGCCGAGATCGAAGCCAAATCCCTGGCCGCCACGCGAAGTGACGTTGCCGCGGTTGTCGTAGCCGTAGGCATAATTAAAACCGGATGCAGTACTTTGCAGGTTGTCGAGCAGATTGCGCGCGCCATAGTGATAGGTGCTGGCGCGGCCGCCGACGGTGCTGGTGCGGATGTTGTCGAGCACGTCGTAGTTGTAATTCGCGTTGCCCCAGATGCCGGGAGCGTTGGCGTCCTTCAATCTGTCGAGGCCATCGTAGGCCATGGCGCGGCTGGTGTTGGCGCCGCCGGGGCCGGCATTGATCTGGTCGGTGATCAGGGTGACGTTGCCGTTCTGGTCGTAGTCATACACATCCTGCAGGACGCCGCCGTCCTGCGACAACCGCGGCAGGCCGCGCGTGTTCTGCGTCATGCTGCGTACCTTGCCGTTGCCATACGTAAAACCGGCAATCGCCCCGCTCGGGTGGTAGCCGATGGCGCTGGCGTAGGCGCCCACGTGGGACGGGCGGCCGAGGGCGTCCGGGTCGTAGCTCACGCTCTGGTTGGCGATGGCGTTGGTGGCGGCCGGATAGGCCAGTTGCACCGGGTGGCCGTTGGCGTTGTAGTCAGTTCTGAGCGTGTAGGTCTGGCCCTCGAAGGCGAGCGACTGGGTGGTCGGCAGGCGCCGGCCGTTGTAATTCATCGTCCACAACGCGCCCGACGAGGACACGGTTTTCGGCTGGCCGTCGGCCCAATAATCGCGACCGATGGCGGCGCTGCCGTCGCCATACGTGGTGGAGGTCAGGCGGTTCATGCTGTCGTAGCCAAACACAATCTTGCCGGCGGCCGGCACGCTGGCCTGGTCGCAGGCGGCGCCGGTCAGGGTCGACCCGGGCGCGCGCCAGCTGACGTTGTTGGCGGCGTCCAACTGCTGCACGGTGGCGCCGGTTTCCGGTTCGATGGTTTTACACAGCCGCTCGTAGCTGTCGTAGACGTAGCTGCGCGTGGCCGTGGCATAGAGGCCTGCGGGACTGGTGCCGCTGCGGGTGATGGCGGTGGGTTTGCCAAACACGTCGCGGTTGATGGCAACGTTCAATCCTTCCGGCGCGGCGATGGCGGCGATCGATTCTTCCGAGGGCGTATCGAAGGCCTGAAAGCTGGTGGTGCTGCTGTTTCCGCGAGGATCGACCACGGTCCTGGTAAAGCCGTTGTTGTAGGAGGTGTAAGTCGACAAGGCGCCCAGCTCGCTGTCGGCGCGCACTTCGGTGGGGCGGCCCAGCGCGTAGTAGTAGCTGCGCACGCCCTGGCTCAGTTCGCTCACGTAGCCACGCTGCGGGTAGGAGGAAAAGGTCGCGCGGCCTGCGTGGTCGTATTCGGTCTTGACCATGGTCTGGCCGGTGGCGACATTGTTTTCGTAAGTCCAGGTGTAGGCGGGACGGAACAGGGCATCGAGGAAGGTGCTTGTTACGGCGTTGCCAGTGACGACATCCTGGCGCCAGTGGCCGGGCGGCAGGTCGAACTCGCTGCCATTGATCTGGCTAAGCGTCAGGGTCGTGTCATTCCAGCCGGACTCTCCCGGCGCAACGGGATAGACGATACGGTTCAGGCGGCCGCCGCTGTCATAGTTCAGGGTGGTGCGCAGGCCCATCGGGTCGGTGATCCATGCCAGCGTGCCGTCGTTATTGACCTCGGCGCTTTCTGTGCTGCCGTCCGGATGGCTGATGTTGCGCGGAATGCCGCGCTTCCAGTTGTCAAACCTGGTGGCATGTTGCAAGCCGTCCGATTTTGTGAGCAAGGTGCCGTCGGTGTTGTACGTCATCGATTGGTTCAGGTGTCCAAACTGCGAGACCGACTCGATCAAGCCCGTGCTTGCGTTGATGACGTTCGAGACCATCACCTTGTTGGTGTTGATCTCGGTGACGGAAGTCGTTTGGCCTGGTATCCAACGGCCGATGTTGTTGTCGAAAACGGTGCGCTCGCTACGGCCAGGGTTCAGGCTGCTGGTACGGGTCACCAGTCTCGGATGCGCATATTCGTCGAACTCGCCAGCCGTCCAGGTGAAGGTCGCGCCCTGCCGGCTGGTGATGCGCTGATTGACCGGCGCCAGACGCGCTGCCATCTCGGCATCTCCCGAAGGGTCGTTGGCATAACCCATCAGCGCAGGATAGGGACCGGCGCCGAACGGCTGGTAGAGCGTGGTGGTGGTGCGCCCGCCCACGCTGACCTGTTCGGGCCTGCCTTCGCTGACGTTATAACGGTTGCCAAACACATGGGTGGTCATTTCACCGGCCGGATCGGTGATGGTCACGGTTTTGCTGGTGACGCAGTTATTGCAGGGGCTCCAGCTGGCGTTGGCCGGGCCGTAGTCGTAATTCCACGACATGGTAGGCAGGCCGGGGCCACTGACGGTTTTGTTGTTCAGCGAGTTGCTATTGAAAAAATTGGGAATCGACGGCACGTCATCGTTTGGCCCGCACGGCGGCACATCGGAGCGGCCATGGGTCGTCGGGGTCAGCGCAAAACTGCCGATCGCGCCGGATGGGTGGACCATGCTGGGCGCCCCGACTGGATGCGCCGTGCTGCCAATGTTCGGCGACCAGGGAATCATGTTCTGGGTGGTGCAGGTCGATACCTGCAATTTACCGGGCAACATGCCGTACATGTTCGAAAAGTCCCAGGCGGTGCCGTCCGGTAAGGTCACGCGGTCAAGACTGCGGCGGGTTCCAGCTGCGAGATTGCTGACGTCACGATACGAATAGGTCCAGGTTCGGCTGCCGTCGCTGACCGTCTGCACCTGCATGAAGCCGTTGGCATCGGGCCCCGCATAAGTGAGCGTGATGGTTCTGGATGGCGATTCACTGCTCGTGATCGACATCAGGTTGCGCGGATGCGCCGGATCGTAGGTGTAACGGACCCAGTTACCGAAACGGTCAGTCACCAGGGTCGGCAGCAGCCAGACCTCATTGCGTGGGAGGCGAAAGATGGGACCGCCGCCAGTAGCATCGGTGCCTGGAATCACGGCAGCCACTGTGTCCCGGCTCGCCGATGCGCGCAATGCTTCCGCGCCGCCGGTATTGAAGGCGTTGTAAGATGGATTGGCTTTGGTCAGCGTGGTGACGGGAAAATCCGCCATCCAGTTAAACGTGTAGCTGGTGCCGTCAGGGGACAGGGCGACGAAACCATCGCCCTGGGTTTTGCCGGCTGTGGTGTCGCTGTCGAGGGACGGCGTGCAGGAAAACAGCCAGAATTGCGAGGTGATGGCGGGAAACTGCGACAGTGACCGGCCAGACAGGGCGACTGTGTCACTGGTACGCCCCAGGATGCGCTGGTCGCCAACGCCTGGTACGTATAAATACGTGCCTTGCCAGAATTCGTCAGGCTCAAAGTAGGAGTTAGACTCCCCGCGCGGCGCAATGACGCTCGACTGCGCGCATCGCAGCGCTGGATTACTGCCTTGGCTTTGCCAGCCTATGCTCTTGGGGAAGACACCGTGTATATGCGGGATCTCCAGATCCCATAAACCGAAGGCCCGCCCTCCCATCATGCTTGGTTCGACCCGCACACTGCGACCGATCGACACCGGTAGCCGGCTATTGCCCGGCAAGCTCACATCGGTTTGCGTAAAAGACAAGCTACCGTTGTAGAGATTGACGCTGTCACCGAACAGATCGGGCCCCAGTTGCGTGTAGGCACGCGGTGCCTTGATGCGTTTGTATTGTTCATCGTAGGTGGTGACATCCTGGGACCATGCGCTGGCGTGAAGCGACAGCGCTGCCAGCAAACTCATGCCCATCATCGGCAAGCGCCGCCGCATCACGGCACGCGACATAAAAGCAAGACTCATGACAACAACCTTTCTTGCGCCGCCGATTTGACAGCTCGCAGAGATTGCAATGCTGTCAAGAATACATACTTAAATGCAATGAATTCTATTCAATTGTCACAACTTAAAAAAATAATTTAGAGTGACCAGCGCTAAGTGGTGCTCGCGCGCGGCAAGCATTATTCGGGCATGGCGATGAGCCGATTGCAGCACTGGCCGTTCGCTTAATTTTCAACCGGATTAGACGGAGCTGTGTAAAAACGCAAAAACTCGAAATTTCCAATGGTATGGTTACCCTTCCCGACCCGCAGAAAATCGCGGGGCGGCTGTTGTGAGAGGCCGAATTTTTCGTTCTCGGATTTACTTCACGTTTTTACACAGCCTGGGCCGAAAGCTGCCGGTTAGACTCGATAATATCGTATCGCTCGACAACATTGTAGACTAGTAACTTTTACGAACGTCAGGTTGAGCTACACCCATGCGAGGCGCCGCCATCCAGACAATTTCCGTATCCCACAAGGGTTCGTATAGCACTTTCGAGACATCGTCGCCTGCTTGTCTAGACCCAAAAGAGACGATGTCTATTAGCGCGAGCACGCCGCTGTGGAATGCGAGCCGGCGCCGACGATTGCAAGCTCATTTGCAGATAGCGTGAGCGCGGGCGCCTGGTCATCTGCAGCTAATTCGAGCCCACAACGGCGTCGAATGCGAGCATGGACTTTTTCAAACGCGAGCCGCTAGTGCGACCCGAAAGTCGCTGTTGTAATTGTTCAGGAGGAAATTCTATGAATGGAATCAATTGAACCGTCCGTTCCGTCGGACGTAGCCTACCCCGGCGTGCGTCGCGAGCAATCGCGGGGTGCGGAGCCAATCCACCGAACTTAAGCGGACGGCCTCACAGGCAACGGCACGACGGCAACCACTACCCACGGCGCCTTCAACCAGGTTCTTCACCAGCAGGCGATCCGGGGTCCCGATCAGTCTTCCTCGGGATCCCCCAGATCGCCTGGGCTTGTTTTCTGAGGATGATCAGCGCTGCTGCTTCCGCCAGTGCCTTGTCCTTGCGCAGCAACTCCTTCTCGAGTTGCTTGATCCGCTTGCGGTCCCCCTTGCTCTGCTCGCGCTGCTCTCATGACCGGTCCGCGCCATGCGCATTCGCGTCCTGGCACGCCCCACGCCACGCCTTGATCTGCTCGATGAAGAGTCCTTTTCGGCGGCAGCATTCGGCCAGCTCGGCCTCGTTCAATCCTGGCGTTTCCAGCACCACGCCGAACTTGTCCTCGAGGACCATTCCTCGGAATTTTTTCCATTCCCTGGCACCGGCACTCCCTGCGCTTTTAAATATCGTCGCCAAGTACAGAGTGTCTGTTCTGAGATGCCATTCTCGCGTGCCAGTGCCGAGATGGGCTTCCCTCGTCGACCAGCCAGAACGCTGAAGAAGCAAAACGGAAGGCCGGGATCAGTGCCAGCATCCCGACGCAAGCACTCCTGTCACGCGCCAAAGAAACGCAACAGCGACGCCTGACCAGCGCCCCGGTGCACATTTGGCCCCTCTCAAAAAGTGTCGTCGCACTGCGCCTAGCATGGCCCAACCTGTTCACGCTTCCGGATTCGCCATGAGCCTCGCCGTACTCCGCAGCCGCGCCCTCAATGGCATGGACGCGCCCGCCGTCAGTGTCGAAGTCCACCTGGCCAAGGGCTTGCCCAGTTTTACCATCGTCGGCCTGCCCGACACCGAAGTGCGCGAGTCGAAAGACCGGGTGCGGGCCGCGCTGGCCAATGCCGGTTTCAAGGTGCCAAGCCGGCGCGTCACCGTGAACCTGGCGCCGGCCGACTTGCCGAAGGAATCGGGGCGCTTCGATTTGCCCATTGCGCTCGGCATCCTGGCGGCGTCCGGGCAACTGCCGGGCAATGAACTGGACCAGTACGAATTTGCCGGCGAATTGTCGCTGTCGGGAGAACTGCGGCCCATCCGGGGGGCGCTGGCGATGACCTTCGCCATGCACAAGCGGGGAGAAGCGTCGCCGCGCGCATTCATGCTGCCCAGCGCCAATGCCGATGAGGCGGCGCTGGTGGCCGCCGCCCAGATCTATCCGGCCGATACCTTGCTACAGGTGTGCGCGCACTTTAGTAGCGGCGCCGGCGGCGACCCGGCCGCCCGCATCGGCCGCCACCGCAGCACGCCCGTCGGCGCGGCGCTGGCCTGCGCCGACTTCGCCGAGGTCAAGGGACAATTGCAGGCGAAGCGGGCACTGGAAATTGCCGCCGCCGGCGCCCACAATGTGCTGATGGTCGGCCCGCCCGGTACCGGCAAGACCATGCTGGCGTCGCGCTTTACCGCCCTGCTGCCGCCCATGACGGACGCCGATGCCCTCGAAGCGGCCGCCGTGCAGTCGCTCACGCGCGATTTTTCCGTCGCCCACTGGAAAGTGCGGCCGTATCGCAGCCCCCACCACACCACCTCCGCCGTGGCACTCGTCGGTGGCGGCACCGTGCCACGGCCCGGTGAAATTTCACTGGCCCATTGCGGCGTGCTGTTTCTCGATGAGCTGCCCGAGTTCGACCGCCGGGTGCTGGAAGTGCTGCGCCAGCCGATGGAGTCGGGCACGGTGACGATCTCGCGCGCCGCCAGCCAGGCCGACTTTCCGGCGCGCTTTCAATTGATCGCGGCGATGAATCCCTGCCCCTGCGGCTACCTGGGCCACGCCTCCGGCAAGTGCCACTGCAGCAGCGAACTGGTGGCCCGCTACCGCCATAAAATTTCCGGGCCCCTGCTCGACCGCATCGACCTGCAAGTCGATGTCGCCACCCTGTCGCCCCTCGAAGTGGCCGCGCCCGCCGCCGGCGAAGCGAGCGCCGTGGTCGCCGCGCGGGTCGAACAGGCTTACCAGCGCCAACTACAGCGGCAAGGCTGCAGCAACCAGCAACTGGGGCCGCGCCAGGTCGATGCGTTCTGCCAGCTCGACGAGGCCGGCGCCAGGCTGTTGCGCGAGACCATGCTGCAATGGCACTGGTCGGCGCGCGCCTATCACCGCGTACTGAAAGTGGCGCGCACCATCGCCGACCTGGCCGGCAGCGAACGCCTCAGCCGCGCGCACGTGGCCGAAGCGATCGGCTACCGGCGCAATGTGCAGGAGCGCTGAACGCCCCCCACCTTAGCTTATGCCCGCTTCGGCAACACCCAGTCGGCGCGCACGTAATGGCAGGTGTAGCCGTTGGGGATGCGCTCGAGGTAATCCTGGTGCTCGGGCTCGGCTTCCCAGAAGTCGCCCGCGGGCGCCAGTTCGCTGGCGACCTTGCCCGGCCAGATGCCGGAGGCGTCGACGTCGGCGATGGTGTCTTCGGCCACCGCTTGCTGGGACGCGCTCGTGTAATAGATGGCGGAACGGTAGCTGGGGCCCAGGTCGTTGCCCTGGCGATTTTTGGTCGAGGGGTCGTGGATCTGAAAGAAAAATTCCAGCAGCTTGCGGTAGCTGATGACGTCCGGATCAAACACCACTTCGATCGCCTCGGCATGGCTGCCGTGGTTGCGGTAGGTGGCGTTGGGCACGTCGCCGCCCGTGTAGCCCACGCGGGTGCCCAGCACGCCCGGCATGCGGCGGATCAGGTCTTGCATGCCCCAGAAGCAGCCGCCGGCAAGGATGGCGGTGTCGGTGTGGTGCGCGGTGTGATTGGTCATTGGTGATTCCTCGTTGAGCTTGTCGACCGTATATTAGCCCGATGCGCCCAATTCCAAGGGCTCATTGCAATACTGGCGCCCCGCCCCCGGCCCTGCTACCATCAAACCATGACCATGCCCTCCCCTACCGGTTCCACCGTCGCCCGTTTGTCACGCTTGCTGCTGGCACTTGCCGTCAGCCTGACGATCCTCGCCTGCAGCGCCGCCAACAACTTGCGCGACTACAGCAGCCCCGATGCGCCCTACCGCATCATGTTTCCTGACAAGCCTTCCGTGCACAAGCGCACCATCGACCTCGACGGCCTGAAGGTGGAAATGACCATGACGGCGGTCGACCGCGACGGCACCATGTACGCCGTCGGCAGCGCCGAGGCGCCCGATGCGGCCAGGGCCAGCGCCGCACTGGGCGCCATGAAGACGGCACTGGTGCGCAATATCGGCGCCACCGTCACCCGCGAAAAAGCCAGCGCCCAATCGTCGAGCGCCAGCGGCCAGCGCGCCGCCCTCGATGTCGAGGCCAGCGGCACGCGCAACGGCGCCCCCATCAAACTGATCGGCCACTTCGAAGCGCGCGAGAAGCGCTTTTACCAGGTGATCGTGATGGGCAAGGAACAGGCGATGCCCGCGGAGCAGGTCGAGCAGTTCATGAGCTCGTTCAAATTACAGTGAGGCGCCCATGAACGCCTTGCCGCCTGCCCTGCGCCTGCACGGCCTGACCAAGCATTTCGGCCGCCCCGCCGTCGATCGCCTCGATCTGACCGTGCAACAGGGCGAGCTGTATGCCTTGCTGGGGCCGAATGGCGCCGGCAAGACCACCACCTTGCGCATGGTCGCCGGCCTGCTCGCACCCGACGCGGGCACGGTGGAAGTGCTGGGCGTCGACCTGGCCAAGGACCCGGCGCGCGCCAAGCAGGCCATCGCCTACCTGCCCGACGAGCCCATGCTGTACGCCAAGCTCAAGCCCACCGAGTACCTCGAATTTGTCGCCGGCCTGTGGGGCGTCGAGGCGGACGTGGCCGAAGCGCGCGCGCGCCACTTGCTCGACTGGCTCGATCTGACGCGCCACGCCCACGAACTGACTGAAGGCTTTTCGCGCGGCATGAAACAGAAGCTGGCGCTGGCCGGCGCCCTGATCCACGAGCCGCAATTGCTGATCCTCGACGAGCCCTTGACGGGACTCGATGCCGCCGCCGCCCGCCAGGTCAAGGACCTGTTGCTGGAACACACACGCAAGGGCGGCACCGTGCTGCTCACCACCCATATCCTCGAGGTGGCCGAGCGGATGGCCCAGCGCATCGGCATCATTCAGCACGGCAGATTGATTGCCCAGGGCACCCTCGATCAATTGCGCAGCCAGAGCGGCGACGCCACTGAGGGCGCCAGCCAGGCCACCCTGGAAGACGTGTTCCTGCAATTGACGGGCCAGGCGTGAACTTGCGGGCCGGCAGTGCGCTGTGGCTGCTGCGCCACGAGCTGCGCCTGTATGTGTACCGGCTCGGTGGTGCCAGCCGGCGCGGCCCCAGCCGCAGCAACCTGGCCCTGCTGGCGCTGGCCCAGCTGGCCCTGCACGCCTTTGCCTTCAAGCTGATCGGGGACGGGCCCGGCGCCGCCGGCGCCTTCGATCAGGCGCGCCTGACCGCCATCACGCTGCTGTACGCGGTGACCTTGAGCATGATGCTCTCGCAGGGTCTCAAGGCCAGCGTCGAAGTGCTGTTCGAGCGGGGCGACCTCGATTTGCTGCTGTCCTCGCCCCTGCCTTCGCGCAGCATTTTCGTGGTGCGCCTGGCCGCCGTGGTGATCGGCAGCGCCAGCCTCTACCTGTTCCTGCTCACGCCGTTCGCCCACATCGGCCTGCTCACGGGTCAGCCCCGCTGGCTGGCACTGTATCCGGTGGTGCTGGGCACGGCGGCGCTGGCCGCTTCGCTGTCGATGCTCCTCACGCTGGCGCTGGTGCGCGCCATCGGCATCCGCCGCACGCGCGTGGTGGGCCAGGTATTGGGCGCGCTGGTGGGCGCCGTGTTTTTCCTGCTCTCGCAAGTCTATGCCAACACCCTGGGGCCGACCCAGCAACGGTTGCTTGCCTGGGTCGAGGCGCACACGGTGGCGGGCGCGGCGTTTGGCCCGGACAGCGTGCTGTGGCTGCCCGGCCGCGCCGCGCTGGGCGACGCCCTTCCCCTGCTCACCATCGCCGTGCTGGGGGCGACCGCCTTCGCCCTCACCGTCCATTTTACGCACGGCTTTTTTGTGCACGGCGTGCAGCAGGCGGTCAGCCTGGTGCGCAGCAGCGCCGCGCCCGCGGGCGGCCAGCGCTACCGTTTTCGGCGCAGCCTGGCGGTCACCGTGCTGCTCAAGGAGTGGCGCCTGATCGTGCGCGACCCGCAACTCATTTCCCAGGTGCTGCTGCAACTGCTGTACCTGCTGCCCCTGTCGTTCATGCTGGTGTTCAAGTCCGCCACCGTGATCCCGGGCTTGGGCGCCTCGCTCATTTTCCTGTGCACCTCGCTGACGACGGCGCTGGCGTGGCTGATCATCGCCGCCGAAGACGCGCCCGACCTGCTGCGCGCCTCGCCCGCACGGTCATCGACGATCGCGCGCGCCAAGCTGGCCGCGGCGGTCGTGCCGACGCTGCTGCTGATGGTGGCGCCGCTGATCTGGATCGGCCTGCGCCAGCCGCGCGCGGCGCTGCTGCTGTGGCTGTGCGTGGCGGGCGCCAGCGCCAACGCCGCGCTGGTGGTGCGCTGGTGCGCCCGGCCGGCCGCGCGCAGCGATTTCCGCCTGCGCGCCAAGGGCAATTTTCTGAGCAATTTTTTTGAGCTGGCCACCGCGCTGGCCTGGACCGGCCTGGCCTGGGTGGTGCTGATGCTGGCGCAAGCGGGCCGGGCCGGGTCATGGATGGCGCCGGTGGGCGCCGTCCTGTTCACCATCCTGTGCGGTTTGCTGGCGCTGGCCTGGTGGCGGCGCCAGCGTGCTTGATCAGTCAATACGTGCGCACGCTTGGGACCTGAGCCAGCGCGCGTCTCGTGTTATCGTTTCGCCATTGCCGCCTTATTTTAGAGAGACCATCCCTTTATGTTAATTACCTTCCACTCCAAAGCGGCCGCCGACGTCACCATGTACAAGGAGCACGCCAAGCGCATTCTCGATCTGCTGGGCAAGCAGGTCGATCGGGGCGTCATCACGTCCGCCGAGGCGCCCCAGGCCGTGCAACTGCTGGAAAAAGAAATCGCCGACACGCGCGCCCATGCCGCCTCCGACGACATGCAGCGTGACGTCAAGGCCCACCACAGCGAAGCGACCGAAGACAGCGATCACGAAGGGGCCCAGCTGGTCAGCTTCAGCACGCGCGCCTTCCCCCTGCTGGAAATGCTGCGCGCCTCGCGCGACGGCGGCAACGACGTTCTCTGGGGCGTCTAATGCCGCACCTGGTGGCGCTCGGCAGCCACCAGATCAGCGCCGCCGACGGGACCCTGCTGCACGTGACCGACAGCTTGCTGCCGCCGGGCCAGGCGCGCGGCAGCGTCGTCGTCATGCATGGTCTTGGCGAACACAGCGGCCGTTATCGGCACGTGGCTGATTTTTTTAACAGCTGCGGCCTGTCGGTACGCTGCTACGATCACCGGGGCCACGGCCGCTCGGAGGGCCGGCGTGGCGACGTCATCCACGGTGAGCCGCTGCTGCAGGATGCGCAGATCATCATCGACGACTTCGCCGACCGCTACAGCGCGCCTCCGTTTCTGTTCGGCCACAGCATGGGCGGCCTGTTCGCCGCCCGTTTCGCCCTGTCCCAGCGCGCGCCCTTGCGCGGACTCATCTTGTCTTCGCCCGCGCTGGCGCTGCGCCTCACCCCCGTCGAGCGCGCCTTGCTGCGGGTGGCCGAAACGCTCGTGCCCTGGCTGGGCGTGCCCAATGGCATCAATCCTGCCAGCTTGTGCCACAGCGCCGCCGTCGTCGCCGCCTACAAGGCCGATCCGCTCGTGCATGCGCGCATCAGTGCACGCCTGTTGCGCTCGATGCTGCGCGCCATCGACGACTGCCAGCGCGACGCCGCCAGCATGAGCGTGCCCACCTTGCTGCTCGTGGCCGGCAGCGACCGCGCCGTCGATCCGGCCGGCGCCCTGCGTTTCTACGAAAAATTGCCGCCCCATCTCGCGCAACTGCGCGTGTACGAACCCATGTTCCACGAGATTTTCAACGAGCCCGACGCCGCCCTCGCCTTTGACGACCTGCGCGCCTGGCTGCACGGTGCCGGCCAGATCGCCCTTCCCTGATCGCGCGCCAAGCTCGTGCTCCCGCATGGCATCAAGCTTGCTTCGTTTAGCTTGACATTGCCCCCTTTGAAGGGGACAGTCACAGATCTGCGCTATGCCATTGCCTGCCGAAGCGGCACGCCTCCAGCTGTTCCAATTTGGAGCAGTTGCTGCAGTTTGTCACAGCGCCGTGCCAGATATAGAGCTCCCCAGGGGCCATATGGAGACAATTCATGCATGCAACAGCCAGCCCGACGATGCGGTGGAATGAGAACGTCCCCGGTGTCATCGCAACGTCCCACCAGCGATCGCTGTCGTATGGCTTGTGCCCCAGCGCACAGCCCGATGTCAGCCCCCTGGCCCTCAACGACCTGAAGCTGCTGATCGAACGCAACCGCATGCTGCACCTGCACGCGCTGCCCGCGATGGAAACCTTGTACCAGCAGATCGTCAACACCCACAATATGGTGATCCTGACGGACGCGAGCGGCGTCATCGTGCACTCGCTGGGCGACGCCGATTTCCTGGAAAAAGCCAACCGGGTGGCGCTGCAACCGGGCGTGGCCTGGTCGGAACAGAGCCGGGGCACCAACGCCATCGGCACGGCGATCGCGGAAAAAGCGCCCGCGCTCGTGCATGCCGATCAGCACTACCTGGCGGCCAACCATTTCCTCACCTGCTCGGCGGCGCCCATTTCCGACCACCAGGGCAAGGTCATCGGCGTGCTCGACGTTTCGGGCGACCAGCGCAGCTTTCACAAGCACACCATGGCGCTGGTGCGCATGTCCGCGCTGATGATCGAAAACCAGCTGTTTGCCGCCACCTTCGAAGAGGCGATCACCCTGCACTTTCATGCGCGGCCCGAATTCATCGGCACCCTGATGGAAGGCATCGCCTCGTTCACGCCGGGCGGGCGCTTCCTGTCGGCCAACCGCAACGGCCTGTTTCAACTGGGCCTGTCCTTTTCGGCCCTGCAGTCGCATACCTTCAGCTCGCTGTTCGGCATGCCCGTCTCGAGCATCTACGACCATTACCGCACCGCCGCCCCCGGCCTGTTGAACCTGTGCATGCACAGCGGCGTGCGCGTGTACGGCCGCGCCCAGCTGCGCCTGGCGCGCGAGGTGCAGGCGATCGCCAGCGGCAGCGAACGGTTGCCCGCCAGCCCGCCAGCGGCGCCCGCCCAGTCGGTCCAGTCGGCCCAGAACGCGCGCCGCCTGTCGGGCCTGCGCTACCTGAACACGGGCGACCCGCAAATCGAACAGCTCATTGCCAAGGTCAATAAAGTGCTGGGCCGCGACATTCCCATCCTGGTCATGGGCGAAACGGGTACCGGCAAGGAATTGCTGGCCCAGGCCATCCACAACGATTCGCCCCGCGGCATGGGCCCCTTCGTGGCGGTCAATTGCGCCTCCATCCCGGAAACCCTGATCGAGTCCGAATTGTTCGGCTACGAAGACGGCGCCTTCACGGGCGCGCGCAAGAAAGGGGCGATCGGCAAGATCTTGCAGGCCAATGGCGGCACCTTGTTCCTCGATGAAATCGGCGACATGCCCTTCGGCTTGCAGGCGCGGCTGTTGCGGGTGCTGCAGGAACGCATGGTGACGCCGCTGGGCAGCGGCAAGTCGATTCCCGTCAATGTCGAACTCATTTGCGCAACCAATCACAATTTGCGCGAGCGCATGGCCCGCGGCCTGTTCCGCGAAGACTTGTACTACCGCCTCAACGGCCTGGTCGTCAAACTGCCGCCCCTGCGCGAGCGCACCGACCTGGACACGGTGGTGCGCAAAATCCTCGCCACCGAATCGAATGGCGAGCGGCACAGCGTGTCCGAGGCCGTGCTCGCCATGTTCCACCGGCACAAGTGGCCGGGCAATTTCCGCCAGCTCACCAACCTGCTGCGCACGGCCATCATCATGGCCGGCGACGAGGTCGAAATCGGCTTGCAGCACATGCCCGACGATTTTCTCGATGACATCGACGTGGACCACGACGGCGCGCCCGCCATCGACGCCGCGCGCATGGTGGCGGCCGGCGCCAACCTGGAAGAGATGGAACAGTCCGTCATCGTCAAGTCGCTGGAGGCGCACGGCGGCAACGTGTCGGCGACGGCGCGCGCGCTGGGGGTATCGAGAAACACCATCTACCGCAAGCTGCCGCACCTGAAATAGGCGGCGCGGGCCGGCACGGCCGGCCCTCACAGCGCCAGCGGAAAGCCGGGCGAGCGCCACACCACGCCCCGCTTGTTGATGCTCATTAAGTCGACCCCGGCCAGGGTCGCCGCCAGCGCATGCGATTTTTTCGCCCCCATCACCATGAACGCCGTCGACAGGCCGTCGGCCAGCATGGCGCTGGGCGCCACCACCGACACGCTGGCCAGCTCGGTGGGTGAGTCGCCCGTGGCGGGATCGAAAATGTGGTGATGGACGAAGTCGGCCGTGAAGGCGGCGGCGTAGTCGCCCGAGGTGGCCAGGGCGCGCCCGTCGAGGCCGACAACGCCCGCCATGGCCTCGCTGTCACGGGGATCGGCCACGCCGATGGTCCACGCCTGCTGCGCCTGGTTTCTGCCGTGGGCGGCGAATTCGCCCGTGTCGAGCAAGGCGTGCTCGATGCCATGGGTGCGCACGGCCGCCAGCGCCAGGTCGGCGGCATACCCTTGCGCCAGGCCATTGAGGGTCACGGCCACGTTCTTGCCGATCAGGCGGATGCGCGCGTCCTCGACCACCACCCGTTTCCAGCCCACGCGGGCGCGGCCCTGGGCCTGCTGCGCCGCGCTGGGCAGGCCGGCGCGCTCGGCAGCCTGGCGAAACGCCAGCCACAGGGGCTGCACGGTGATGTCGAAGGCGCCCCGCGTCAAGGCCGACAGCGCCTGGGCCTGGCGCAGCACCGCCAGCAGATCGGCATGGGGCTGCGCGAGGGCGCCGTCGCGGTTGAGCGCCCACAACTGGCTGGCGGGATCGTGGATGCTCATCAGGCGATCGACGTGCGCCGCCTGCGCCAGCGCGGCGTCGATGGCCGCGCGCGCCAGTTGGGCGTCCTCGTGCAGCACCGCCACGGTAATGGTGGTGCCGAAAGCGAGCGCGGCGCCGCTGTGCAGGCGCGCGCCGGACGCGCCGCAGCCGCTGGCGGCCGCCGCCATGCCGCCCAGCGAGGCGCTCAAGAAGCTGCGGCGTTTCATGGTGTCTCCTTGAACTGGACCACGGGTGTGATGGGAATCGTGCGGGCGCGCTTTTTCTCCATGATCAGGGGCGCGCACTGATCGTCGCTGTGGTATATCACCACGCAATCCATGCATTGAAAACACTCCTCGTACGCCACCTTGCCGCTGGGCGCGATCGCCTGGTAGTCGCAGCGATGGCGGCAACTTTGGCAGGCGGTGCCGCATTGCTCGCGGCGGGGGATCCAGGCGAACAGGCGCACGCGTCCCAGCAGCGCCAGCGCGGCGCCGAACGGGCACAGGTAGCGGCAAAAAAATTTGTAGACGAAGGCGCCCAGCAACAGCAAGCCCAGCGCCCAGGCGACGAAGGGCCAGGCGCGCACGAAGTTGAGGGTGATGGCGGTCTTGAACGGCTCCAGTTCGACCAGCTGGTCGGTGAGCGCCGGCGCCAGCCCCGCGCTCACCACGATGGCGCCCAGCAGCGGATATTTCAGCCATTTCAAGCGGGCATCGGTATGCGCCTTGAAGCGCCATTGGGGCAGCTTGCCCCAGGCGGCCAGCTTGCCGACCACTTCCTGCAGGGCGCCGAACGGACACAGCCAGCCACAAAAGGTGCCGCGTCCCCACACCAGCAGGCTCACGGCCGTGTACGCCAGCAGCACCACGCTGATGGGATCGTAGAGCAGGAAGCTGAGAGTGCGCCCGGCCAGCAGCGCCTGGATGATGCTGGTAATGTTGACGATCGACAGCTGGCCCTGGGCGGTGTAGCCGATGAAGCCGATCGTAAACAGCAAAAAGCCCCAGCGGAACCAGGCGAAGCGCCGCCCGTTCGCCGTCAGCCGCGCCTGCATCAGCAGCGCGGCCGTGAGCACCAGCAAGGCGCCGGCCAGGATGGCCAGCTCGATGCGACGGCTGCGCCAGAGCCCGCCCCAGGCCTTGTCGCTGGCGGCCGGCGCGATGACAAAGCGCGCGGGCAGTTGCAGGGTGAACGCCACGTCGCGGGTAATTTTTTCCGGGTAGATCATGCCCTTGAGGCGGGTGATGGGCAGGGTGAAGGCAAACGGCCGCGCCGGATCGAGGCCGGCCTGGCCAATCACGCGCAGCACGGTGACGCTGTCGGACGGCAGGGAAGCCGGCTGGGACAGGCGCAGGTCCAGGTCGAGGTCGCGCATGTCGAAGGGCAGATTGTCCTGCTTGAGGACGAGGCGCTCGGGAATGCTGCCGCGCACGAAGTCATCGTGCAAGATGCCGTAACGGCCCTGCGACAGCACCAGCAGCGCATGGTCGCCCGGCTCGAGCCGGTGTTGCAGCCTGGTCCAGCTGGCCGGGGCCAGCAGGTTGCGGCCGATGGTGGGCACCGAGGCGAGCGCGATCACCAGGTCGATGAACACGGCGTCCGGCTGCGCCAGCGCGACGGGATCGAGGCCGGCGCCGGGACTGCCTTTGAACAAGTGCTCGACGTCGCGATTGGTCAGGCGCAGGTGAGCGATCAAGCCGTCCGCCAGCAGGCTGGTGCCATCCTTTCGCTCGAACAACTCGGTGCGCACGCGGGCGAGCTGGTCCGGCTCGGCGCCCTCGCCGAAGCCGAGTTTTTTGCGTGACACCTTCAAGGCCGCCGATAGCACGCTCTGGTTGATGATGCGGACCGAGGCGGTTGCCTTGGAAACGCCGTCCAGGTAGGCGCGGCTGCCATCGGGCAGATTGCTGCGCTTGGCCTTGCTGTCAATCTGCAGCGATTGTTTGAGCGACAGGCCCTGGTACTGCTTGACGAAGGCGAACAGGGGCGCTTCGCCCAGGCCGTCGAGAAACACCGGTTCATGGTGCGACAGCACGGCCACGTCCATAAAACTGCCCTGCGCATCGATCGCCACCAGCAGGTTGACGGGCACGCCGGAAAAACCGGGGATGGGCGCCAGGTCGACCGACTCGAACACATAGCCGACCAGCGCCGTCGCCGTGGCGTTCTGCTTGAACAGGGGCCAGACGGGCAGATCGGCCTGCTTGTCGCCCACCAGCAGCGGCGCGGGAAAACGGCGCGCCAGGTCCGTCTTGTTCAACACGCCGGCGTGCGCGGCCCCCGTCGACAGGCACAGGAGCCACAGGAACAATCCTCGCCACATGCGCACGCCGGCCCCTTACCTTAGAAGAAAATGATGCCGCCCAGCGCGGCGCCATTCATGCGGGCCGTTTGCCCGTTGAACGCTTTCGAGCGGGTCTGGCCCGCCTCGCCCACCAGCGTGATCAGGCTGTTGAGCGAGTAATAGGCGCCCAGCGTCAGGTTGGCGTTCGACTTCAGGCCGCGGGTGCCGGCGGTGTTGTCGTCATTTTTGCTCATGCCGTAACTGATGCCCAGCTTGAGCTTGTCCGAGGTTTTATAGGTGCCCTGGACAAAATAATTTTTCGACTTGGTGTCGCCCTGGTCGGCGTCCGACAGGATGCCCAGCGCCTTGCCGCCCTGCACATTGCCCAACAGCCCCAGGTCGCCCATGGTCCAGGACGCGCCCAGTTCGAGGCCCGTCATGGTGAGGTCGCCGATGCCGGGCGTGGCCCCATTGAACTTTTGCGTCTTGGCACCCAGCCAGGCTTTGACATGTTCCCCCGTCATCGTCACTTGCGCCTGTAGTTGCGGGCTGGACTTGGTGGTGTAGATGGCGCCGCTGACGACCGGGGTGTCAGATACCGGACTCATCAGGCCGACATCGAAGCCGAAGCCCGAGGCCGACTTGGGCAGGCTGTAGCTGATCTGGCCGTAGTTGCCCAGGTAGCTGTAGCCGGCGCCGATGTGACCGAGCGCCACCCGGCCCCGCTGGGTCGCTTGCACGGGAGCGCCGGCGCCCATCAGGGTCATGTCGCTGAGAATGGCGTTGGCGCCGAAGATGCCGTAGTCGCGGCCCAGCTTGACGGTGCCCATGCTGGCGTTGCCGAAGGTAAAAAATGCCTGGCGCACGTCGACCACGCTGTTCTGGCCGATGGCGCTGTCGGTGGCGGTGGAGTTATAAATGCCGATCAGGGCCTTGACGTCGTAGCCGCCGCTGTTGGTGGAGGCCGAGGTGATCAGGCCGTTCGGCAGCAGGCCGTTGCCGATGGTGGTGCGATCGCCCTGCCCGCCGCAACCGAGCGCCTGGGCGCCCAGCGCCAGCCCGCCGACGGCGTCGCCCGAGCACGACACGGCCGTGTAATAGGCGTTGACGATGCCGCCCACCGACACCGTCCAGTCGCCCGTCTTGATGTCGACTGCGTGGGCGTTTTGCAGGCTCAGCGCGGCCAGTGCGCCGGCCAGAATGATCTTGTTCATCCGTCTCTCCTCGTGTTGTTTTATTGATGGACACATCGTGACGATGTACCCCCTCTGTGGCAAATAGCGTGCCCGTCGAATAAGGAGGCAATGCCGGCGGCGACGGCGGCGCCTTGTTGCGGATCGGATCAACTGAGCCAGCACCTGTTCAGTTTCTGATCGTTTCCGATACAGGCGCCACCACCGAACAATCATTTATAGCGTTTATACTAAAAATAAAAAAATGGCGGCCGAAGCCGCCATCAAATTCGCCCCATTCACGCCGAGGAGACAATCAACCGCGCGAAGGTCCCAGGAGCGAAGTCCTCACCAACGTCATCACGCCTTGGGCAGTTTGAACACCCACACGGAACCGCCCTGTTCGAGGAAATTGACTTTTTTCGCCACCTCGCCGCCCCACAGCGGCACCGCGCCACCCCAGCCCGAGACCACGGCGACGTACTGGACGCCACCGTCGATCCAGGTGACGGGCGGCGCCACCACGCCCGAGCCGGTCTGGAACTTCCACAGTTCCTTGCCCGTCCTGGCGTCGACCGCTTTGAGGAAGCCTTCCGGCGTGCCGTAGAACACCAGGCCGCCCGCGGTGGACATCACGCCACCCCACAGCGGCGCCACATTCTTGTTTTCCCAGACAATCTTGCCCGTCTTCGGATCGATCGCGCGCATGGCGCCGATGTAGTCGTCGTTGAGGGGACGGATGGTAAAGCCCGCGCCCAGGAAGGCGCCGCCCTTCTTGTAGCTGATCGGCTCATTCCAGATGTCCATGCCCCATTCGTTGGCGGGCACATAGAACAGCCTGGTCTGGGGGCTGTAGGCCATCGGCATCTGGTTCTTGGCGCCCAGGAAGGCGGGCGCCGAAAACACGGTGCTGCCCTTCTTGCCATCTTCCCCCTTGGTGGGATCGCTGGGGCGGTTGGCGGCAATGAAATTCGGCCGTCCCGTTTTCAGGTCGATGCTGCTGGCCCAGGTGATTTTTTTAACGAAGGGGAAGGCGTTCTGCAGCTTGCCGTTGTTGGCGTCGATGACGTAGAAAAAGCCGTTGCGGTCGGCCTTGCCGCCGTAGCGCTTGCCGTCCATGTCGAAGGTGACGAACTCGTTGGCGCCGTCGAAATCCCAGGAGTCGTTCGGGGTATTCTGGTAGGCCCATTTGATCAGGCCCGTGCTGGGGTCGATCGCCACCGTCGAGGACGAATACAGATTGTCGCCGGGACGCAGGTGGCTGTTCCACGGCGCCGGATTGCCCGTGCCGAAATAGGCCAGGCCCGTACTTTCGTCGTAGGTGCCGCCCATCCAGGTGGAGGCGCCACCGGTTTTCCACAGATCGCCCGGCCAGGTCTTGTTGGTGGTGCCGGAGATGCCGTTGTCGCTGGCCTTGCCGTCCTTGTCGTACTTGTGGCCCATGTGGCCTTCGACGGTGGGACGCGACCAGATCAGCTGGCCCGTCATCGGGTCGCGCGCCTCGACGCGCCCCACCACCCCGAACTCGCCGCCGGACACGCCCGTGAGCAACATGCCCTTGGCGATCAGGGGCGCGGCCGTCATCGAATAGCCGGCCGCGTAATCGTCGACTTTTTCCTTCCACACCACTTTGCCGGTGTCCTGGTCGAGCGCCACCAGTTGGGCGTCGAGCGTGCCGAAAATCACCAAGTTGCCGAACAGGGCGGCGCCACGGTTGACCACATCGCAACAGGGCATGATGCCGTCCGGCAGGCGGTGCTCGTACTTCCACAGCTTGCTGCCGGTTTTCAGGTCGACGGCAAATATGCGCGAGTACGAGGCGGTGACGAACATCTTGCCGTTGTGAATGAGCGGCTGCGATTCCTGGCCCCGCTGCTTTTCGCCGCCAAACGACATCGACCAGGCGGGCGTGAGCCTGGCGACGTTTTGCGTATTGATTTGCGTCAGCGGCGAATAGCGCTGCCCTTCCGTGCCCATGCCGAACGACAGCACGCTTTTCGGGTCTTTGGCCGTGTTCGACAGCATGGCCTGGGTGACGTTGGCCGCCTGGACCGCCGCGACCGCGGCCAAGCCCAGCACACATCCCGTGATGATTTTCTTCTGCACAATCTTTCTCCTGTTTTGGTCTTATGGTTATGCGCTGCTGTAGTGCTATGTGCCTGCTTCCTGCGCAGGATGACGCGGGGCCGCGCCGGCGTTCTGCAACTGGCGGCACTCGTCGTCCGTGAACAAGCGGGACCGGGTCAGAAAACGCCGGCCCGTGCCGTTGTCGAGCGAGAACATGCCGCCATTGCCGTTGACGACGTCGATGATCAGCTGCGTGTGCTCCCAATAGGCGAACTGTTCGAGTCCCATGTAGAACGGCGCGCCGCCCAGGTTGCCCAGGTAGACATCGGTGTCGCTGAGATGGAATTCGCCGGCCGGGTAACACATCGGCGTGCTGCCATCGCAGCAGCCGCCGGACTGGAAAAACATCAGCGGACCGTGCTTCTGGCGTAATTCGGCAATCATCTGTAGGGCGGCATCGGTGGCCACCACCCGGGCCAGCGCGTGGTTCATGGCATGTCCTTAAAAGAAACCCAGCGCTTTCGGGCTGTAGCTCACCAGCAGGTTCTTGGTCTGCTGGTAATGGTCGAGCATCATCTTGTGATTCTCGCGGCCGATGCCGGACTGCTTGTAGCCACCGAAGGCGGCGTGGGCCGGGTACAGGTGGTAGCAATTGGTCCACACGCGGCCCGCCTGGATGGCGCGACCCACGCGGAAGGCGCGCGACCCGTCGCGCGTCCACAGGCCGGCGCCCAGGCCGTACAGGGTGTCGTTGGCAATGCGCAAGGCGTCCGCTTCATCCTTGAAGGTGGTGACGGAGACGACTGGTCCAAAAATTTCTTCCTGGAAGATGCGCATCTTGTTGTCGCCCTTGAACACGGTGGGGGTGACGTAGTAGCCGCCGGCCAGATCCCCCTCTTGCGTATTGCGCGCGCCGCCGGCCAGCAACTGGGCCCCTTCCTGTTTGCCGATGTCGAGGTAGGACAGGATTTTTTCCAGCTGCTCCTGCGAGGCCTGGGCGCCGATCATGGTCGAGGCGTCCAGCGGATTGCCCTGCTTGATGGCGGCCACCCGCTGCAGGGCCCGTTCGATGAATTTTTCGTAGATCGATTCCTGGATCAGCACGCGCGAGGGGCAGGTGCACACTTCGCCCTGGTTGAGGGCGAACATGGCGAAGCCTTCCAGGCACTTGTCGAAGAAGTCGTCGTCGGCATCCATCACGTCTTCGAAGAAGATATTGGGCGACTTGCCACCCAGTTCGAGCGTGACGGGAATCAGGTTCTGCGCAGCGTAGCCCATGATCAGGCGGCCGGTGCCGGTCTCGCCCGTAAAGGCGATCTTGGCGATGCGCTTGTTCGAGGCCAGCGGCTTACCCGCTTCCAGGCCAAAGCCGTTGACGATGTTGAGCACGCCCGGCGGCAGCAAATCGCCGATCAGCTCGATCAACACCATGATCGACGCGGGCGTCTGCTCGGCCGGCTTGAGCACCACGCAATTGCCGGCCGCCAGCGCGGGCGCCAGTTTCCACACAGCCATGAGAATCGGGAAGTTCCACGGAATGATCTGGCCCACCACGCCCAGCGGTTCGTGAAAATGGTAAGCATAGGTCTCGTGATCGATCTGGGCGACCGAGCCTTCCTGGGCGCGGATGCAGCCGGCAAAATAGCGGAAATGGTCGATCGCCAGCGGGATGTCGGCGGCCATGGTTTCGCGGATCGGCTTGCCGTTGTCGATGGTCTCGGCCGTGGCCACCAGGGTCAGGTTCTGCTCGATACGGTCGGCAATCTTGTTGAGGATATTGGCGCGCTCGGTCTGCGAGGTCTTGCCCCAGGCATCCTTGGCGGCGTGGGCGGCGTCGAGCGCCAGTTCGATGTCCTCGGCCGTCGAGCGGGCGATTTCGCAAAACGGCTGCCCGGTGATGGGCGTGATGTTGGCGAAATATGCGCCCTTGACGGGGGCGACGAACTTGCCGCCGATGTAGTTGTCATAGCGTTGCTTGAAGGGATTGGCAACGCCCAGTTTGCTGATGTCCGCGAGATTCATGTCGTCCTCTAGTGTGGTGTTGTAATGGATGCCGTCTGGGCCGACGGTGTGCTTGTTCACACCCAGAGGATTCGCAAACACCGTGCCAGCCCGTTTGCGGGGCTGGCAGCGGGCGACTGTGCCGATCAGTTGATCCAGAATGGAACAGGTGTCACGTTTCCGTTCACTCGATGACGACACCCCAGGGCAATTCCCCCACCGCGATGTCGGCCAGCTTGCGCGCGCTGGCCGTGTCGATGACGGAGACACTGTTGGAACGACCGTTGGCCACATACAACTTGGCGCCGTCGGGCGTGATGGCCATATTCCACGGACGCTTGCCGACCGGCACGGTAGCGGTGATGACGTTCTTTGCCGTGTCGATCCGCATCACGGTGCCGTCGGTGCCGTTCGACACCCACACCTGCTTGCCATCGGGAGCCATGGCGATGCCGTTGGCATTCTTGCCGGCGGGGATGGTGGCGATCACCTTGCGGCTGGCCAGGTCGATCGCATACACCGTGTTGACGAGCTCGCAGGCGACGTAGGCGCGCGTGGCGTCCGGCGTAAAACCGATGCCGCGCGGGCGCAGGCCCACGGCGATGCTGCCCACCTGGCGGCGGGCGGCGACATCGATCACGTCGACCTGCTCGGCCTCCTCGGCCGATACCAGCAGCCAGCGGCCATCGGGGCTGAAGACGGCGTGTTCCGGATTTTTGCCCTGCACCTTGATGTCGGCCACCACGGCGCCGCTTGCGGCGTCGATCAGGGTCACGCTATTGCTTTCTTCGACGGCCACGGCGACCAGGCGGCCGTCGGCGGCGATGCCGACGCCCTCGGGCGACTTGCCCAGCGGCGTGCTGCCACGGCGCTCGCCGCCGGTGGGCAAGCTGAGCAGGACGTTGGCGCTGGCGTCGCTGACGAACAGGCGGGCGCCGCCGGGGGCGACGGCGATGCCGCGTGGACGCTTACCGGCGGCAATTTCGCGCACGACGGTGTCGGTGGCGGTGTCGATCACGCTGACGGTGCCCGATTTTTCATTGGGGACATAGGCAAACGGTGCGGCGCCGGCCAGGCCTGCCGAACACAGCAGCGCAAACAGTAGCGATTTTTTCACGGTAAAACCCTTTGACGATCGATCCTCGCGCGCGGCTGCGCGCCTGCGTAAAACGCTGCAAGCACCGTGCCATGTGCAGCGGGGCGGCGACAGCGCCAAGTGTGCGGTGCAGCATCTGGCATGGCAGGTATATTGCTTAATACTTAAAATGTCCGTTCTTTTTCTGGAGAATCCATGCTTGCGCCGTTCCGCTTGAAAGCCGTTGCCAGCCTGTTTGCCGTGCTGGCGCCCGCCGCCGGTTTCGCCGCCGCCGCCGACACGCCCGTGGCGCCACCGCCACCGCAGCAGCCGATGGACGTCGTCGTCATCAGTGCCAGCCGCCTCGAGCACAGCAGTTTCGATTTGCCCGCCGCCATCGACGTCGTCGACGCCGCCCGCATCCGCGATGGCCAGATGCGCGTCAACGCCTCCGAAGCCCTGGCCGCGGTGCCGGGCCTGGTGGCGCAGAACCGCCAGAACTACGCGCAGGATTTGCAGATTTCCTCGCGCGGCTTCGGCGCCCGCTCGGCCTTCGGCGTGCGCGGCGTGCGCCTGATCAGCGACGGCGTGCCGGCCACCATGCCCGACGGCCAAGGCCAGCCGTCCGCCTTCAACCTCGACATGGCCGAACGCATCGAAGTGCTGCGCGGGCCATTTTCCGCGATCTACGGCAACCACTCGGGTGGCGTGATTCAGCTCGTCACGCGCGACGGCGAAGGCCGGCCGACGCTCGAATCGACCGTCAGCGGGGGCAGCTACGGCAGCAGCAAGATCGACGTCAACGCCCAGGGCGCCGCCAGCGGCATCGGCTACGTGCTCGACGCCTCGCGCTTCGACACCGACGGCTACCGCGCGCACAGCGCCGCCACGCGCGACCAGGGCTTCGCCAAGCTGACCATGCGCCCCGCCGAGGGCGGCAAACTGACCCTGGTGGCCAACACGCTGCGCCAGGACGCCACCGAGGATCCGCTGGGCGTGACCTGGGCGACCTACCAGCGCGACCCGCGCGCCGGCGAGACCGACACCACCGACACGCAAACGCCCAAGCGCACCCTGGCCGATCGCTACGCCACCCGCAAGGACATCCGCCACACCCAGGCCGGCCTGGCCTGGGACCAGCAGTTCGGCGACGACCGCCTGCACCTGATGGTATATGGCGGCAACCGCCAGGTACGCCAGTTCCAGGCCTTCTCGAAGGCGTTTCAGGCAGCGTCGACCCACTCGGGCGGCGTGGTCGATTTCGACCGCGATTTTTACGGCGCCGACGTCAACTACGCCTTCGTGCGGGCGCTGGGCGGCGGCAAGCTCACCACCACCGTCGGCCTTGACTACGGCCACTCGAGCGACGCCCGCAAAGGCTACGAGAACTTCATCGGCAACCAGTTCGGCGTGCAGGGCAATCTGCGCCGCGATGAGCAGGACGTGCTCTCAAGCCTCGACCCCTACGCGCAAACGGAGTGGAAAGGCGGCGCCTGGGTGCTCACGGGCGGGGTACGCCACAGCCGCCTGACAGTGCGCGTCGACGACGCCTTCCTCGGCAATGGCAACGACAGCGGCGGCGTCAACTACAGCCACACCACGCCGGTGCTGGGCGCCCTCTACAAGATCGATCCGAACCTGAATGTCTATGCCAGCGCGGCGCGCGGCTTCGAAACGCCGACCTTGAACGAACTGTTTTATTCGGGCACGGGCGGCGGCTTCAATTTCGGCCTGAAGGCGGCCGAGAGCACCCACCTGGAAGTGGGCGCCAAGGCCATCGTCGGCGGCAGCACGCGCATCAACGCCGCCCTGTTCCAGGTGCGTACCACCGACGAACTCGTGGTCGACAGCGCCGCCGGCGGACGCACCAGCTACAAGAACGCCAGCAAGACCTTGCGCCAGGGCGCCGAGGTGTCGGTCGACGCCAACCTGGGCGGGGGCTTGAGCGCCCGCCTCGCCCTCACCGCCCTGCGCGCCGTCTACGACCAGGGCTTCGGCGCCGTCGCCCAGGGCAGCCGCCTGCCGGGCGTGCCGAACGCGAACGGTTTTGCCGAACTGGCGTGGAAGGATGCCAGCGGCCGCTTCGGCGCCGCGCTCGAGGGCGTCGCCAGCACCCGCGCCTACGCGGAAGACGCCAACGCCGAGATCCCGGCGCCCGGCTACGCTATCATCAACGCGCGCATCAACGCCCGCCAGGAACTGGGGCCGTGGCGCTTCAAGCAGTTCGTCAGGGTGAATAATCTGCTGGACCGCCAGTATGTGGGCTCGCTGATCGTCGGCGACACCAACAAGCGTTACTACGAGGCGGCGCCGGGGCGCAACTGGATGGCGGGCATCAGCGCCGCTTACGCGTTTTAGGACGGCAGCGGGCGGCGCGGCCCGCCCCCCTCGCTAAGGTTTGACCGCCTGTACCCCGTACCTGGCGAAGATGGCTTTCAATTCGCCATTTGCCGCCATCTCGTTGATGGCCGCCTGCAGCCTGGTCGCCATCTCCGTATCGTCCTTGCGCACCGCCATGCCGACCGCCCAGCCCGCGCGCGGCAGGCGCTGGAACGCCACTTCCTCGAGGGGGAATGCGGGATCGCCCTTGAGTACCGACTCGATCTCCGAGCGGGTGGCCAGCACGGCATCGAGTTCGCCGTTTTTCAGGGCGGCGGCGGCCTCGATCGCCGTCGGGAAGATGCGGACAGTGTCGCGGAATTTGCCATTGGCTTCGCCCAGCATCACCATCGCCGCGATCGACACCTTTTCAACGCCGATGCGCTTGCCGGCGAGCGAGTCGAGGCCGTCGAACTGCGGTATCGTCTTCGCGCTTCTCGCCAGGCGCACCGTCTCGACGTGATACGGCGCGAAGATGTGCACCTTGTCGTTCTGCGCCATCAGGCGCCGGTCGACGGGAACGTGCAGCATGACGTCGGCCGGACCGTAGCCCAGGTAGTGGCCCTTCCACACCATGTTGCGCAAGTCGTCATCGAGATTCTCGCCGGCGGGGAATGGCAGCAGGCTCAGTTTCAGGCCCAGCCGGGCCGCCAGCGCCCTGGCCAGGTCGACGTCGATGCCCGCGTCCTTGTCGGAGAACGGCAGGAACTCGGTGTACACCGCCACCTTCAGGTGGCCCGATTGGGCGATTCTGAGCCAGTCGGCGCGTGCGGGCACGGCAGCGCACAGGGCCAGGGCCAGGGCCAAACATGCGCGCCGGCGGGCGGCGACGGCGCTCACCGGGCTTCTCACTGGGCGTCTCACTGTGTCTCCCGCCGCGATTCAAGGTAGGTCTTGATGGCCCACATCGCCTCCTGGTTGAACACCCCCTCAAACGGCGGCATGTAGACGGCGCCGTTGCGCACTTTGCCATGGCGGACCGAGGTCAGGTAATACCCATCCATCTCCTTGAAGCAGGCGGCCTTCTTCGCCTCCGCTTTGAGCCCCACGCAGTCCTTGTCGAGCTGGCGCAGGTCGGGGGCGATGCCGCCGGAGATGGCCTCGATGCCGTGGCAGCGCGCACAGTTCTGGTTATAGGCCGAGGTGCCGATCTTCAGCGCGAGCTTGTTGGTTTTATAGGGATTGTCTTCGCGCCATTTATCGCCCAGCACGGGCAGTCCCGTGGTGTCGACGGCTTGCGGGGTGACGTTGCCGTGGGCGGCCGCGTAAAACGAGGTCAGCGCAGCGGCCGACACGGTGAGGGCCAGGGCCAGTTTGCGGTAGGGGTGTTGCATGGATGTCTCCTGCTGATGATTGTTGGATGAATCATCAGGTAAGAGCAAATGCCATGCCACGCCGCGCTGCCCCGCAATCGGAACAGGCCTGTGTCAGATTGGAACAGGTGTCGCAGTCGACAGTAGCACACTGTGTGACGGCGCCGCCGGTCGATACTGCAGACGTAAAAAAACCCCGCACATCGCTGTACGGGGTTTTCTCACTATAACTAGCCTAACGATAACCTACTTTCACACTGGTTGCAGCACTATCATCGGCGTAATATCGTTTCACGGTCCTGTTCGGGATGGGAAGGGGTGGTACCGATTTACTATGGTCATCAGGCATAACTTGTA